>JBFGNS010000140.1:0-11076 GCA_041574955.1 Thermoanaerobaculia bacterium | reverse complement strand
GAGCCGGTGATGCGCGGGTTGCGCACCCGCCGGTTGCGCTCCACCCGGCTCACCGTCAGCTCCGCGATCTCGGTCAGCCGCTTCGAGTTGTAGCCGGTGATCTTGACCAGCGAGTTGAGCGCCGAGCCGCCCAGGTTGCCCTTGAGATACGGCGACTCGTCGAACCCCGAGATGTAGATCGCGGTGCCGCCGGTGACGTCGGCCAGCTCGACCAGCAGCGAGCGGTAGAGCAGCGGGATGCCGGTGGTCAGCAGGTAGTCGTCGAACTCGACCTCCATGTACGCCCGGTTGCCGAACACCGTGGCGCGCATCTCGGCGCCGTCGTGGATCGGCAGCAGCCGGCTCTCGAACCGCAGCATGGTCTCCGAGGTGACCTCGACGTCGGTGCCCTCGGCCATGCGCATGAAGAAGATCAGCTTGTCGTCTTCGGGCATGCGGAAGAAGCCGCCCTTGACGACGTCGTCCTGGTAGACCGTGGCGCCCCAGTAGAAGAGCGCCGCCAGCGCCGGCACCAGCAGCGGCCAGAGCAGCAGGTTCCAGCCGATGGCGCGCTCGAGGCCGCGCGGCTTGGCGGTCAGATCCGGCAGCTCGTCGACGTAGCGCTCGATCTCGCGCTCGCCCACGCCGCGCTCGCCGGTGCCCTGGCGGGCGAGCAGCCGCGGCACCCAGAGCTGGTTCAGCACCACCGGGATCCAGCCGAAGGCGACGAACACCGAGGCGAACATGGCGGTGGCAATCGACACCGCCAGCGGCACGTAGTAGAGCGCCAGGCGGCCCGACAGGAAGATGAACGACAGGAACGCCACCATGGTGGTGACGGTGGTGGCGAGGATCGGGAACAGCACCTCGCGCGTGCCGGCGATGATGGTCTCGACCGCCACGCGCGCGCGCGCCGCCCGGTCGAGGCCGTCGCGCGCCGCCCGCTCGAGCCCCTCGAGGCGCCGGTGCACGGCGTCCAGCACCAGGATGCTGTTGTCGAGCAGCATGCCGAAGCAGATGGTCAGCCCGCTGATGGTGATGAAGTTGACCGACAGCTCGAGGAAGTAGAACAGGCTCAGGCAGATCACCAGCGAGAACAGGATCGAGGCCACTACGATGGCGGTCAGCCGCACCTGCCGCAGGCTCAAGGCGAGCAGCAGGAACAGCAGCACCAGGATCGCGAGCGAGCGGCCGACCAGCTCGCGCAGCTTGTCTTCGAGCTCGCGGCCCTCGTCCTCGTCGACCCGCAGCACCACTTCGGCGGGGGTGCGCTCGGCGATCCTCGGTAGCGCCCGGCGCAGGTCGCGGCTGACGCCGACCGAGTTGCCGCCGCTGCGCTTCTCGACCTGCACCTGGATCACGTTGCGGCCGTTGGCGCGCACGAAGTAGGACGGGTCCTCGAACGAGGCGCGCACCTCGCCCAGCTCGGCGAGGGTGTAGGCGCGGCCGCCGCGGTAGCCCACGACGGCGCTCTCGATGCGGGCGAGGTCGACCGGCTCGCGCAGCGCCACCAGCTTTTCGAGGCCGCCGTCGCGCACCGCGCCGGCGCCCGCCAGCTCGTCCAGCCGGTCGACCGCGGCGAACACCTGGTCGGCGGTGATGCGGTACAGATCGAGCCGCTGGCGGTCGAGCGCGATCTCGACCAGCGGCCGTGCGCCACCCCGCACCTGGGCGTCGGCGACGCCGTCGACCGCCAGCACCTGGGGCACGATCCACTTCTCGCCCAGCTCCCTGAGCTCGTTGGGCTCGAGCGGCGACTCGACGCTGAAGGTGAAGAACTGCTGGGTCTCGAACTCCTCGGGCACGAACGGCACGACCAGCGGCGGGCTGGCGTTGAGCGGCAGGTCGCGCCGGATGGCGCCGAGCTGCTCGCTCAGGTGGAGGCGCGCGAAGTCGAGGTCGACCTCGCGCCGGAACTCGACCTCGACCTGGGACTCGCCCGCCCGGCTGGTCGACTTGACCGACTCGACGCCGTGGACGTTTCTGACCGCCTCCTCGATCGGCCGCGTCAGGGCGCGCTGCACCGCCTTGGGCGAGGCGCCCTGCCAGCGCGTGGTCACGGTCAGCGACGGCAGGTCGACCTCGGGCAGCGCCTCGATCTCGATGCGCGGGATGGCGTAGACCGCTAGCACCGCGAAGGCGAGGAAGATCATCCAGGTGGTGACCGGATGGCGGACGAAGAAGCGGGTCATGCGTCGGCGGGCGGCGGCTCGATGCGGTGCGCCAGCCGGTAGAGGGTCGGCGTCACGAACAGCGTCAGCAGGGTGGTCAGCGTCAGGCCGCCGATGATGGTGATCGCCAGCGGCCGCTGCAGCTGCTCGCCGCTGCCCAGGCCGATCGCCATCGGCACCATCGCCAGCACGGTGGTGGCGCTGGTCATCAGGATCGGCCGCAGCCGCAGCCGGCTGGCCTCGAGGACCGCCGCCGGACCCGCCATCCCCTCGGAGCGCAGCCGCCGGATGGTGTCCACCTTGACGATGGCGTCGTTGACCGCGATGCCGAGCAGCGCCAAGGCGCCGATCAGCGACAGCACGTTGATGCTGCCGCCGGTGGCGCCGATCGCCACCACCGAGCCGGCCAGCCCGATCGGGATGACCGCCGCGATCAGCAGCGGATCGAGGAACGACTCGAACTGGCCGGCCAGGATCATGTAGACCAGCAGCATCGCCAGCAGCATCGCCAGCCCCAGGTCGCGGAAGGAGCGCGCCATCTCCTGCCGCTCGCCCTCCTCGACCAGCTGCACGCCGCCGGGCAGGATGCGCTCGGCGATCGCCTCGGTCTCGCGCCAGGCGCTCTCGAGGCTCCTGCCCTCGAGGTTGCCCGAGATCGTGACCCAGCGCTGCTGGTTGCGCCGCTTGAGCTCGCGCACCGGGCGCTCCTCCTCGAGCGTGAGGAAGGTGGCCAGCGGCACCGTCTGGCCGCCGGCCAGCGGGATCGAGGCCGACAGCGCGGCGGCCAGGTCGCGCCGCTCGTCGAGCGGCAGGCGGATGGCGATGTCGATGCGCTGGTCGATCTCGTTGAAGAAGGTCGCCTCGATGCCCGCCACCCGCGCCTGCAGCTCGCGCGCCAGGCGGTCGGGGTCGAGGCCGCGGCGCAGGATCTCCTCGCGGTCGAGCCTCACCACCACGTTGGTGGTGCCGAGCACCCGGTCCATCTGCAGATCCACCAGCCCTTCGACGCCGCGCAGCTCGACCAGCAGGTCGGCGGCGGCGTCGAGCGCCGCCCGCGGCAGCTCGGCGACCACCCCGAGGGCGAGCTCGGCGCCGCCGGTGCCGAGGATCTCGCCCAGCCCGATGCCTTCCTCGCGGAAGGCGTAGGCGACCTCAGCGCTCGACGCCAGCCGCTCGGCGATGGTGGCGCGCAGCCGCTCGCCGCGCTCCCAGGCGCCGCGGCCCGGCTCCAGGATCACCCGCACCCGGGCGGTGTTGGGGGCGGTGTACTCCTGCACCGCGGCGAGCGTGCGCTCGGTCTGGCCGACCTGGCTGAAGACCGCGCGCACGCCCGGCTGCCGCTCGATGAAATCGGCCAGCTCGGCCACCTCGGCCGCGGTCTGCTCGAGCGGCGTGCCGGCGGGCAGCTCGAGATCGAGCCGCACGTCGCCCAGGCTGCGCTGGGGCAGGAAGCTGCGCTCGAGCCCGAGCCCCCACCAGCCGGCGGCTGCCACGCCGAGCAGCGTCACCACCAGCAGCGGCAGCGGCCGCCTGAGCGCTCGCACCAGGAGCGGGTGGTAGAGGTCGTGGATCCGCTCGAGCCCGCGGGCGAACAGGCGGAACAGCCCGCGCGGGCCGCGCTCGCGGGCGCGCAGGATGCGCGCCGAGAGCACCGGCTGGAGCAGCAGCGCCGCGCCGATCGAAACCAGCAGGGAGAAGGTGACGGTGAGCGCCTGGTCGCGGAAGAACGCCCCGGCGATGCCCGGCACGTAGACCACCGGGAAGAACACCGCGATGGTGGTGAGGCTCGCCGCCACCACCGGACGCGCCATCTCACGCGTGCCCTGGTAGGCGGCTTGCGCCACCTGCCGCCGCCGTCCGGAGGGCGTCAGCGGCGAGTCGGGCGCGGCTGGGGGGGCGGTGCCGCGGCGCAGCGCCAGGTGGCGGTTGATGTTCTCGAGCACCACGATCGAGTTGTCGACCAGCATGCCGGCGGCCAGCGACAGCCCGCCCAGGCTCATCAGGTTGAGCTTGACGTCGCCGAAGTAGAGCAGGCCGAAGGTGATGACGATCGACACCGGGATGGCGAGCCCCACAACCCACGGGCTGCGCAGGTCGCCGAGAAAGACGAACAGCACCGCGATCGCCAGCGCGCCGCCGAGCAGCAGCGCCTGCACCAGTCCCTCGAACGACGCCCGCACGTGCGACGCGTCGCGGTAGACGAACTCGTAGCCGAAGTCCGGGTAGTCGTCCGACACCACCGCCAGGGCTTCGTCGAGCGCCTCGGACACCAGCAGGGTGTTGGCCTCGGGCTCCTTGTAGATCAGCATCGAGACCACCGTGCGGTCGCCCAGCAGGGTCATCCCCTCGGGCTCCTTGACGGTGTCGACCACCCGCGCCACGTCGGCGACCCGCACCGGCGAGCCGCCGGCCAGCCCGACGTGGGTGGCCGCGATGTCGTCCAGCCGCTCGAACTCGCCGTCGATCCTCAAGCTCAGGTGGAGCGGCCCCTGCCTGACCTTGCCGCCGGGAAACGAGATGTTCGACCGCACCAGCGCCCGCCGCAGATCCTCGACGTCGATGCCGTAGACCGCCATCTTGCGGGCGTCGGGCTCGACCAGGATCTCGCGGTCGGCGCCCCCCACCACCTCCGCCCGGCTGATGCCGTCGACCTGCTCGAGCGCCGGCTTGACCACCTCGCGAGCGAACTCGGTGAGCGCCGCCAGACGCCCGCTGCCCTCGAGCACCAGGATGCTGATCGGCCGCGAGCTGGGGTCCCAGCGCAGGATCACCGGCCGGTCGGCGGCGTCGGGGAAGTCCTCGCGAAACGCCACCCGATCGACCGCCTCGCGCAGATGGAGGTTGGCGAAGTCCATCTGCGTGCCCCACTCGTACTCGACCGTGATGATCGACACGCCCTCGCGGGTGCGCGAGAAGACGTTCCTCACCCCGGTCTGGGCGGTGATCGCCTCCTCCAGCCGCTGGGTGACCAGCCGCTCCAGGTCCTCGGCCGGGATGTCCTCGTAGACGGTGAGGACGGTGAGCCGCGGATAGACGATCGATGGCAGCAGATCGACCGCCAGCCGCGAGTAGCTCAGGCCGCCGACCAGCAGCAGCGCCGCGAACAGCATGCTGACCGCGATCGGCCGCTCGAGGGCGGTGCGTAGCATCGACTGCCTGCCGGGGCCGGGCCGGGCCGCGGCCTAGCCGTCCCCCGGCGCCGCGGTGGCGCCCCACGGGTCGGGCACCTCGACCGTCTCCCGCACCCTGACCTTGGCGTTGTGGGTCATGGTGAGGTGGTTGTCGACCACTACCGGGGTGCCCGGATCGAGCGGCCCGCCCTGGTCGATGCGCTCGATCTCGACCAGCTGGTCGTTCTGGCGGCCGAGCTGGACGTAGACCCACAGGGCGCGGCCGTCCTCGACCTTGAACACCACCGGCCGGCCGTCGCGGGTGACGATCGCCGTGCGCGGCACCAGCAGGCGGTCGGAAAAGACCTCGCCGGCGATCGCTGCGCGCACGAACATGCCCGGCTTGACCCGCTGCTCGTCGCCGCGCAGCCGCAGCAGCACCCGGCAGGTGCGGCTGTCGCTGGCGACCTCCGGGTCGACGACGTCGACGGTGAGCGGGATGGTCCGGCCCAGCGCCGGCACCTCGAGCAGCGCCGGCTTGCCGACCTCGACCACCGCCAGATCGCTCTCGAGCACGCCTACCGCCGCCTCGACGTTGACGTCGTCGACCAGCCGGCAGAGGATCTGCCCGACCTGCACGTTCTCGCCCGGGCTCAGGTCGACGCCGCTGACCACGCCGGCGAACGGCGCCCGCACCTCGGTGCGCTCGAGCTCGATCTTGAGGCGCGCGGCGTCGGCGCGCGCCGCGGCGACGCCGCTACGCACCTCGAGCAGCTCGCGCCGGTAGGCGCCCTCGCGCACCGCCGCCATGCCCAGCTCGAGCTCCAGGTCGAGCCGCTCCTCGCGGCTGATCTCGCCGGCCTGCTCGCGCCGCTCGAGCTCGGCGCGCTGGCGCTCGAGCGAGCGCTCGGCGTTGGCGCCGCCGCGGTGCTTGTCCTCCTCCACCGCCAGCTGGGCCAGCCCCTGGAGGTAGCGCGAGTTGGCCTCCTCGAGAGCCAGGCGCAGCTCGCGGTCGTCGAGCCGCGCCAGCACCTGCCCGCGGCGTACCCGCTGGCCCTCGCTCACGTAGATCCGGTCGACGCGGCCGACGCGCTCGAACTTGATGTCGCTGGCGTGGCGCGCCCGCACCCGGCCCTCGGCCTTGACCGGCAGCACCAGGTCGCGGCGCACGACGGGCGCGGTGCGCACCGTGGTGGTCGACTCGCGCCGCCGGCGGCCTTCGCCCTCTTCTTCGCCCTCTTCGGCGGCCTCTTCGTCAGCCGCCGCCTCTTCGGTCCCTTCGCCCGCCTCCGCGCCCGCCTCCGCGGCCGCCGGCTCACCGTCGGTCGGTGGATCCTCCGCCCCGCAGCCGGACAGCGGCAGCGATAGCAGCAGGGCCAGGCCCAGCGCCGCGCGCCAGTCGGCGAGGCGGGGGCGGGCGAGTCTCTGCATCAGGCCGCCTGGTGGACCGGATTCCATCGTCGGCACCCGCTCACGGCAGCTTGTAGCAGATGATCTCCATCGGCTCGGCCTCCTCGTCCGCCTCCTCGGCCGAGCCGGCGCCGCCCTGCAGCGCCATCAGCGCGTCCAGCCAGTCGGTGACCACGAACAGCCGGTCCTTGACGATGAAGATGCCGTCCTTCTCGGAGTTGCCCTGGCCCTTGAGCACCACCTGGCGGCTCAGCTTGCCGTTGTTGTCGAACACGTCGTAGCGCGCGATCTCGCCCTTGGGCAGCCCCCAGCTGCCGCGGCTGGTCTGCACCCACAGCGTGCCGTCGTCGCGCGCGTTGATCGTCTGCACCGGGTTCCAGTTCTCCTCCACCTCGTACTTGATGTTGGGGATCGGGATCTGGCGCGTGAAGCCCTTGTAGATGTCGAGGATGCGCTTGGACTCCTCGGCGGTGCGCTTGTGCGGCGGGTAGTCGCGGCTGACGAAGCGCATCAGCTTGCCGTCCGGGCCCCAGACGTTGATCTTGTAGTCGCCGAAGGTGACCGCCGAGTAGACCCGGCCGTCGGGGCCCGAGGTCCAGCGGTTGCGGAAGGTGTCCCACTCGATCTCGGTGATCTTGGGCTCGGCGGCGTTCATCGTCGCGTCCTGGCTGTAGATCTTGCGCTCGTTGCCGCCGTCGGGGCCGAACAGCGACAGCACGCTGCGCTGGGTGAAGCCGTTCTCGGCCGGCTGGTTGAAGCCGTAGACGATCGCCAGCTGGTCGCCGGCGTTGCTCGCCTGGAACAGCACCTTGAACCCGGTATCGTCGTCGCGCGCCGGCAGCTCGAAGTTGTCGGCCGGCTTGCCGTCGGGCGTCAGGCCGATGATCTTGCTGGGGAACGCCTGCAGCACGCCGATGTTGCCGTTGGGCAGCAGCAGCAGGTTGAACGCCACCCGGAACTCGCCGGGGCCCTCGCCCTCGCGGCCGATGGTGCGCAGGTGCTCGCCCTTGGGCGAGTAGACCTGGACCTCGTTGAGCTGCGAGTCGAGCATGTAGAAGTTGCCGTCGCGGCCGGCGATGATGTCGGTGATCACCCCGAACAGCACGTCCTCGTCGTCGTAGCCGCCGACCCGCCACAGCTCCTCGAGCTGGATCGTCTCCGGCGGCTTGGGCGCCTTGGCGGGGTTGGTCACCTCCTGCTGGCCGGCGGCCGGTACGGCTGCCGCCAGCAGCGCGACGGCGAGAGCGAGCGTCAGGGTTCTGACGAGGTGCGAGACGCGAGCATCGAACATGGCAAACCCTCCTGGAGGAGATGAAGACGGCCCCTCTTCACCTGACTACGCAAAAGCGACCGAAAAGGTACACAGTGGGGCATCGCGCACCACGGAGCTCGCGGCCGCGGGCCGTTACAAGCCTTCATCGTAGCCGTCGTCGATCCCTCTGGCCCCACCTCGACGGGTGGAGCGCCATGCCCCCGCCGGCTGGCGCTTCCTCCGTGTTGCCTGCATTCGGCGTTTCCCCCCACCTGTCATCCCGAGCGCAGCGAGGGATCTCAGCGCCGGTGGGCGAGGAGGCGTGGCAGGTGCGTCGGCGGCAGGGCCCGGTCGCTTGGCCGTCGGTGGCCCGGGCTGCGCTCCAAAGGCGAGGGTGATGTCGCTCCGCCCGGGCCCCCGCCGGCTGACGCTCCCTCCCGACGAGGTGCCGGAGCCCTCAAGCCCCCAGGCCCCCAAGCCCAGTATGCTGCAGCGCTGAGGCAACCCGGCCGGGTCTCGGCCGTCCGCGGGAGACCATGGAGCAGACCGTGCCCCAGCAGTCGGAGATCATCACCACCGGTGGGAGGCTGTACCACCTCGGGGTGCGGCCGGAGGAGGTGGCGCGGAGCGTCTTCCTGGTGGGGGACCCGGCGCGCGCGCAGAAGGTGGCGGCACGCTTCGAGACGGTGGAGCACGAGGTCCGGCACCGCGAATACGTGACCTTGACCGGGCGCTGCCGGGGCGTCGCGATGACGGTCGTCGGTACCGGGATCGGCACCGACAACGTCGAGATCGCGCTGGTCGAGCTGCACGCGGCGCACGCCATCGACCTCGCTACCGGGGAGGCGCGCGCGGGCGCTGCGCCGCTCGACCTGATCCGGGTCGGCACCTCGGGCGGTGTCCAGCCCGACGTCGCCGCCGGCACCCTGTGCATCGCCGAGTACGCCGTCGGGTTCGACAGCACCGGGCCGTTCTACGAGGCGCCGGCGGCCGACGCGGTGGTGGAGCTGCTCGAGCGCGGCGTCCAGCTGCTGATCGACGAGGCGGTGTCGCCCGAATCGCGCTTCGCCGGCTTCCTCAGGGCCTACGCGGCGCGCGCCTCGCCGGAGGTGCACGCCGCGCTGGTGCGCCACGCCGAGGACGGCGGCGTCCCCTGGGCCTCCGGCGTGACGGTCTCGGCGCCGGGGTTCTTCGGCGCCTCGAGCCGCTACGTCCACGGGCTCGACAACACCGTGCCCGACATCAAGGGCCGGCTGTCCGATCTGCGCGTCGGCCGGCGGCGGGTGCTCAACATGGAGATGGAGTCGAGCCTGCTGTTCCACCTCGCTGGGGCCCTGGGCTACCGCGCCGGCACGATTTGCCCGGCGATCAGCCAGCCCGGCAGCCACGGCGCGGTGGTCGACTACGACGCCGCCATCGAAGCGGCGATCGACGCGGCGGTCGGGGCGATGCTCGAGCTGGCCGGCGCCGCCGGCTAGCCGGCCGCCGCCGGGTCGAGCTCGGCCACCCGGTCGAGCAGCTCCCGCAGCAGCGCGAAGACCGCCGCCGGTGGCGCGTCGGCTGCCAGACTGCCGGCGAGCTCCTGGATCGGCTCGTAGTAGCGCTTGCCGTCGCGGCCGACGCGGCGCCAGCCGCTCAGGCGCAGGCTGCCGCCGACCTGGAGCGCGCTCACCAGCAGGTGGTGGCCGATGCGCGCCCGCCACTCGCGGGCCGACATCGGTTCGGGTGGAGACCCCAGGTAACGGCTGGCGGCGAGCGCGGCGCGCAGCGCCGCGCTCACCTCGTCGGGCTCGCTCTGCGCCTCGAGCTCGACCTGGTCCTCGCTCTGCTCGTGGCCGATGCCGAACGAATCGACGCCGCTGGGGCAGATCACCCAGCCTCCCGAGGATGGGTTCCAGTAGACCGATGCTCGCCGCTTGCGCGGCGACAGCCCGAGCCGCATCCTTGCCCGGCGGGGCAGGCCGCGCAGCCGTGCGCGGAAGAACGTCAGCCTCAAGCTGACCCTGCCCCACCAGACCATGTGCCGGAAGCGCAGCACCTCGAGCGCCTCCCGCAGGCGGTCGAAGGCCATCGACCGCCCTACCGCCTGAGCCAGCCGAGGCCGGGCTGGCCGCCGCGCTCGTCGAGCGTCGTCGGATCGACGCTCCACAGGCCGGCGACGTTCATGACGTCGTCTTCGCTTGGAAACGCGAGGTCGTCGCGGTCCCAGAACCCGTCGTCCTGCGCCTCGGGCGAGCGGCTGTCGACGAAGTCTTGCCCGAGCTCGATCTCGGCAGCGGTCGGGTTGCCGAAGTCGGTCAGGGTCTCGCCCCGCTCGCCCAGCCAGGCGTAGGCGCGCATCAGCTCGCCGTTCTCGAACCTGGCCCAAGCGTGGTAGTCCACCACCCGGTGGCTGGCGAAGTACTGGACGTCCGGGAACCGCTCGGCGAGCGGCGCGAGCCGGGCGCGCCACCGCTCTTCGTCGGGCGGGTGCCCGAGGTTGGGCAGCTCCGGGTCGACGACCAGCACCCAGCCGTCCACCGCCGGGGTGACGAAAACCGCGTCGGCTTGGGCGGCGAGGATCCCCGTGCGCCAGTTGGCGCGCTCGAAGCCGGTCCTGCCGAGCGCCTCGACCACCGCCTCGGGGTCGTCGGTGCGGATCGCCAGCCAGAGCGATTTGTAACCGAACCCGACCGGCGAGTCGGGTGTCGTGTCGATCACGATCTCGACCGGCGGCGTCAACTGAGTGGCGCCCACCGCACCGGCCGCGCGCGCGCCGCGGCGCCGCCAGGTGATGACGAGAGCGACCAGGATCGCGGCCAGCAGGAGGTACTTCACCGGCGGCAGGATACTGCTTTTCGCCGCTGACGGCGGTCGGCGACGGCGGGTGACGAGCGCGGCCGGCGCCCCAGACCGCGAAACAAAGTGCGGCGAGCCTCGTAGGGAGCCGCAACGCCTGGTTCAGGCGGACCGTCAGGTCCAACCGCCGTGAGGGGCGCGCACGCGGGATCCCCGGATGATCTTCAACACCCCCATCTTCTATGTCTTCTTCGTCGCCTTCGTCGCTCTGTACGGCTTCGTCTTCCTGCGCCGGCGGCCGCGGGTCTGGCTGATCGTCGTCGCCAGCCTGGTCTTCTACGGCACCTGGAACTACCGCTTCATCCCGCTGCTGGTG
>JBFGNS010000139.1:0-11111 GCA_041574955.1 Thermoanaerobaculia bacterium | reverse complement strand
TGCCGATCTACCCCGAGCTGGGGAGCGAGGCGCAGCGACGCGTGGTGGCGGCCATCGCCGACTTCTTCGCCGGCTGAGGCCGCCCATGGGTGCCGCCGCCAGCCCACGCGCTCTCGTCACCGGCAGCAGCGGCCTCATCGGATCGGAGGCGGTGACCTACTTCGACCGCCGCGGCTGGCGGGTCGACGGGGTGGACAACAACATGCGGCGCCGGTTCTTCGGCGCCGATGGCGACACGCGGTGGAACCTCGAGCGGCTGCGGCGAGAGACCCGCCGCTTCGAGCACCACGAGCTGGACGTGCGGGACCGGCAGGGGGTCGCCGAGCTGGTGGCGGCCTGCCGGCCGCAGCTCATCGTGCACTGCGCCGCCCAGCCCTCGCACGACCTGGCCGCCCGCATGCCGTTCGAGGACTTCGAGGTCAACGCGGTCGGCACGCTCAACCTGCTCGAGGCAGCGCGCGGATCGTGTCCCGACGCGCCGTTCGTCTTCATGAGCACCAACAAGGTCTACGGCGACGCACCCAACGAGCTCGAGCTGGTGGAGCTCGCTACCCGCTGGGACTTCGCCGACCCAAAGCGCCGCGACGGCATCGACGAAAGCTGCCGCATCGACGCTTCGACCCACAGCCTGTTCGGCGCATCCAAGCTCGCCGCCGACGTGATGGTGCAAGAGTATGGACGCTACTTCGGCATGCCGACGGTCTGTTTCCGCGGCGGCTGCCTCACCGGGCCGCACCACTCGGGCGCCGAGCTGCACGGCTTCCTGGCGTACGTCGCCAAGGCGGTGTCCGAGGGCCGCACCTACCGGATCTTCGGCTACAAGGGCAAGCAGGTGCGGGACAACATCCACAGCTTCGACGTCTGCACCGCAATCGAGGCGTTCCACGACAACCCGCGGCCCGCCGCCGTCTACAACCTGGGAGGCGGCCGCGCCAACAGCATCTCGGTGGTCGAGGCGCTCGACCGGTTCGGCGAGCTGCTCGGGCGCCGGCCGCAAACCGAGTACCTCGAAGAGCCGCGGCGCGGAGACCACGTCTGCTACATCAGCAACCTGCGGCGGCTCAGGACCGACTATCCCGAGTGGCAGATCAGCCGCCCGCTCGACGCCGTGCTGGAGGAGCTGGCGGCGAGCCTGCGCGGCGGCTGAAGACGGTCCCGGGCGTTCAGGCGGGGCGCCGTCACGCCAACAGCTCGCGGTACAGCTCGACGTAGCTCTCCACCATGCGGTCCAGGCCGAACCGCGTCACCGCGCGCCGGCGAGCCGCCGCCGCCATTGCGCCACGCGCCGGCGGATCGAGAGCCAGCAACCGGCGCAGGCAGCGCTCCAGCTCGGTGGTGTCGCCGCTCGGCGCCAGATAGCCGGTCTCGCCGTCGACCACCAGCTCCGGGATGCCGCCGGTGGCGAAGCCCACCACCGGCAGGCCGCAAGCCATCGCCTCGAGCACGGTCAACGGGCAGTTGTCCGCCAGCGAGGGGTAGAGCAGCGCGTCGCTGGCGTTGTAGCAGTCCGAGAGCCGGCCGGGGTCGTCGACCACCCCGGCCGCGTGGACGTTGGCCCGCGGCGGCCCATCGCTGCCGACCACCAGGAACAGCGCCGGCTCGTCCACCCACCCCTCGACCAGCCGCTCGAGGTGCCGCCACCCCTTCCACGGGTTGCGCGCTCCGCCCCTGCCCACCCAAAGCAGCACGGGCCGGTCGGGCGGCAGCCCCAGGCGGCGCCGCGCCGCCGCCCGGTCGGCCGGCCGCAGCTTCTCGGTGTCGACGCCGTTGGGCACCACCCGCAGCGGCTGATGGCGCAGCATGCTGCCCGCCACGCGCTCCGCCAGCCACTCGGAGGGCGCCACCAGGTGAAGCTCACACCGCGCGTAGATCCGCCGCTTGAGCTGCCACAGGTGACGGCTGTTGTTCCAGGCGTGCGGCGGCAGGCTGTTGGGCAGCCGGCAGTCGCAGCCCCCGACCGGCCAGTGGGGACAGTCGAAAGCGTGCACGAAGTAGCCGGTGATCGGCCACATGTCGTGCAGCGTCCACACCACCGGCCAGCGCTGCGCCAGAGAAGGCAGCGCCTTCAGATTGAAGAAGCCGCTGTGCAGGTTGTGGGCGTGGATCAGGTCGGCCTGCCGCAGCTCGGGCCGCCGCGCCAGCCGCCTTCCCGGCAGCAACGCGATGTCGTTGGCGATCAGCGGCATCAGCCTGCGGTGCAGAGCGCGGCGGAGGTTGCGGCCGGCGGCCCGGCTCAGCAGGCGGTTGACGGGACCGTCGAAAAGCTCGCTCACCCGCGGGTCGTCGCCCTTCTTGCGGCCCACCAGGAGCCGCGCCCGGTGACCGCGCGCCTCCAGCCCGTCGAGCAGCTCGCGAGCAACCCGCGCAGCGCCGCCGCGACCGTTCGACGAGGCGAGCTGGACGACCGAGATGGCTTCGGAAGCCACTAGCCTGACCTAGTCACCGAGCCGCTCGGCGAGCGGCCGCAGCTGCCTGACGATCCACGACTCTCCGCCGGAGGGCACCGCAGGCGTACTCGAACCACGTTGAGGATGCCCGCACAAGGGAAGGCGTGCAGATTCAGGTGCCTCCGGACGCGCAGCAGCGGCTCGGTGAGAAGGTCGGGCTAGCTGCGGGTGGTTTGCGTTGCCGCCACGGGCGGCCGAGCATAGCATCGGGCGGCATGCCTCCCCTCCGACGCTGCCGCTGGAGAGCCCTGTGGTGAAGGTGCTGGTCCACTTCCGCGGTCGCGCACTCGAAGACCGGGGCACGCCGCTGCGCTGCCGCAACCTGACCGTCGCTCTGGCCCGCCGGCCGGGCGTCGACGTGACCCTGCTGAGCCGCGATCCGACGACCCAGATCGAGCCCCGGCTGGGGCTCGGCCACCGGCCGATCCCGTCGCTCGACTCGGCCCTGCCGGCCCTTGAGCGCGCGGTGCGCGAGCTGGCGCCCGACGTGGTCTACGGCCATACCCACAAGGGGGCGTTCGACCTGGCGCGGCTGGTGCCGGCGGCGCGGACGCTGCGTGTCGCCGACCTGCACGGCGACCCTGCGTGGGAGAAGTTCGAGGACCGCCAGCGCCCCGCCTCGCGCCGGCTCGCCGGCCTAGTGTCGGGCAAGCTCCTGGAGCGCCGCACGCTGCGACAGCTGGACGGCTTCACGGTGGTCAGCGAGCCGCTGCGCCGGCGGGTCGAGCGTCTGGGCAAACCGGCGCTGCTGCTGCTGGGCGGCGTCGATCCGGAGCTGTTCAACGCCCCCGAACCGCCACCCTCGGACAGCGTGACGGTCGGCTACGCCGGCAGCTTTCGCTCCTATCACGGCATCGGGGACCTGCTCACCGCCGCCGAGCGGCTGCTCGCCGCGGGTGAGCCTTTCCGCTTCCTCCTGATCGGCGACGTCGACGCCGTCGACGGGCTGCGCCGCCGGATCGAGCAGCGGCTCGGCGGCCACCAGACCCTCACCGGACCGGTGCCCTACGCGCGGGTTCCCGAGCTGCTGGCCGGGTGCGACGTGCTGGTGGTGCCGCGCCGCCGCGGCAGGGCGGCCGGCCTCAACTACCCGTCGAAGCTGTCCGAGTACCTGGCCCTGGGGCGGGCGGTGGTGGTCACCGACGTTGGCGAGGCGGGCCGCGCGGTAGCTCCCGGAGCCAGCGCACTGCTGGTGCCCCCGAACCACCCCGCCGCGCTCGCCGCCGCGCTGCGCCGGCTGACCGACCCCGGGCTGCGGCGCCGGCTCGGCCGGCAGGCGCGCCGCCAGGCCGTCGAGCAGCTCGCCTGGGACAAGGTGGCAGGTCGCCTCGAAGGCTTCCTGCGCTCCCTGAGGCCGGCGGCGCTTGAGTAGACTAGGCGCATGTCCGGCGGGCACTCGTTCCTGAACCGGTCGAGCCGCCGGTTCGTGCTGGCTCTGATCGGCCGCCACCGCGTCGTGGCCGCTGCGGTGCTGGGCGGCAGCCTGGCGGCGGCGGCTCTCGAGGGCCTCACCATGGGCCTGTTCGCGCTCGCGCTGCAGAGCCTGGGGCAGCCCGACAGCGGTCCGCTCGCGGCCCACTACGGCGCGCTCGGGTCGCTGGCGGACGGCTGGCGCCAGCAGCTCGGCGCCGACGGCCTGTTCCTGCTGCTGGTGGGGATCGCGGTGGCGGCGCAGGTCGGACGCAGCGCGATGCGGCTCGGGGCCGATCTCGCCGCCGCCCATCTCCAGGCGGAGGTGGAGGGCGAGGTGCGGAGATCGATCTTCCGACGGCTGATGGCGTTCCCCTATCCCCGGCTGCGCTCCCAAAGGGTGGGCGATCTGGCCAGCTACCTCGAGCAGGTCAACTACGTCGGCCAGGTGGTGATGAAGGCCAACACGATGCTGGAGCAGCTACTGCTGCTCGCCGCCTACACCGCGGTGCTGCTCTGGCTGTCGGTCCCCGGCACCGTGCTCAGCGTGATCGGCATGCTGCTCGTCTCCGGCGCGTTGCGCACCATCGTGCGCCGCATCCGCCGGGTCGCGGGAGCCTACAAGCGCGCCCTGGTGCGGCTGGCGGAGCAGGCCGTCGAGTTCTTGAACGGCGCCCGGGTGCTCAAAGCGCTGGCGCGCGAGCCGTATGCCATCGAGCGGATGGACGCCACCATCGCGGACTGCGTCGACCACCGCCGGCGCGGCATGGGCTGGCAGGCCAGCCTGTCGCCGCTGCTCGACTCCCTGGCGGTGCTCGGCGTCGGGGGGCTGCTGGCCGGCGGCTACCTGCTGATCGGCACCGCCGACCGCTCCATGATGGTCCGCTTCGCCACCTTCCTGTTCGTCCTCTACCGGCTGATGCCGCGGCTCTCGATCGTCAACAAGAACTGGGGTTGGATGCACAACTCGGTGCCGTTCGTCGAGCGCATCGTCGAGCTGCTCACCGGCGGCGAGGGCGAGGAGGAGGAGGCGACGGGCGGCCGCCGGTTCACGAGCTTGCAGCGGGCGGTCGAGCTGGAGCAGCTCTCGCTGAGATACCCCGGGCGCGGCGAGTGGGCCGTCCACGACCTGTCGCTGCGCATCGGCAAGGGCGAGACCGTGGCGCTGGTCGGCGAGTCGGGAGCCGGCAAGTCGACGGTCATCGACCTGCTGCTGGGGTTCCACCCGCCGACCGCCGGCCGCATCCTGGTCGACGGAGTGGCGCTCGACGAGCTCGACCCGACCTCCTGGCGCCGTCGCCTGGGGGTGGTCAGCCAGGCGACCTTCCTGTTCAGCGGCACGGTGCGCGACAACCTCACCCTGGGGCTGCCCGGTATCGGCCCGGAACAGGTGGAGGCGGCCGCCCGCGCCGCCCTCGCGGACGGCTTCATCCGCCGGTTGCCCGACGGCTACGACACCCTGGTCGGCACCGAGGGGAGCCAGCTCTCGGGCGGCCAGCGGCAGCGCATCGCGCTCGCCCGGGCGCTGCTGAGCGAGCCCGAGATCCTGATCCTCGACGAAGCGACGAGCGAGCTCGACCACGCCTCGGCGCTGGCGGTGAACCGCGCCGTCGACCGACTGTGGCGGGGTCGGACCCGGCTGGTGGTCGCCCACCACCTCGAGCTGGTGGTCGGTGCCGATCGCATCGCGGTGCTCAAGAGTGGGCGGCTGGTCGAGACGGGCAGCCACGCCGAGCTGCTGGCGGCTAGCGGCGAGTACAGCCGGCTGTGGTCGAAGCAGACCGGATCCGCCGCGGCAGCGCCTTTGGGGGTCTCCTGAAGGTGGCCTCCGAGACCGGTAGCGCGGGGTCGTCGAGCACTCGGCTCGGCACCCCGCAGGCGACCGCGCCCGCGGCGCCCGGTGCCGCACTCGAAAGCTACCTGGGCGGCTGGGCGGCCTACCGCTCTCGCCTGGCGGCGCTCTACGAAGGCCAGCCCCTGGCGAGGAAGAAGGCGGCTCGCGGTGGCGGCTGGACCTGGGGGTACGTGCTGACCGGCAGCGAGGGCAGCACCACCGGCTCGTCGATCGGGGAGGACGAGATCCGGCTGTTCTACGACCTGTGCCTGCTCAGCGCGCCGAGCACGGCCTACGTCATCGGCCACGCCTTCGGCCTTTCCACCTTCGCGCTGGCGCTGGCGGCCGGCCCGGGCTGTCGCGTCTTCGGCATCGACAACTGGCAGGAGGGCGCCGATCCCCACGGTGCGCGCCGCCTGAGCGAGCGCCTGATCGCGGACCACGCCGAGCTCGCCAACGTGCGGCTGTCGAGCGGTACCAGTCCCGCCGACACGCCGCGAGCCCTGGCGCAGCTCGACGGCCCGCTCTCCCTGCTGTTCATCGACGCCGAGCACACCGACGCTGCCGCCCTGGCCGACTTCGAGGGCTGCCTGCCGTTCCTCACCGACGCCAGCCTCTGCCTGTGGCACAACGTGGACCAGACCCTCGGCGCCTTCGACCGGGCCTGGGAGCGCGCCGCCGTGCTGGGCTTCGACCGCCGCTACGTGTTGCGCAGCTACGGACCGACCGGCGTCTTCTTCAGCTCCCGGCGACACCCGCTGCTCGATCCGTATCTCGCGGCCGGCGGCCTGGTGTGGCACGACTGGCAGACCTTCCTGCCGGTGATCCGCCGGGTCCGGCGCTGTCGTACCCTGCTCGAGCGCGATCGCCGACCCACCGCTCGGCTCGAGCGGCGGCTGCGCCGCTTGGCGGCGCGCTGGCTGCGCCGGCCCGGCTCGAGAGCCGCGAGGCCGGGGTCGTGAGGCCATGAGCCGCCTACGGGTCGTGGTGGTGGGCGCCGGCCGCTCCGGGCTCGAGCTGCGGGCGCGCCACTTCCAGCAGCTCGACCGCACCCAGGTGGTCGGATTCTGCGATCCCGACCTGGAGGCGGCCGCGCGGGCCGCGCAGGAGATCGGCGCGGACGGCGCCCACGCTTCCCTGGGCGAGGCTCTGGCCGCCGGGCGGCCCGACATCGTGGCCATCTGCTCACCACCCCGCTTCCACTTCGAGCAGGCGCGTCAGGCGCTCGCCGCCGGCTGCCACGTGCTGCTCGAGAAGCCGATGGTGGTGTCGCTCTCTGAGCTGATGCAGCTCGGCGAGCTGCAGACCGAAGCCGAGGGCAGACTGACCGTGGTCCACAACCAGAAGCTCGAGCCGCGCTTCGTCGAGCTGGCGCGCCGGGTGCGGGACGGCGAGATCGGGGAGCCGATCCACGTCGAGCGGGTGTGGATCGGCAGCGGACGCGACGACCGGATGCTGGCCGAGGACGACTACTGGGCGCACGACCTGCCCGGCGGGCGCTGGGGCGAGACGCTACCCCACGACCTGTACCTGGCCTATCAGTTCCTCGGCGAGATGTCGCTGGTGCGGCTGCTCGCCCTCGACACCCACCGCCGCTGGCCCCGGCTGCCGTGCGACGAGCTGCACGCCACGCTCACCAACGGCCGAGCGACCTGCAGCCTACGGCTGTCGGTCGCCGCCACCCGGCCCTACAGCCAGATGCTGGTGTGCGGCACGGCCGGCGCTCTGCGACTGGCGCCCGGCGGCATCGACCGGCTGCCGCCGCCCCGCAAGCGCAACCCGCTGGCGGCGTGGGTGAAGAGCAGCCGCACCCTGGCCTCGTTCGGCGTGCGCCGGGTCGGCGGTCGGCTGCGCCGCCTGCGGCGCCGCGCCGGAGACGGCGCCCGGCCGGCCAGACGGTCGAGCCACTACCGCATGGTCGAGCTGTTCGTTGCCTACGTGACCGGCAAGGGGCCGCAGCCGGTGACCTGGGAGGAGGCGGAGTCGACCATGCGGCTGACGCTCGAGATCGCGGACGGGCTGGACGCCCACCGCCGGCGCGACGACCCGGCCGCGGCCGAGGCAGTGGCCGATTGAGCCGCCAAGACGCTGCGCCGCCGGCCGCCGCGGAGCATCAGCCGCGCGTCGCCGCCGCCGGCGGCGACTACACCGCGGCGGCGCTCGAGCTGGTCCGCTGCCTGAATCGGATCGAAGACTCCGACGGCCGGCGGCTGTCGGCGCGGGTGCGACTGGAAGGCTTCGAGCCGTGGTGGTTCCACCAGGAAGACCTGATGTGGCGGATCCTGGTGCCCTACCTCCGGCATCGGGCCCTGGCCCACGAACTGCTGGCGGGCGGCGAGCTGCCGCCCGGCGGGCTGCCCGAGGAGCTGCACAAGGCGTGGCGGCTGCTCGCCCGCGAGCTGCCGTCCACCGCCACCCGCGCGGCCGCCGGTGCCGGCCGCTCGCGGCTGGTCCGCTTGCGCGCCGCCGTCAGCCGCAGCGGGCTGCTGCTGGTAACCGTGTTGGCGGCGGGCGCCTTCCGGCTGCTCGGGCGCGACACGCTGCTGTTCATCCTCGACAGCGTGAGCCCCGGACTGCGCCACGACTTCCGGTTCGACCCGGTCTACCGCGAGCTGCGCCACCGCGGCTACCGCTTTTCCGAGTTCCTGCACCTCAGCGGCTATCGCGACGGCTTCAGCCGCGCCTGGCGCAACCTGTGGCGGCGCCGGCGGCCGGCGATCTTCCTGGAGCTGCCGGCGCGCCTGCTGGCGGCGAAGCCGCCGGCGGCACCGCCGCCGCGGTTCACGATCGACGCCGCCCGGGTACCCGACAGCCGCGACCGTGAGTTCCTGGCCGCGGTCGCCCGCTGGCATCTGCGGCGCTCGGCCGTCGTGGCCGCCGAGACCCGCGCCTACGCGGCGCTGCTGCGGCGGCTCAAGGTGCGCCGGGCCGTGCTGCCCGACGACGTGCGCCACGTGACGCCGCTGGTCGTCGCCTGCAAGCTGGCCGGCATCCCCAGCCTGGGCTTCATGCACGGCCTGCTCAACCGCTACCACCCGACGCTGATGGCCTACGGCTTCGCCGACGCCCGCCGACACACTTTCGACCTCTACGGGGTGTGGAACGGCTACTTCCGCCAACGTCTGCTGGCCGGCAGCCTGCTCGACGCCGGCTCGGTGGTCGCCACCGGGCCGCTGCGCGCGCCCACCGGCGAACAGCTGGCCGCCGCCCGAGCCAGCCGCCGGCGCTCACCGCAGCCGGTACGGGTGCTGCTGGCCTCGGAGCCCCGGCCCTCGCGGCGGCAGGTGGCCCGCTACCTCGAGCGGCTGCTCGCCGACGCCGCTGTCCAGCTGCTGGTCAAGCTGCGTCCAGGGGAGCCGCGGCCGCGCTTCGCCGAGCTGCCGGCGGCCGCAGCCCGGCGCATCGAGATCGTGCGCACGGCCACCACCTACGAGTCGTTCGCCCGCTGCGACGTGGTGATCGGCACCTACAGCTCGGTGCTGTACGAGGCGGCGCTGGTGATGCGTCCAGCGGTAGTGCTGCACACCGACTTCAGCTACGGCTACGACATCGTCGAGGACGGCCTGGCGGGCTTCGCCGAGTCCCCAGAGGTTGTCGTCGAGCGCGTCCTGGAGGCGGCTCGGCTCGACGAGGAGGAGCTCGACAGGCGGCGGCGCGAGATCTGGGGCGACCGCCTCACCGACGGCGCCAGCGAGCTGTTCGACGCCGCCGAAGCGCGGCTGTGGGCGCCGCCACGGTGAGACTCCTCTACCTGTCGGGCTCCTACGTACCGTCACGCCGCGCGAGCAGCGTCCACGTCATGCGGATGTGCGCCGCTCTGGCGCGCCGCGGACACCGCGTGTCCCTGGCGACCAAGCTGTGCGCGGCGCGCCAGGAGCCGGCGGTCGGAGACGACTTCGCCTTCTACGGCGTCGAGCCGGCGTTCGAGCTGGTCAAGCTGCCGCGGCCGGCGGCACGTCTGGGCGGCGTGCGCTTCGCCTGGGAAGTCGATCGGCTGCTCGGTCGCCGCCGCGGCGACGTCGATCTGGTCTACGCGCGAGACATCACCGCGGCAGCACTGGCCGCCCGCCACGGCCTGCCGCTGGTCCTCGAGCTGCACCTGGTTCCGGACGGCTGGTGGGCCGCCCGGCTGCTGCGCCGGGTGACCGCCTACCGTGCGCTGCGGCGCCTGGTGGCGGTGTCATCGGCGCTGGCGCGCGACCTGCGCGCTAGCGGTCTGGTGCCGCAAGAGCTCGAGCTGGTGGTCGCTCCCGACGGCGCCGATCCGCTGCCCGCGCCGCCGGCGGACCGCCCGCCACCCGCCGGCGTCACCGGCGGCGGACCCAGTGTCGGCTACGTCGGCCACCTCTACACGGGACGCGGCATCGAGACGATCGTCGAGCTGGCGCGGCAGCGGCCGACGGTAGGCTTCCACCTGGTGGGGGGCAGCGACGAGCACCTCGCGGCGTGGCGCGCTCGCAGGCTGCCGGCCAACCTGACCCTCCACGGCTTCGTCCCGCCGGCCGAGCTGCCCGCCTACTACCGGGCTTTCGACGTTCTGCTCATGCCGTATCAGACCCGCGTGATGGCGGCCGGCAACCGCGCCGACATCGGCGCCTGGCTGTCGCCGATGAAGCTGTTCGAGTACATGGCGGCCGGCAAGCCGATCGTCTCGTCGGACCTGCCGGTGCTGCGCGAGGTGCTGGAGGACGGCCGCAACGCCCTGCTGGTCGCGCCCGACGAGCCGGCAGCCTGGCTGGCGGCGGTCGACCGGCTGCTGGCCGAGCCGGAGCTGGCGGAGCGGCTGGCCGCCGCCGCCGCCGGGGACCTGCTGGACCGCTACAGCTGGGAGGCGCGCGCCCGCCGCGTGATGGCCGGTCTGTGAGCGCCCCGCCCCGAGCCCACCTGCTCGTGGTGCGCACCGGACTCGGCATGGGCGGCGCCGACCGCGTGACGCTCACCCTGCTGGCGGCGCTGCCGCGCGATCGCTTCGAGATCTCGCTGGCGCTGATGCGCGCCGAGGGCGAGCTGCTCGGAGAGCTGCCGTCGGATGTGCCGGTCGACGCGCTGGGGGCCCGCAGCCTGTGGACCGCCTGGCTGCCGCTGATCCGCGTGCTGCGCCGGCGGCGCCCCGGCATCGTGCTGTCCACCTCGAGCGGCACCAACATCATCGCGGTGCTCGCCGGGCTGCTGGCGGGCGGCGGCGCCCGGCTGGTGCTGTCGGAGCGGGGACTGCTGTTCCGCGGCCGCCGCTCGCCCCGCAAGCTGGCGCTGTTCGCCGCCAAACGGCTGCTCTACCGCCGGGCCGACGAGATCACCGCGGTCTCCGCCGGCGTCAAGGCCGACCTGGTGCACCACCTGAAGCTGGATCCAGCGCGGGTGCGCGTGGTCTACAACCCGATCGTGACGCCCGAGCTCGAGCGGCTGGCGGCGGCTCCCGC
>JBFGNS010000138.1:0-11297 GCA_041574955.1 Thermoanaerobaculia bacterium | reverse complement strand
TCATGTCCTGACCCCGTCCGCCGGCTCCCCGTCCGCCGGCTCCCCAACCTCCAGCTCCCCATCTTCCGGCTCCAGGTGGGCCAGCGAGTTGGCGTAGTAGCGCAGCAGCGCGAGCTCGTTGCGCCGCGGCCGGACGAGGCCGTCACGCTCCTCCAGCAGGCGGCGCAGCCGGAGCATCCGCAGCCCTACGTCGAGGGCGTACTCGCGGTCGGCGCGCGGCACGTAGACGTGGCCGCCGGCCGCCTCCAGCGCCCGCATCAGCCGCTCGACCGAGGACTTGAGCTCGAGCTCGCTGACGAACCTCGCGGAGTCGGCGAGCAGCACCCGGGCGACCAGCGCCACCGGCAGAGCCGGCACCGCGCGCCCGACCGCCGTCATCAGCTCGCCGGCCAGCTCGCCCACCAGCGCGAACCGCTCGCCGCGCTCGAGCCGCCGCGGGTCCAACCGGCGCTCGCCCAGCCAGCGGCGCGCCGACACCGGCCGGCCGAAACCGACGCAGGCATAGCCGAAACGGTACCAGCGGCCGCGCACCAGCAGCCGCAGGTTGCGGGCCACGAAAGCCGCGGTGCCGGAGACGGCGCCTCGCCGCCGGCCGCCCGGCTCCACGTCGAGCAGCAGCGTGCGATCCTCGAGCACCCGGTCGTAGTTGATCCCCACCGGGACGAACACCAGGTCGCGCTCCCCCTGCGGATCGAAGCCCGCCAGCATGTAGTCGAGCAGGCCGAGCTTGGGGGGCTGGAGCAGCCCGTCGCGGCTCAACCCGCCCTCCGGAAAGACCGCCTGGGTGACGCCCTGCTCGGTGGCGATCTCCACATAGCGGCGCAGCACCCGGCGGTACAGCCGGTCGCGCGACCGGCGACGCACGAAGTAGGCGCCCAGCGAGCGGATCAGGCTCTCCAGCGGCCAGACGCGAGCCCACTCCCCGACCGCGTAGCTCAGCGCCGTGCGCTCGGCGGCCAGGTAGGCGATCAGCACGTAGTCCATGTTGCTGCGGTGGTTCATCACGAACACCACCGCCGCATCGGGCGGCACCGTCGCCAGCGCCGCCTCGTCAACCGCCCCCAGGCGGACCCGGTACAGCGCCCGACCCAGCCGCCGCGCCAGCCGGTAGCCCAGCCGGAAGTAGACGTAGGCGTTGAACGACGGCACGATGTCGCGCGCGTACTCGGTGGCGCGCGCCGCCGCCTGCTGGCGGGAGAGGCCGTGCTCGGCGGCGAACCGCTCGGCCTCGGCGGTCACCGTCGGGTCGAGCCGCAGCCGGTCGATCAGCGCCTGGCGACGGGTGAGCTTGAACGGCTGGATCTTGATGTGCAGCCGGGTGTGGACCTCGTCGAGCACGCGCTCGACCCGGCGGCGCAGGAGCCAGCGGGCGCTCGGCACCAGCAGCCGGTCGACCACCGCAACCGCCGCCAGCACGCCCAGCACCGCCGCCAGCCATACCGGCAGGGTCACCGCGTCGGGCATGCCGTATCGGACCGCATCCGGGCTACTCGGGGGGCGCCATTCTAGCCGTTCCGGACGCTGCCGCCCTGGCGGGCGGGTGGCCCTCGCCGCCGGGCCTGGATCGAGGCACAATTCCTGCTTAGAGTGAGGGGTGGCGGCTCAACCGCCGCGGGATGCGATGACGGTATTCGAAAACAGCCGCGCCTGGCAGCGCTACAAACAGCAGAGCGGTGGCGCCGAGCTACGCGTCCACCTCGGCTACCAGCCGCAGATCGAGGAAGATCCGGCGGCGGAGCGGCGCAGCCTGCGCATCGCGGTGGCGGTGGCGGTCGCCTTCCACGCCGTCCTCTTCCTGCTCCACCTGCCGAGCATGGGTGAGGCCCCGCAGCGCATCGGCACGCCGCAGAAGGTCTACCTGCTGCAGCAGGTCAAATTCGCGCCGCCGCCGCAGGCGCCGCAGCGCCAGCTGCCGAAGCCGCGCGAGAAGCGCCGCGTCATCCCGGTGCCCGACCCGACTCCCGACGAGCCGGAGCCGATCGTGTTCGAAGAGGTCGAAGTGCCGGAGTTCACGGTGGACGACGTGGTGGGCGACTTCGGCATCCCCGACGCGCCGCCGGGTACCGGCCGCGGCGGGGTCGACGCGGTGCCGGTGTCGGGCAACATCCTGCCGCCGGTCAAGATCTACCATCCGGCGCCGGCCTATACCGAGGAGGCCCGCCGCGCCCGCCTGCAGGGTGTGGTGATCCTCGAGGCGACGATCGACACCAAGGGCGAGGTGGTGGACGTGCGGGTGCTCAAAGGGCTGCCGCTGGGACTCAGCGAGTCGGCCGTCGCCACCGCCCAGCAGTGGCGGTTCAAGCCTGCCACCCGTGACGGCCAGCCGGTGGCGGTGTTCTTCAACCTGGTGATCACCTTCTCCCTGCAGTAGCCGGCCCGCCCGCCCGGGCGGGTGGCGGGTGGAGCCGCTCTCCAAGGCCTCTGCTAGCCTCGCTCCATGCCCACGACGAGCCCTCAGGAGCCGCCACCGTGACCGCGCGGTCTCGCACCGGCGGCCGCTGGGCGAGCCGCGCTCTGCTGCTGGTGGTGCTGGCGGTGGTGGCGGTTCTGGCGGGGCGCAAGCTGTTCGCTCCCGAGGCGGTACCGGTGACCACCGTCGGCGCCGAGCGCGGGCGGGTCGAGGCCACGGTCACCAACTCGCGCGCCGGCACGGTCAAGGCCCGCCGCCGCGCCAAGCTGTCACCCGACGCCGGCGGCCAGGTGGTGGCGATCCCGTTTCGCGAAGGCGAGCGGGTGGCGGCGGGCGATGTGGTGCTCGAGCTCGAGTCGGCAACCCAGACAGCGGGCCTCGAGCTGGCGCGCCAGGAGCTGGCGGCGGCGACCGCCGAGCGCGAGCGCGCCTGTCTGGCCGCCGAGCTGGCGGCGCGCGAGCTGCGCCGCACGGCGCGGCTGGCCGAGGAGCAGATCGTCTCCGGCGACCTGCTCGACCGCGCCGAGACCGCGCGGCTCGAGGCCGATGCCGCCTGCCGCTCGGCCGCCGCGCAGGTGGGCCGCGCCGAGGCCGCGGTGGCGGTGGCGCGCACCGAGCTCGCCAAACGGGTGCTGCGCGCGCCGTTCGCGGGGGTGGTCGCCGAGGTGGCGACCGAGATCGGCGAATGGGTCACGCCGTCGCCGCCGGCGGTGCCGGTGCCCGCCGCACTCGACATCCTCGACCCCGGCTCGGTCTACGTCAGCGCCCCGATGGACGAGGTCGACTCGGCCCGCATCCAGGCCGGTCAGCCGGCGCGCGTCACCGTCGACTCGCACCCCGGTCGCAGCCTGGCGGCGCGCGTCGAGCGGGTGTCGCCCTACGTGCTCGACCTCGAGGCGCAGAACCGCACGGTCGAGATCGACCTGGTGCTGGAGGACGCGGCGATCGCGGGCGAGCTGCTGCCCGGCACCTCGGCCGACGTCGAGGTCGTGCTGGAGGTGCGCGACGACGTCCTGCGGCTGCCCACCCCGGCCTTGCTGGAGGGCGACCGCGTGCTGGTGCTGAGCGACGGCCGGCTCGTGGAGCGGTCGCTCGAGGTGGGCCTGCGCAACTGGGACTTCAGCGAGATCACGTCCGGGCTGGAGGCCGGCGACCGGGTGGTGACGTCTCTCGACCGCGCCGAGGTCGTGGCCGGCGCCGCGGCCCGCGAAGCGGCGGCCGAAGGTGAGTGAGCCGGCGCCGCTGATCCGGCTGACCGGCATCGGCCGCACCTTCCAGGTCGGCGACCAGCCGGTGCACGCGTTGGTCGACGTCGACGAACGGATCGGCGCCGGCGAGCACGTCGCGATCATGGGGCCGTCGGGGTCGGGAAAGTCGACCCTGCTCAACATCCTGGGCTGCCTCGACCGTCCGACCGCCGGCAGCTACCGCCTCGAGGGTCGCGAAGTGGCCCAGCTCGACGACGGCGAGCTCACCCGCGTCCGGCGCCACAAGATCGGTTTCGTCTTCCAGTTCTTCCACCTCGTGCCGCGGCTCACCGCGGTCGACAACGTCGCCCTGCCGATGGTGTTCGACGGCGTGCCGCGCGCCGAGCGGCGGCGCCGGGCCGAGCAGGCGCTGATGGCCGTGGGCCTGGGCCCGCGGCTGCACCACCGGCCCGACGAGCTGTCGGGCGGCGAGCGCCAGCGCGTCGCCCTGGCGCGCGCCACCATCATGCAGCCGGCCATCCTGCTCGCCGACGAGCCCACCGGCAACCTCGACAGCGCTTCCGGCCGGGCGGTGCTCGACCTGCTCGACCGCATGCGCGCCGGCGGTCTGACGCTGGTGGTGGTGACCCACGACCCGAAGGTCGCCCAGCGCGCCGACCGCATCCTGCTGTTGGTCGACGGCCGCATCGTCCGGCGGGCGAGCGCCGACGGCATCACCGAGGTGCTGGCGATGCTGACCGAGAACGACGCATGAGGGGCGTCGACCTGCTCGGCTTCGCGCTGCGTGGCCTGTCGGGGCACGGTCTGCGCACCGGTCTGAGCCTGCTGGGGGTGACCATCGGCGTCGCCGCGGTGGTGGTGCTCACCGCAATGGGCGACGGCGCCCGGCTGTACGTCGTCGATCAGTTCGCCAGCCTCGGCACCAACCTGGTGATCATCGTCCCTGGGCGCACCGACACCACCGGCATCCCCGGCTTTGGCGGGATCCCCCACGACCTGACCCTGGCCGACGCCGCCGCCGTAGACCGCCAGGTGCGGCAGGCGGTGCGGGTGGCGCCGATCTCGATGGGCACCGACGAGGTGGCATTCGGCGAGCGCCGGCGGCAGGTGGCGATCGTCGGCACCACGCCCTCCTACCTCGAGGTGCGCCAGCTCGAGGTGGCGCGCGGCCGCTTCCTGCCCGTCGGCGAGCTGGACCGAGGTGCGCCGGTGGCGGTGCTGGGCCGCAAGGTGGCGCGCGAGCTGTTCCCCGGTATCGAGCCGATCGGCCAGGTGGTGCGGGTGGGCGGCTGGCGGATGCGGGTGATCGGCGTGATGGCGGCGATGGGCACCAAGCTGGGACTCGACTTCGACGAGGTGGTGATCGTGCCGGTGGCCACGGGGATGAAGATGCTCAACCGCAGCTCGCTGTTCCGCGTCGTGGTGCAGGTCGGCTCGGCGGCCGACGTGCCGCCGGCGCGCGCCGCCATCCGCGAGCTCATCCGGCAGCGCCACGGCGAAGAGGACGTCACGGTGATCACCCAGGACGCCGTGCTGACCACCTTCGCCGGCATCCTCACCGCCCTCACCCTGGCGCTGACCGCGATCGCCGCCGTCTCCCTGACGGTGGCCGGCATCGGCATCATGAACGTCATGCTGGTGGCGGTCTCGGAGCGCACGCGCGAGGTCGGTCTGCTGAAGGCGCTGGGCGTGGCGCGCGGCCAGATCCTGCTCGTCTTCCTCGCCGAGGCGGCGCTGATCTCGACCGCCGGCGGCCTGCTGGGACTGGCTGCCGGCTGGGCGGTGGTCGGCACGCTGGTGGGGCTCTACCCGCAGTTCCCGGCCAGCCCGCCGACCTGGGCGATGGCCGCCGCGCTCGGCGTGTCGCTGGGCGTCGGGCTGCTGTTCGGCTGGCTGCCGGCGCGCCGCGCCACCCGCCTCGACCCGGTCGCGGCGCTGACCGGAAGGTAGGCTCGGAATCCGGAGGTGACCGCCGCGTGCCGGTCGGCACCAGTCCGCAGATGGCAGGCAGTTTGCTTCTCAGATGACGCGATCCAGGCCGGCCGTCGAGCCGGCCCCAACGAGGAGAGTGCACCATGGCCCTGACCCCACCCACAAGCAGCCGACTGTACCCGGCGGCGGTCGCCGCCGTCCTCGCTCTGGCCCCGGCCGTGGCGCCGGCCCAGGCGCCGGCCCAGACCGAGACCCCGCAACAGATCCTCAAGAAGGTCGACGCGCGGCTCGAGTCCTGGAACACCGCCGCCGCCCGCGAGGCGTTCGACAAGCTGCCAAACAAGGACGGCTACGACGCCAAGCTGGCGGCCGGCCGGCTGCTGGCCCAGGAGCAGAAGTTCGAGGCCGCCATCCAGCGGCTGAGGGAGGCGGCCGATCTCAAGCCGACCGACCCGCTGCCGCTGATCCACCTCGGCGAGACCTACGCGCTGGCCAAGAACGCCGAGGGCTTCAACCAGAGCTACGCCGCCGCCGCCGCTCGCGCCAAAGCCGTCCTGGCAACCAAGCCGGACAACGTGCCGGCGCTCTACGCCCTCGGGCTCGCGCAGCAGAAGCAGCGCCAGTACCAGGAGTCCAAGCAGACTCTCGAGAAGGTGCGCCAACTGGCGCCCGGCGATCCGATGGTGCTCTACCAGCTCGGCGTGACCGAGGCGTTCCTGCAGAACTGGCAGGCGTCGGTCGATCGGCTGACCCAGTCGATCGAGCGTAACCCCGAGTTCGCCTACGCCTACTACTACCGCGGCATGGCGGCCGACAAGATCAAGCGCAAGGACCTGCTGCTCAACGACCTCGAGCGGTTCCTGGCGCGCGCCCCAAACGCGCCCGACGCGCCGCGCGCCCGCCGGCTGCTGCAGGCCGCCGGCATGTAGCGCCGCCCGCCGGACGTCGCCCGCGGCTCAGAAGACGTTGCCGAAGCCGAAGTAGAGCTTGGCGCCGGGGTCGATCTCCGGCCGCCGGTCGAGGGCGAACGCCAGGTCGAGCCGTAGCAGGCCGAGCGGCGTGCGCGCCCTCAGGCCGAGGCCGAGCGAGGTGAGCAGGTCGAGGTCGAAGCCGCTGTTCGAGGTCCAGACGTTGCCGGCATCGAGGAACACGACCCCGGCCAGCGGCTCGAACAGCTCGAAGCGCAGCTCCTGGTTGAGCACCAGCAGGCTGTTGGTGGTGATCGACGGCGTCGGTCCGAGCAGCTCGGCCGGTCCCAGCGTCTCGCGACGGTAGCCGCGCACCGAGTACTCGCCGCCGGCCAGCAGAAAGGCCACCGAGCGCAGCTGCTGGCCCCCGTAGCTCTCGGCGTGGCCCAGCCGGAGCGACTGCGCCCACACCATCGGTTTGCCGAGCAGGCGGCCCGCCGGCCGGTACAGGTTGAGCTGGCCGAAGAAGCGGCCGAAGTTGAAGTCGCTGCCCAGCGCCTCGTCGGTGAACGACAGGTCGAGGCTGGCGAAGCTGCCGCGGCTCGGCTCGACCGCGTCGTCGCGGTCGTCCCACACCGCCTGCAGGCCGAGAAACGGCCGGCGGAAGCGGACCTCGAAGCGCTGTGGTCCCGATGGATCGTCGAACGGGTCGTCGAACGGGTCGTCGAACGGGTCGTCGAACGGGTCGTCGAACGGGTCGTCAGAGGGCGGCTCGACCTCCAGGAAGTAGACCTCCCGGTACTTGACGTAGCTGCGCAGGCTGAGCCGCCGGTCGATCTGGAAGGCCAGCTGCACCGTCGCCTCCAGCGTGTCGGTGCGGTTGAAGATCTCTTCGAAGGTGGCCTCCTGACGGCGCCAGGAGGCGAACAGCTCGAGCGAGCCGCGGCGGCCGACGACGTCCGGCACGACGACCGACAGCCGCAGCCGCTGGTCGTCCTCGGCGTACAGCGCGCGCAGGCCGAGGGTGACGTCACGCCCCAGCCAGTTGCGGTCCAGCAGGTCGACCACCAGGCTACCCCCCTCCTCGCTCTCCCAGCGCAGGCCGTAGGCCAGCCGGTAGCGGTCGGCCTCGCGCAGGTCGAAGGTGACCCGCGCCCGGCCGTCGTCCGCGGTCTCGGTGGCGCTGGCGATCGAGCTGAACAGCCCGCTACGGTAGAGCCGGCGCCGCGCCTCCGCCACCGCGGCGGGATCGACCGGCTCGCCGGGAACCAGCCCGGCGGTCTTCCGCGCCCAGCCGGCACGCGTCGAGCGCAGCCCCTCGAACTCGGTGGCCGCCAACCGGTAGGCCTCGCCCCGCTCGACCTCGAGGGTCAGCCGCAGCGCGTAGGGCCCGGCTTCGGGCGCCGGCTGCAACCGAGCGGTGACCCGAGCGTCGAGGTAGCCGCGGCGGCGCAGCGCGGCCTCGGCGTCGAGGGCGGCGGCGGCGATGCGGTCGGCGCGCGCCGGGTCGCCGGCAGCCAGCCCCGGGTCGATCGCTTCCTCGCCGGCCGGCGGCGGCGCCGTATAGCGCACCTCGACCACCGCCAGCTGCTGCCGCGGGCCGGGCTCCAGCCGCACCGTCAACGGGCCACCCGGCTCGGCCGGCAGCTGCCGGCCGACGATCTCGGCCTCCGGGTAGCCGAAGCCGCGCAGCACCGCCAGCACCCGGCGGTCGGCGTCGGGATGGCCGGCCGCCAGCTCCACCCGCTGCAGCGTAGTGGCGAAGCGGGCCGCCAGCTCCGGCGCCTCGGGGAACGGCAGGCCCTCGAAGCGTGGCGCCCCCAGCTCGACCCGCTCGCCGGGCTCGAGCCGCAACTCCACCCGGCGCCGCTCCGGCGGCCCACCGGGCAGCTGCTCGACCGACACCTCCACCTGCGGCTCGAGATGGCCCCGGCTGCGCAGCGCCTTGATCGCCTGCTGCCGCATCTCCTCGCGCGCCACCGGCTCGTAGAAGTCGGTGCGGTAGAGCGAGGTCACCGCCGCGCGCAGCGGCGTCGGCAGGCGGGCGCCGACGAACTCGAATTCGACCCTCGGCCCGCTGTCGATCCGCACCCCGAGGTCGACCCGCGGCCGGCCCTCGACCTCCCGCTGCTCGACCTCGACGCGGGCGTCCGGGAAGCCGAGGCGCCGCAGGTGCTCGACCAGGGCGAACTCGATCTCGAACGGCGCCTCCGGCGGCAGCGGGTCGCCCTTGCCGTAGCCCACCGCCCGCCGCAGCCCGCGGCGGCCGGCACCCGGCACGCGCTCGATCTCCAGCCTGCGGAGTCGCGGCCAGCTCTGGCGGGTGCGGGCGCCGCCGAAGCTGAGCCGCTGCTGCACCGCCGCCCCCTGCTCGCCCTCGTCGGTGGTGAACAGCTGCGCCGCCAGCAGCGGCGCCTGGTCGAAGTCGTCCAGCTCGAGCAGGTAGGTCTGCCGGTCGGCGTTGCGCAGGTCGATCGAGGCGGCGAGCGCCACCTGCGGCGACAGGTCGCGGCTGACCGTCAGCCGCGCCCCGGGGTCGGTCTCGCCGAAGATCAGCACCGGGCGAAAGCTGATCTGTCCACCGAGCGCCTCGCTCAGCTGGCCGGCGAGCTGCTCGCCCAGGAAGCCGGCGAAGCCGGCCGCCGCCGCCGCGCCGGCCGCCTCCTCGCCGACGTCGGCCGCGAACGGGTCGTCGCCCGCCAGCCGTGCGATCGACGGATCGGCCAGCGAGCTGGTGGTCTCGAGCTCCAGCCGCGGCTCGGCCGCCCCGGCGTAGACGATCGCCGCCGAGTCGAGCCGCACGGTCTGGCCGAGGGCGAAGATCAGGCCCCCGGGGTCGACGTCGATCTGGCCCTCGATTAGCGGCGCCGCCAGCGTGCCACGCACCGTCAACGGGTCCCAGCGCACTCTCAGGTCGGCCAGGTTGTTGCTCACCCGCACGCCCTGCACGGTGGCCACGGTGAGATCCAGCTCGATCGCCTCGAGCGGGGTCAGCTCGGTGCCGATCAGCTCGACCGGCGCCAGCAGCGCGGTCAGCAGCTCGCCGCGCAGGGCGATCGCCCGCGTCAGCGAGCCCTTCTGGACCGTCACGCGGCCGGACAGCAGGCCGCTGCCGTCGGCGCCGACGGTCAGCTCGAGCCGACCGCCGAGATCCAGCAGCAGCCCGTAGTCGACGCGCGCGCGAACGCCGTCCAGCTCGCTGACCAGCTCGAGCCCGAGGTCGGGCGCCAGCCGGCCGTCGAGCTTCAGATCGCCGCCGTTGGCCTCGAGCGCGCCGTTGAAGCGCACCTCGCCCGAACCGTCGAACACCGCCTCGAGCCGCGGCGAGCGCAGCCGTAGGGGGTACGGCGCCGCGAAGAAGAAGCCGGCGCCCGGACCGGTCAGGAGGGCCCTACCGCGGACCGCCGTGGGCGGCCCGGCGAGCTCCAGCTCGACCAGGAAGGCACCCTCGCCGACCCCGCCGGCGAGAAACGGCTGCGCCAGCCCGGCCGGCACGACGCCGTTCGCCGACAGCTCGACCTCCGCCACCAGCTCGAGCGGCGCCTGGCCTGGGCCCCAGCCCGGCTCGAGCCGCGCTTCGCCGGAGAGCTCGACCGGCGATCCCGAGGCGGCCAGCCGCACCGGTTCGAGCACGACACGCTCGCCGCCCAGGCGCAGCCGGACGGCGTCGGCAGCGCGCAGGCTCTCGCCGCCGACGGCCAGAGCCAGACCGGTCAGCTCGATGAAACCGGCCACCGACGCCGGCCGCGCCGGGTCCAGGGTGAGCTCGCCGCGGCCGCCGGCGGTTAGCGCCAGCGGCCGGTCCTCGGAGGCCGGCAGCCAGGCGCTCCAGTCGGCCTCGGGCAGCCGCCAGGCGAGCTGCAGCGGCCCGCCGGCCGCCGCCAGCCAGGCGGGATCCGGCGGCGCGGCGCCGAGCAGCTCGGCGAGCGACGCCAGCGGCAGCTCGGCGGCCAGCTCGCCGCCGGCACCGGCGTCCCGCGCGGTGACCCGCAGCACCCCCTCCGCCAGGACGAGCTCGGCCGCCGCGCCACCCAGCGGTGGCGCCAGCGGCGAGGCCTCGATCCGCAGCCGCCCCCGCCCGAGCGGTCGCGCCAGCTCCAGCTCGCCGGCAGCCGCCAGGTCGAGCTCGCCGGCCCGCACGGCCAGCTCCGCGAGGCGCAGCCGGCCATCGGCCACCTCGAGCGCCAGCCGCGGAGCAGTGAGCCGCAGCTCGCCCAGTGCTAGAGCAGAATCTTCGCCGCTCAGCCGCAGCTCGCCGGCGAGCGCCGCCGGCGGCCCCGTCACCGACAGCTCCAGCGTCACCGAGCCGTCGCCCTCGGCGCCGGCGACGAACGGCTCCACCAGCGACAGCGGCAGCGTGCCGCCGGCGCTCACCGCCAGCGTGGTCACCAGCTCCGACAGCGCCGACTCCGGTCGCCAGCCGGAGCTCAGCTCGGCTACCGCCTCGAAGCCGAGCGGCGAGCCGTCGAGATCGAGCGAGGCCGGTCCGACCGTCAGCCGCCCGCCGCCCAGCCGCGCCACCAGCGGGTCGGCGGCCGTCACCCGGTGACCGGCATGGACGAGGTTCAGGTCGAACAGCTCGACCTCGCCCTCCGCCGCCGCCGGTCGCCGGGGATCGACGCTCAGCCGCCCGCGCGTACCGGCCAGCCAGCGGTCACCGGGGCTGCCGCCGTCCGGCGCCGCCAGCGGCGCCCAGTCGACCGCCGCCAGCCGCCAGTCGAGCCGCAGCGGACCGCCTACCGCCGCCAGCGGCAGCTCGGCGAGCGCCGCCAGCGGCGGCAGCGCCGCCAGGGTGGCCAGCGGCAGGTCGGCCGACAGCTCGGCCGGCGCGCCGGCCAC
>JBFGNS010000137.1:0-11438 GCA_041574955.1 Thermoanaerobaculia bacterium | reverse complement strand
GCGCCGCGCTGGTGGAAGACGTTGGCGCGGAAGCGGGCCAGCCCCTTGACGCCGAACGAGAAGTCGAGCTCGAGCGTCTCCTCGAGCCGCTGCTTCTGCTTGTCGATCAGGATGGAGTAGGCGAGCCGCTTGGTCTCGGTGGGCGTCATCGCCGGGTGGTTGAGCGCCTGCAGCACGCCGTCGATGCGGATCTGGGGCGGCGAGTTGGTCGTGATGTGCAGATCCGAGGCACCCCGGTCCACCATCTCCTTGAGCAGGGCGTTGAGGGTGACGGCCATTGTGTCGGGGGGAGTGCGGGCAGGCGAAAATCTCGGCGCTCGGCCGATTTTATACCAAACGGTCGTAACTTCTTGCTGTGGTGGCGGTAACAGCGACCCGGAAGGGGACCGGGGTGGTGCACGGGAGTGGGGCCGACTGGTTGTCTCGAAGCCCTCGGTCATCCTGAGCGCAGCGTCCGTGGCTTCGGGCTGGGTGCGCTGGCCGGGCGAGGCCCGGGGGGGCGCTCCAAAGGCGAGGGTGATGTCGCTCCGCCCCGGGCCCCACCCGGCGGGCGCACCCTCCGGTGGTGGCTCCAGTGCCGCCATCGCTCCGAGAGCGAGCCCGAGGTGTCGGTGCTGCTCGGGGACAGCTCCGACCCCGGTCATCGAAACGCGCTGTCATCCTGAGCGCAGCGAAGGACCTCGGCACCAGCCCCGGCAGGCGCTCGCCGGCTCGCACGAGCGGGCCCAGCCCCTGCTATCTTCCCCCCCGTGAGCGAGCTCGAGACCTTCGAGGAGGAAGAGCTACTCGGCAAGGCCTACGACGCGCGGCTGATCCGGCGGCTGCTGGGCTACCTGGCGCCGCACCGCCTGCGGGCTGCGCTGGCGGTGGGCCTGATCGTGCTGTCGTCGCTGCTCGAGCTGGTCGGGCCGCTGGCGACCGCGGTGGCGCTCGACCTGTTCATCCGGCCGGCGGGAGCGGCGGGCGAGCGGATGAGCGCCGCCAGCCGCTGGCTGGCCGAGCAGCTGGCGGCGCGCGGCGTCGAGCTGGATCCGGCGGGCGGGCTGACCGCGGTGGCGCTGGTCTACCTCGGCTCGCTGGTGCTCGGCTTCGGGGTGCTCTACCTGCAGGGCTACGTCATGCAGATGATGGGGCAGCACGTCATGGCCGATCTCCGGCGGCAGATCTTCGGCCAGCTGCAGCGGCTGCCGGTGGCCTACTTCGACCGCAATCCGGTGGGCCGGCTGGTGACCCGGGTGACCAACGACGTCGACGCCCTGAACGAGCTGTTCACGGCCGGCATCGTGTCGATCTTCGGCGACGTTGTGCTGCTCGCCGGCATCGTCGCCGTGCTGTTCTGGCTCGACTGGCGGCTGGCTCTGGTGACCTTCTGCATCCTGCCGCTGCTGGCCGTGGTGACGATCTGGTTCAAGCTGCGCGCCCGCCAGCGCTACCGCGAGGTGCGGGTCAAGCTGGCGGCGATCAACGCCTTCCTGCAGGAGCAGATCTCCGGCATGTCGGTGGTGCAGCTGTTCGGCCAGGAGCGGCGCGCCTTCACCCGCTTCTCACGGGTCAACGAGGAGCACCGCGACGCCAACATCGCCACCATCTTCTACTACGCCGTCTACTACCCCTCGGTCGAGCTGATCACCGCGCTCGGTGCCGCCCTGATCCTGTGGTTCGGCGGCGGCCAGGTGGTGCGCGGCGCGGTGACGGTGGGGGCGCTGGTGGCCTTCCTGCAGTACGCGCAGCGGTTCTACCGGCCGCTTGCCGATCTGTCGGAGAAGTACAACATCCTGCAGGCGGCGATGGCCAGCTCGGAGCGGATCTTCCGCCTGCTCGACGCGCCGGTCGAGATCGCCAGCCCGGCGCGCGCGCACCGGCCGGCGACGGTGCGCGGCGAGATCGAGTTCGACCGCGTCGGCTTCGGCTACCTGCCGGGCGAGCCGGTGCTGCGCGACCTGTCGTTCCGGGTCGCGCCGGGTGAGACCGTCGCGCTGGTCGGCCACACGGGCGCCGGCAAGAGCACCATCGCCTCGCTGCTGCTGCGCTTCTACGACGTCGACAGCGGCGAGGTGAGGGTCGATGGCGTCGACGTGCGCCGCTGGCAGCTCGACGCCCTGAGGCGCGCCACCGCCATGGTTCTGCAGGACGTCTTCCTGTTCGCCGGCTCGGTGGCCGACAACATCACGCTGGGCAGCGACGAGATCTCGGCCGCGCGCGTTCGCCGGGCGGCGGCCGAGGTGCACGCGTTGGAGTTCATCGAGCGGCTGCCGGGCGGCCTCGACGCCGCGGTCAAGGAGCGCGGCGGTGGCCTGTCGGTGGGCCAGAAGCAGCTCGTCGCGTTCGCCCGTGCGCTGGCGTTCGACCCCCGCATCCTGATCCTGGACGAGGCCACCTCGTCGGTCGACACCGAGACCGAGCGGCTGATCCAGCTGGCGCTCGAGCGGCTGCTGGCGGGCCGCACCAGCCTGGTGATCGCCCACCGGCTGTCGACCATCCAGCGGGCCGACCGCATCCTGGTGCTGCACCACGGCGAGCTGCGCGAGCAGGGCAGCCACCAGGAGCTGATCGCCCGCGACGGGCTCTACCGCCGGCTGTACGAGCTGCAGTACCAGGGCGAGGCGCGGCTGCCCGCCGCCGGCTCTGCCGGCTAGCCGGCGGCCGGCAGCGGCTCGATCTCGCCCAGCAGCTCGAGCAGCTGGTCGACCCGGGCCTGGGAGTCGCCGCCGCCCGGGTAGCTGTAGACCACGGTGAGCAGCCGGTCGCTGCCGTCCGGGTGCAGCGAGTAGACCCAGGTCTGCTCGACCGGCCCCGCCGGTCCGGCTAGCTGGCCGCGGGCGGTGAAAGCGACGCCGTACGGCGTGCGCAGCTCGCGGTTGCCGAAGTACAGCCCCTCGGCCTCGAAGGCGTCGCGCCGCTGCTTGACCACCTCGACCAGGTTGATCCCGCCGGCCCTGACCGGGCCGACCGAGATGCGGATCTCGGCGCCGTCGCCGGCGGTCAGCCGGATGCCGTCGGCGCCGCTGTCGGCCAGGCCGACGCCGTCCGGCAGGGCGGCGACCGCCAGCTCGAGCTGTGGGCTCTCGACGCGCACCGGCTCGGGCGCGGCCTCGGGCGGCGCCGGCTGGCAGGCGGCGAGCAACGGCAGCAGAGCGGCGGCCAGCCGGATGGGGGCGAAGCGCGGGGGTCGGATCATCGGAGTCTCACCTTTCTGTCGAGGTCGCGGTGCGGGCTCGCGGGCGGCCGCTCGGGCCACGCCGCGCGAGCATACCGCCGGCGCATCTCACGACTCGCCGAGGTAGGCCTCGAGCAGCTGCCCGGCGATGCCCATGAAGTCGCGTTCGGTGATGATGCCGACCAGGCGCCGCTCGCTGTCGACCACCGGCAGGCAGCTGATGCGGTGCTCGCGCATGGTGCGCAGCGCATCGAGGGTCGGGGTCTCGGGCGTCGCGGTGATCAGCTCGCGCTGCATGATGTGGCTGACCGCGACCGGCTCGGGATGGCCGTCGGGGTTGTCGCTCAGCAGGCGCAGCAGGGCGCGGTGGGTGACCAGGCCCACCAGCCGCCGCTCGCCGTCCTCCACCGGCACGTGGCGGATGTGCTTCCAGTTCATCACGCACGCCACCATGTCCACCACCTCGTCCTGGTTGACTGTGAACAGGTCGGTGGTCATGAGCTGGCCGACGCGCAGGTACTGGGCCTTGAGGTCGCCGGCCTCCTCGACCTCGGCTTTGGACCAGGTGTGCACCGGCTCGCCCTGGGTCTGGCGCGCCACGGTGCCGGCAACCAGTGCCGCCAGCCGCTCGGCGGCGGTGCCGCGGCCGCGCATGGCGGCGAGCGAGTCGATCTGCCACTGCCCGCCGGTGCGTCCGTTGGCGACCCGCTGCTCGATGGTGCCGAGGTAGCGCTCGATGTCGGCGGCGTCGATGCCCACCGATTCGAGTCCGCGGCGCGCCAGCGGCAGCAGCTCGCGCAGGATCAGCTCGCCGGCCGGCAGGACGCCGAGGCCCGGCCAGCGCAGCTGGGCGCCGAGCCCGAGCCGCGCGGCCGCCACCATGTTTTCGCGCGCCTCCTCGAACTCCATGGCGGCGGTGATGTCGCCGATCTCGCGCGCCACGCCGGTCATCAGCCCGAACCAGAAGCTGGCGTTGGCGACCTCGTCGAGCACTGTGGGTCCCGACGGCAGCACCCGGTTCTCGATGCGCAGGTGCGGCTTGCCGTCGAGCACCCCGTAGCACGGCCGGTTCCAGCGGTAGACGGTGCCGTTGTGCAGCCGCAGGGCCTTGAGCTGCGGCGCCCTGCCCTGGCTGAGCGCCTCGAACGGGTTCTCGTCGATCTGGGCGCCCATCAGCACGCGGAAGCGGGTGATGTCCTCGCGGAAGATCTCCACCGCCGACTCGCGCACCCACTGGCGACCGAAGCTCACCCGCGCCTGCTGCTCGCTGGGGTGGGGGGTGGGTGAGCGGGTGTCGATCGACTGCTGGAACAGCGCGATGCGGGTCTCACGCCATAGCTGGCGGCCGAACAGCAGCGGCGAGTTGGTGGCCGCCGCCAGCACCGGTGCGGCCACCGCCTGGGCCACGTTGTAGCGCTCGGCGAAGTTCTCTGGCGCCACCTGGAAGTGCACCTGGAAGCTGGTGTTGCAGGCCTCGAGCATGACGTTGTCGTGGGTGATCATCAGCTCGTCGCGGCCCTTGATGCGTAGCGTGTAGCGCTCGCCGCGCAGCCGGTTCATCGCGTCGTTGAGCGCGAAGTAGCGCTCCGCCGGGGTCATGCAGTCGAGGCCGAGGTGGGTCTTGTCGAGCGTCGGCAGGATGCCGATCAGCACGACGCGGGCGTCGCGTCGCTCGGCCGCCTGCCGCAGCTTGCCGAGCAACCGGTCGAGGTCGCTCTCCAGGCGGTGCAGACAGTCGCTCGAGAACTCGATCGGGTCGAGGTTGAACTCCAGGTTGAACCGGCCCAGCTCGGTGGTGAAGTGCGGGTCGTCGAGGTCGTCGAGCAGCTCGGGGCCGATCAGCGCCGGCTGCCAGTAGCGGTCGGCCAGGAACAGCTCCTGCTCGGCGCCGATCCGGCTGACCCCGGTCTCGAACAGACCTTCGTCCAACATCTGCTGGAACGCCCGCAGATCGTTGAGCAGCTTCTGGGTGAACAGCCGCAGCTCGGCAGCGTCGGTCGGCGGACTGACGTCGTGCTCGCCCATGGGGATCGCGGTATCGCCGCGGGCGCCCCGGGGATGGCGCCCTGGTTGCAGCCAGGCTCGAAGCGGCGAGATTCTAGCAGCCCGGACTCGGCGGCCGGCCGCGCCGACGGCCGTGAGCCGAGCGGTAGAGCTGTGCGGCGGCAGCGTCTACGCCGGGATCTGCTTGAGCTCGGCGATCACGTCCTGCAGCACCTTCTTGCCGTCGCCGAACACCATCATCGTGTTGTCGTTCTCGAACAGCGGGTTCTTGATGCCGGCGAAGCCCGGGCTCAAGCTGCGCTTGATGACCATCACGACCTGCGCCTCCCACACCCGGAGCACCGGCATACCGGCGATCGGGCTTTGCGGGTCGAGCTCGGCGGCGGGGTTCACGACATCGTTGGCGCCGACCACGATGACCGCGCTGGTGAGCTTGAACTCCGGGTTGGCGGAGTCCATCTCGACCAGCTTCTCGTACGGTACGTCGGCCTCGGCGAGCAGCACGTTCATGTGGCCCGGCATTCGCCCGGCCACCGGGTGGATCGCGTAGGTGACCGTGGCGCCGCGCTTTTCGAGCAGGTCGGCGAGCTCGCGCGCGGTGTGCTGGGCCTGCGCCACCGCCAGACCGTAGCCGGGCACGATGACCACCCGCTCGGCCCCCTCCAGCACCATCGCTGCCTCCTCGGCGCCGCCGGAGCGCACCGTGCCGTACTCGCCCGAGTCGGCCTCGCCGCCCTCCTGGCCGAAACCCGCAAAGAGCACGTTGGCCAGGGTGCGGTTCATCGCAACGCACATGATCTGGGTCAGGATCAGCCCCGAGGCGCCGACCAGCGCGCCGCTGATGATCAGCACGTTGTTGCTCAGCACGAAGCCGGTCATCGCGGCGGCGACTCCCGACAGCGAGTTGAGGAACGAGATGATCACCGGCATGTCGGCGCCGCCGATGGGGATCACCAGCAGCACTCCGAGCAGCAGGCTGACCCCGGCCAGCGCGACGGCGGCGGTCGCCACCGCGCCGGGCTCGCCGGCGGCGAAGGTGAGGTAGAGGCCGGCGGCGACCGCCGCCAGCATGAACAGGCCGTTGACCAGGTGGCGCGCGGGGATGAGGGTGGGCTTGCCGCCGATCCTGCCGCTCAGCTTGAGGAAGGCGATCAGGCTGCCGCTGAAGGTCACCGCTCCGATCAGCACCGAGAGAAAGGCGGTGAGCGCGGCGTCGGTGCCGAGGTGGGCGGCCGGGGAGCCGATCACGCCGGGTTCAACCAGCTCCAGCCACACCACCGAGCAGGCGACCAGCGCCGAGGCGCCGCCGCCGAAGCCGTTGAACAACGCCACCATCTCGGGCATCGCGGTCATCTCGACCTTGAGCGCCGCGACGGTCCCCACCAGCCCGCCGACCACCAGCCCGGCGATGATCCACCGGTAGTCGACCAGTCCGAGGTCGACCAGCGTGGTCACCACCGCGATCAGCATGGCCAGGGCGGCGATGGCGTTGCCGCGCTGGGCGGTGCGCACCCGGGTCAGCCCCTTGAGGCCGAAGATGAACAGCACCGCCGACAGCAAGTAGAGGACCGGCACCAGCACCGAATCGAGCAGCTGGCTCATCGCCTGGCCTTCTTGCCGCCGAACATCTCGAGCATCCGGTTGGTGACCAGGAAGCCGCCGACCACGTTGACGGTGGCGAAGACGATCGCCACGAAACCGAGGATGTTGCTCACCGTCACCGCGCCGGTGGTGGCGGCGGCCAGCGAGCCCACCAGGGTGATGCCCGAGATGGCGTTGGCGCCGGACATCAGCGGCGTGTGCAGCGTCGGCGGGATCTTGGTGATGATCTCGAAGCCGACGAAGATCGCCAGCACGAAGACGTAGATCCCGACCAGCAGGGCACCCATCATGAGCCGTCCTCCGAGGTGAAGGCCGGATGACGCACCGCCCCGTCGTGGGTGAGCAGGGCGCCGGCCACGATCTCGTCCTCGAGGTCGATCCGGAACGCGCCGTCCTCGACCAGGTGCTCGACCAGCGCCAGGACGTTGCGCGAGTACAGCAGGCTGGCGTCGTGCGCCATGCCGGAGACCAGGTTGGTCGGGCCGAGGACGGTGACGCCGTCGTGCTCGACCTCCTCGCCGGGGCGGGTCAGCTCGCAGTTGCCGCCGCGCTCGGCGGCCAGGTCGAGGATCAGGCTGCCCGGCTTCATGCCGTCGACCATCGCGGCGTCGACCAGCTTGGGCGCCGGCTTGCCGGGCACCGCGGCGGTCGTGATCACGACGTCGGCGCCGCTCAACCGTTCCGCCAGGAGCTCGCGCTGGCGGCGCAGGAACTCCTCTCCCATCTCGCGCGCATAGCCGCCCGTGCCCTCGCCGCTCGACTGCTCGGGCAGGTCGATGAAGCGGCCGCCCAGCGACTCGACCTGCTCCTTGACCGCCGGCCGGATGTCGGACACCTCGACCACGGCGCCCAGGCGCCGGGCGGTGGCGACCGCCTGCAGGCCTGCCACTCCGGCGCCGATCACCACCACGCGCGCCGGGCGGATGGTGCCGGCGGCGGTCATCAGCAGCGGGAAGTGGCGGTCGAGCCGCGCCGCCGCCACCAGCACCGCGCGGTAGCCCGCCACGCTGGCCTGCGACGACAGCGCGTCCATCGTCTGCGCCCGCGTCACCCGCGGCAGCAGCTCGAGCGCCAGGCTGGTGACGCCTCCGGCGGCCAGCCGCCGTACGGTGCCGGGGTTGTCGTAGGGCGCCAGCAGACCGGCTACGAGGGCGCCCGGCGACAGCCAGGAGACCTCGCCGCCGTCACCCTCCGAAAGCGGCCCGACCTTGAGCACCGCACCGGCGCCGCGCCAGGCGGTCTCGCCGCCGCCGCCGAGACGCGCGCCGGCGGCGGCGTACTCCTTGTCGCGGAAGTGCGCGGCGGCGCCGGCGCCGCTCTCCACCTCCACCTCGAAACCCAGCGCGATGAGCTTCTCGACGGTCTCGGGAGTGGCGGCGACGCGCGCTTCGCCCGCACCACTCTCCTTGGGGATCAGTACGGTGGTCATCGTCTTGGGGGGTCCGAGCGCCGGGCCAGAGAGGGCTCGAGTCGGCAGCGAAGACTCTAGCCGGTTGACCGCGCTTTGTGAAGGCGCGGAGGCCACCCGACGGGGTGGCGCGGCTATCATGGCGGCGTGGCTGCGGCGGCCGGTCAGGCGCGCCTGTTCTACGACGGCGACTGCGCTCTTTGCCATGGGGCGGTGCGCTGGATCCTGCCGCGCGACCGCGGGCGGCCGCCGCTGCGCTTCTCGCCGCTCGGCGGCGACACCGCCCGGCGCCTGCTGCCGGACGGCGGCCGCGAGCTGCCCGACAGCGTGGTGGCCCTGACGCCCGCGGGCGAGGCGCTTACCCGCTGGCGGGCGCTGCGCTATCTGCTGCGCCGGTGCGGTCCGCTGGGCCGCCTGGCCGCCGCCGGCGCGGGGCTCGTGCCGGTGCGGCTCGGCGACGAGCTGTACGACGCGGTGGCGCGGCGCCGGCGGCGCTGGTTCGGCACCGCCGAGCAGGTCTGTCCGGTGCTGCCCGAGCCGCTGCGCGCCCGCTTCGACCCGTAGCCCGGGCGGCGGCCGCCGCCGGCAGCGCGTGGTAGCTTCGCTGTCTGCCGATGAAGCCCCTGTTCCTCACCTTCGAAGGCCTCGACGGCAGCGGCAAGTCGACCCATCTGGCGCGCGCCGCCGGCTGGCTGGTGGGGCGCGGGATCGACTGCGAGACCACCAAGGAGCCGGGCGGCACGCCGCTCGGCGAAGCGGTGCGCCAGGTGTTCCTGGATCCGCGTTGGAGCGCGGTCGACGGCACGGTCGAGCTGCTGCTGCTGTTCGCCAGCCGCCGGCAGCATCTGCTCGACGTGATCGAGCCGGCGCTGGCCGCCGGCCGCCACGTGCTGTGCGACCGCTTCACCGACTCGACCGTCGCCTACCAGGGCTACGGCCGCGGGCTGCCGCTCGAGCGCATCGCCGAGGTCGACAGGCTGGCCACCGGCGCCCGCCAGCCCGACCACACGCTGTGGTTCGACCTGCCGGCGGAGGAGGCGCACCGCCGCGGCCAGTCCCATCAGCGGCAGCGGCGCGGCGACGTCGACCGTCTCGACGCCGAGGACCTGGAGTTCTACCGGCGGGTGCGGGAGGGCTACCGGCAGCTCGCCGAGCGCCACCCGGAGCGGATCAGCGTGATCGATTCGAGCGGCCCTACCGAGCGCACCGAGCGGCAGGTGCGCGCCGCGCTCGGCGGTCTGCTGGGGCTCGACGCATGAACCTGGAGGCGGCGACCGGCCTGGCGCGCCGGCGGCAGCTGTACCCGGCCCTGATCCTGCACGGCGGCAGCGACGACGAGCGCCGTGCGGCGGCAGCCGAGCTGGGGCGCATCCTGCTGTGCGCCGCGCCGCCCGACGAGCTGCCGTGCGGCCGCTGCCGCCACTGCCGCCGCATCGCCTCCGATCGCGACGGCGAGCCGTTCCACCCGGACTTCCAGCTGCTCGAGCGGGACCTGCGGACGGCTACCTCGGTCGAGGCCACCAAGCGGTTTCTCGAGGGCGCCCAGGTGACGCCGTTCGAGGCCGCCGGACAGGTGTTCGTGGTGGCCGCCGCCGAGAGCCTCAGCCCGGGCGCCGCCGACGCCCTGCTCAAGAGCCTCGAGGAGCCGCACCCGGGCTCGCCGCGGCACTTCCTGCTGCTGGCGCCGTCGCAGTTCGACCTCGCGCCGACGCTGCGCAGCCGCTCTCTGGCGGTCTACCTGGGGGCCGCCGAGCCGCTGCCGGCCGACGCCGTCGACGAGCTGGCCGAACGGCTGGCGCGGCGGCTCGAGGCCTACTGGCAGAGCGGGGCCGGCATCGAGCTGATGGCGGCGGCGGCGGAGGTGGAGTCGCGCGGCGACTGGCGGGACGCCCGCTCGCAGCGTCCGTGGTCGGCTGCGGCGGCGGCGACCGTGCGGGCGGCCGAGCGGCTGGCTCCCGCGGCGGCCCGCCGCCGCCAGCTGCTGGAGCTGGCGGCGGCGCTGCTCGAGGCGCCGCCGCTCAGGCTGCGCGGCATCTCGCCGCGACGTATCCTGGAGGGGCTGGTCTTTCGCCATCTCTGCGAGCGGCGTCAGGGAGCGGACCTGGCATGAACGCTTCTCGAGCTGGTCGTGAGGGCGTGGGAGCGCGCGGCCGGGCGACTGGCGGCCGGCGGCGACTCCACGTCGCCTTGCTGGCAGTCGGTCTGGCGCTGGCGTCGGGCGGGTCAGCGGTGGGCCGGACGACAGCCGCGCGGGCCAGCGCCGTGCTGCTGACCCTGGACACGACCCGGGCGGACTACCTGGGATGCTACGGGGGGACTCTCGCCGAGACGCCGGCTCTCGATGCTCTGGCAGGGCGCGGCACGGTCTTCCGGCAGGCGTTGACGGCGTCGCCTCTGACGCTGCCGGCACATGCCACGCTTCTGACCGGGCTCGAGCCGCCGGAGCATGGCCTGCGGGACAACGGCACGGCGACTCTGGACGGTAGCCTGCCGACGCTCGCCACCCTTCTGACAAGCGCTGGCTACGCCACGGGCGCCTTTGTCTCGTCGCGGGTGCTGGACCGCCGCTTCGGTCTCGACGCGGGCTTCGCGGTCTACGACGACCGCATGACCGCGGAACACATGGGTGAGTACGGCTACCCGGAACGGAACGCCGAGGCCGTGACCTCGGCCGCGATCGAATGGCTGTCGGCGCTGGATGCCGGCCGGCCCTACTTCCTCTGGGTCCATTACTACGACGCGCACGCGCCCTACGAGCCCCCGGAGCCGTGGCGGGCCAGCTCGGTGGAGGAGAGCTACGCGGGCGAGATCTCCTACATGGACGGTGAGATCGGGCGTCTGCTCGCCGCTCTGCCGGCGACGGCCGGAAGCCCCCTGGTCGCGGTGGTCGGCGATCATGGCGAGGCCCTCGGCGAGCATGGGGAGAAAGGCCACGGGGTCTTCCTCTATCGCGCCAGCCTGGAGGTGCCACTGGTGCTGGCGGGTCCCGGCGTTCCGGCGGGCCAGCAGGTCCAAGAGGTAGTCGGCACGCAGCGCCTGCCGGCGACCCTGTTGCGGCTCTTGGGTTTCGTGGAGGAGGCAGCCGGCTTGGGCAGCAGCCTGCCCGGGCTGCCGTCGCTGGTGGCCGCCGCCGAACCACGAGCGGTCTACAGCGAAACCTGGATGCCCGCCAACGCCTATGGCTGGAGTCCCCTCAAGGCAGTCACGGATCAGCGTTGGCGGCTGATCGTGGCCCCGCGTCCCGAGCTCTACGACCTGCGGGCGGAT
>JBFGNS010000136.1:0-11490 GCA_041574955.1 Thermoanaerobaculia bacterium | reverse complement strand
CGCCCGCCGGCAGCCTGTTCGGCCGCCGGTTCCGCGAGCGGCTGGCCACCCGCGCCGAGCCCGAGCCGCCGCCGGCCGCCGAGCCGCCGGCGCGGGTCACCGCCTTCCGCGCCCTGGGGGCGGCGGCGGAGACGCGCGAGGTGGCGCGCCGGCTGCGCGCCCGGCTCGAGAGCGGCGCCCGGCCGGAGCGGCTGGCGGTGGTGGCGCGTGAGCTGGGCGGCTACGCCTCGCCTCTGCGGGTGCAGTGCGAGCGGTACGGCGTGCCGCTCTCCGGGCTGGCGGCGCGCGGCCCGGTGACTCCGGCCGGGCGGTGCATCGGAGCGGCGCTGGCGCTGCTGATCGAAGGCCGCCGCACGCCGGTCGAGCGCTGGCTCGACGCCCGCCACCGCGGCTTCGGGCGGACCTCGGTCTTCGACCTGCGCCTTGCGCTCCACTCGCTCGGCGCCGCCCGCCTCGAGGAGGTGCCCGAGCTGCAGCTCAAACAGCTCCTGGAGGGCGACTCGGTGGCGCTGCCGGTGCGGCTGGGGTTTGCCACCTGGGAGGGGGGCGGCGACGATGGCGAGGGCGCGGACGATGACGGCGACAGCGGCGGCGACGACAGCGGCGGCGACGAGAGCGACGACGATGCGGCCCGGCGAGTCTACGCCCGCCGCCGGCACGTCGCCGGCGCCACGCTGCGGCAGGCCGCCAAGGCGGCGCGCTCTCTGTGCCGCCGGTTCGAGCGCTGGCCCGACCCGGCGCCGTTCGCCCGCCACCTCGAGCTGGTGGCCAAGGTGCTGGAAGCGGAGCTGGGCTGGCCCGCCGACGGCGCGGCCGCGCTCGAGGTCGCCGGCCGGCTGGAGCGCGGCGCCCGCGGCCTCGAGCGGCTGCAGCTGTCGCTCGACGAGCTCAGGCTGGTGCTGCGCGAGCTGCTCGCCGACGCCGGCCGCGAGCCGCTGGGCGGCGAGGGCGGCGGCGTCCAGGTGCTCGACGTCACCGAGGCGCGCGGGCGCACCTTCGACCACCTGTTCCTGCTCGGCCTCAACGGCGAGCTGTTCCCGCGCACGGTGCGCGAGGACCCGCTGCTCCCCGACCCGCTCCGCCGGCTGCTGGCGCGCGAGGGGTTCGGGGTGCTGCCCGACCTCGCCGCCAAGCGCGAGGGTGCCGAGGAGGAGCGCTACCTGTTCGCCCAGCTGCTGACCGCGGCGCCCGAGCTGACCGTGTCGTGGCAGCAGGTCGACGACGACAACGCGGCGCGCACCGTGTCGCCGCTAGTCGAGCGGCTGCGCTGGTCGGAAGCGGGGCTCGACCCCGAGCCGCCGCTGGCGCGGCCGGCGCACCTGGCAACGGCCGGAGAGATCGGCCCGCCGGTGGCCCGGCCGCTGGCCGAGAGCCTGCTCCACGCCGCGCTGGCGGGCGGGCGCGCCGGACTCGAGCCGGTGCTCGAGCTGGGGCTCGCCGACCTGCCCGAGCCCCGCGCCATCGCCGCCGCCCGGCTGCGCATCCTCGAGGAGATGGATCCGCCGCCCTGGCAGCCGCCGCGCCTCGGCCCCTACCTCGGCCTTGTCGGTCCGCCGCTCGACGACTCCGACCCGCGCCGCGCCGACACCGTGTGGGTGACCACGCTGGAGGGCGTCTGCGCCTGCCCGTGGCAGTCGATGCTCACCAAGCTGCTGCGGATCGAGGCGCTGCCGGATCCGCTCGAGACGCTGCCGGCGATCGACCCGCTGCTGATCGGCGACGTGGTCCACCGCGCCGCCGAGGCGGTGGTGGCGCGCCGGCTGGGCGACAGCGGCCGGTCCAAGCTGCCGCCGCCGGGACGGCTGCCGCTGCCGGTGGCCTGGCCGGAGGACGAGCGGCTGGAGGCGATCCTCGAGCGGGCGGCGACCGAGGCGCTGCGCGAGCGCGGCATCGGCCTGCCGGGCTTCGACCACGTGGTGGCGCTCGCCGCCCGCCCCTATCTCGCCGAGCTGCGCCGTCTCGACTGGCCGGCGGGCGGCCGCGTCCAGGTGCTGGGTGGCGAGGTGGAGGGCGAGCTCGAGCTCGGCCGCCGGCGGCCGCCGCGCCGGCTCGCCTTCCGCGCCGACCGCCTCGACCGCACCGCCGAGGGCGAGCAGCGCTTCACCGACTACAAGACCGGCCGGGTGGCGGTCTCCACCGCCAGCGGCGACGCCTACCGCCGCCGTGCGCTGCTCGCCCAGGTGCGCGCCGGCCTGCGGCTGCAGGTGCCGGCCTACGCGCGAGCCGGAGCCGGTCACGGCCGCTACCTGTTCCTCCACCCCGACCTCGGCGGGCCGCCGGAAGCGCGCACCGTGGCGGTGGCGAGCGACGACGGCGAGCTGCTGGCCGAGTTCGACCGCGCGCTGGCGGCGGCGCTCGAGGCGCTCGACGAGGGCGCCTTCCCGCCGCGCGTGGTCGGGGCCGACGAAGACAAGGAGCCGACCCGCTGCCGCTACTGCGTGGTGGCCGAGGCGTGCGTGCGGGGCGACTCGGCAGCCCGCCGCCGGCTGCGGCTGTGGGGCGAGAACGAGCCGTCCGGCGACGGACCGGTCGCCGCCGCCAGCGCCGTCTGGCGCCTGCCGCTGGCCGACGAGAGCCCCCGGGGGAAGAAGCGGTGAGCCGCGAGAGCGAGCTGCTGGCCGAGGACGAGCGCGGACGCCGCGCCGCCCAGACCGAGTTCGAGCGGCCGCTGCTGCTCGAGGCCGGCGCCGGCACCGGCAAGACCACCACCCTGATCAGCCGGGTGCTGGCCTGGAGCCTGGGCGCCGGCTGGCGGCAGGCGGCCGCCGAGCTGGCCGACGAGGGCGGCGGTGGGCGCGGCGGCGAGGGCGGCGGCGACGACGCGGCCGCTGACGGCGCGGCGGCCGACCGCATCGCGGCGCGGGTGCTCGAGGGCGTGGTGGCGGTCACCTTCACCGAGGCGGCAGCGGCCGAGATGGCGTCGCGGGTGGCCGGCGGCCTGGCGAAGGTCGCCGCCGGCGAGGCCGACCGGCTGCCCGGCTTCCTGGCCGGCGAGCTGCCGGCGGTGGACGAGCCGCCGCGCGAGCGGCGGGCGGCGGCGCTGCTGTCCGCCATCGACCACCTCACGGTCAGCACCATCCACGCCTGGTGCCGGGGGCTCTTGGCCAACCACGCGGTCGACGCCGGCGTCCATCCGGACTTCGGCGTCGACGCGCGCGGCGACCGTACCGAGGCGGTGGCGCGCGAGGTGGTCGACGAGGCCATCCGCCGCGCCTACGGTGCCGGCGACGACGATCACCCGCTGGTGCGGCTGGCGGCCCGGGGGATCGGCCCCCACCGGCTGGCCACCGCCGTGCTCGAGCTGGCGCAGGCCGCACTGCCGGCGGCGCGGCTCGAGGCCGACCCGCTCTCGCCCGCCGCCATCGCGGCGATCGAAGAGCGGCTGGCCGAGGCGCTGGAGGCGGTGGCGGGGGCCGCCGCGCCGCTCGCCGGCCAGCGCGCCAACCTGCTCGGCCCGCAGGTGCTGGCCGCGGTCGCCACCACGCTCGAGGCGATGGCCGAGCTGCCGGAGCCGCCGCTCGAGCGGCTCGAGCGGCTGTGCGCGGTGCTGGCGGAGGCGTGGCCGAGCAACCTGGCCGGGCGGCTCAAGAAGTGGCGCAAGGGCGAGTTCAACGTCGGCGAGAGCCGCGACCTGGGCGCTGGGGCGGGCGGCCTGGCGGACGCCGCCGGGCGGCTGCGGCCGCTGGTCTCGCAGCTCGGCCGTCTCGAGCCGGGGCTGCTCGACGCCGCCCGCCGCGCCGTCCAGCCGCTGCTCGCCGAGACCCAGCGGCGGCTGCGCGCCCAGGGCGTGGCCGGCTTCGCCTCGCTGCTCATCGGCGCGCACGACCTGCTGGCCGACCACCCGCGCGTCCGGCGGCAGATCCGCGGCGGGCTGCGCCAGCTGCTGGTCGACGAGTTCCAGGACACCGACCGCGTGCAGTGCGACCTGGTGCGGCTGCTGGCGCTGAGCGGCGACGGACGGCGGCCGGGGCTGTTCCTGGTGGGCGACCCCAAGCAGTCGATCTACGGCTGGCGCAACGCCGACCTGGGCGCCTACGACCGGTTCGCCGCCGAGCTGCGCGCGGCCGGCGGCAGCAGCTACTCGCTGTGCCGCAACTTCCGCTCCGCGCCGGCCATCCTGGAGGAGGTCGACCGCGTGGTGGCGCCGGTGATGGACCCGGTCGAGGGCCTGCAGCCGCGGTTCGAGCCGCTGCTGCCGTCGGAGGCGACCCGCGACCGGAGCGGCTTCCGGCGCGGGCGGTGGGCGCCGGTCGAGCTGTGGCCGGTGTCGCTCGGCGAGCGCGGCCGGCGCGGCGAAGAGGAGGAGGTGGCCGAACTCGAGGCGCGGGCGGTGGCGGCCGACATCCGCCGGCTGCACGAGGCGGAGGGCGTCGAGTGGGGCGAGTTCGGCATCCTGCTGCGCAGCAGCACCCGCACCGAGACCTTCGAGGCCGCGCTGCGCGCCGCCGGCGTGCCGTTCAGCGTGTCGCGCGACCGGCTGTACTTCAAGCGCCGCGAGATCATCGAGGCGGCGGCGCTGGTGCGCGCTATCGTCGACCCGGCCGACCACGTGGCGCTGCTCGCCACCCTGCGCGCGGCGGGGGCCGGGCTGCCCGACGCCGCGCTGCTACCGCTGTGGAGCCGCGGCTTCCCACAGCGGGTCACCGAGCTGACCCGGCCGACGCGGGCGGTGATGGAGGGGCTGCGCGAGTTGCTGGACGAGGTGGCCGGCGAGCTGCCGGGTGCGCCGCTCGGGCTCGACCGCGTCGAGGGCTGGCAGCGCAGCGTATGGGCCGCGCTCGAGCGGCTGGCGCGGCTGCGGCGCGCCTTCGGCGAGCTGCCGGCCGACCGGTTCGTCGAGACGGTGCGCCGGCTGACGCTGGTCGAGCCCGGCGAGGCGTCGCGTTACCTCGGGCAGTTCCGGGCGGCGCACCTCGACCGCTTCTTCCGCGAGCTCGAGGAGTCGCTCGGCCAGCCCGGCGGCGACGTGCAGGCGGTGCTCAGGGTGCTCAGGCGCAGCCTGCGGGAAGCGGCGCAGCCGGAGGAGCCGCGCCCCCGCGACCCGTCCGAGAACGCCGTCCAGGTGCTCACCGTGCACGGCGCCAAGGGGCTCGAGTTCGGCCACCTCTACCTGGTCCAGGTGCACGCCGGCACCGGCGGCCCCGACAAGCTCGACCTCGACCTCGACGAGCGCTGGCCGTCGCGCGACCAGCTCGACTACACGCTGTTCGGCAGCCCGACGCCCGGCTTCCACGGCGTGCGCGAGCACCGCCGCCGGGTGGAGGACGCCGAGCGGGTGCGCACGCTCTACGTCGCGCTGACCCGCGCCAAGGAGCGGCTGGTGCTGGTCGGCCGCTGGCCGCCGACGGTGGTGCAGCGCGAGCCGCGCGGCGCGGCGAGCTTCCTCGACCTGCTGCTCTGCCGCGACGCCCTGCCCGGCGATCTCGCCCGCCTGCGGGACACCGCCGAGGCCCGCTGGAGCGACCACGGCGGTGTGCGGTGGGTCTTCCCGGCCCCCGAACCGGAGACGGCACGCCCGACCGAGCCCACCGCGGCCCTGCCGGCGGCGGCCGAGGTGGCCGGCGACGAGAACCGGCTCGAGCAGGCGCGGCGGGCCGCCCGCCGCCGAGCCGCCCTGCCGCTGGGTCGCGCCGCCTCGGCCGAGGCGGCGGCACGGCTGAGCGAGCTGGTGGCGGCAAGCGACCGGCCGCTTGCGGGTAGCCGCGACGTGGCGCTAGAGGTGGGCACCGCCGTCCACCGCATGCTCGAGAGCTGGCGGCTGGACGGCGAGCGCGAGGCTGAGCTGGCGCGCGGACGGGAGCAGGTCGACCGCTGGCTGACGGCGGCGCTACCGGCCGAGCGCCTGGCCGAGGCCCGGCAGCGGGCCGGCGAGATGCTCGACCGGATGGCCGCCGGCACCCTGCTCGACCGGCTCGAGGGGATCGCGCCGGCGGTGCTGGGCCGCGAGGTGCCGGTGCTGCTGCCCGCCGACGACCAGGCGGCCGGCTTCGTCAGCGGCGCGCTCGACCTGGTCTATGTCGACCCCGAGAGCGGCCGTTTCGTGGTGGTGGACTTCAAGACCGACGCGGTCGAGGGCGACGCGGTGGCCGAGCGGGCAGCCGCCTACCGGCCGCAGGAAGAGCTGTACGCGCGCGCCCTGCACCGGGCGTTCGGCCTCGCCGACGAGCCGCGAACCGAGCTGTGGTTCCTGTGGTCCGACCGTCTGTGGAGCGGTGCATAGCCGCCAGCCCGGCGGCGCCGCACACTCGGCCCATCGAGCGCAGCGACCCCTGTACACTCCGGCGCGCGCCCGTCCCGCGCGACGGGCAGGAGCCGAAAGGAGAGCCCATCGTGAAGCGAGCCCTGTTGCTGACCTTCCTGCTGGCGGCGCCGGCCGCGGCCGCCAGCGTCGAGCTCGAAGGCCGTCTGTGGAGCGCCGACCTCTCCGGCCAGGCGGTGGTCGGCAACGGCGTCGCCGGCACCCGCATCGACTTCGAGCGCGATCTCGGCCTGGGCAGCGACGAGTCCGTGGACGGCCGGCTGATCTGGCGGCCGACGCGCCGCACCTCGCTCAGGCTCGGCTACACCAGCCTGAGCTTCGAGGGCGACACCGTGCTCGACCGCACCATCCGCTTCGCCGGCAGCGAGTTCCGGGTGACCCTGCCGGTGGCCAGCCGGCTGGAGCTGGAGTACGCGCGGCTCGGCTTCGCCTGGCAGTTCCTGTCCGACGCCTCGGGGCGCTACCGGCTCGGCCCGGTGGTCGAGGTCAAGGCGTTCCGCGGCGACGCGTCGATCACCGCCACCGGCCTGACGGTGCTGCCGCTCACCGCCAGCGAGGAGTTCGAGGTGGCGTTCGGCGCCGCCGGCCTGGCGCTCGACCTGGAGCCGACCCGCAAGCTGCACGTCACCGCCGAGTGGACCACCCTGGTGGGCGCCGACGAGGGCGACCTGACCGACCTCGAGGTGGCGGTGCGCTACTTCGTCACCCGGAAGCTCGCCGTCACGCTGGGCCAGCGCCAGATCGAGATCGACGCCGAGGACGGCGGCGATCTGCTGGCGCTCGACGTCGACGGCACCTTCATCGGCGCCGTCCTCCGGTTCTGAGCGCGGCCGGACGGCGAGCTAGAAGGTCACCACCAGCGCCACGGTCAGCAGCGTGTCGAGGTCGTCCACCTCGACCTGGAGGACGTCCCCGGTCGGCTCGCCCGCCGGCGTTCTCACCGGCAGCGCGACCAGCGACGGCTGGTTGTCGAACAGCGCCTCCAGGCTGAGCTTGAGCGCCAGGCCCTCGGTGATCGACACCGACAGGGTGTTGACCATCTCGAGGCGCAGGTCGGAGGTGTCGTCGAGGTTCTGGTCCACCACCAGGTCGTTGCCGTAGGTGGTGGTCGAGGTGAGCTGACGCCAGTACTCCCAGGAGGCCTGCAGGCCGGCGAACGGGTCGCTGCCGCCGGCCGGCTCGACCAGGTCCTTCTGGTCGGTGTAGGTCACGCCGTAGCCGGTGCGGAAGCGCGCCGTCTTGCGGTCGAACCAGAGGTTGCCGACGCCGGCCGAGACCGAGGTGCGGTCGCGGATTCCGGCTGGCTCGTTGCGCAGCCAGCCCGCACCGGCGTACCAGAACAGCCGCTGCGAGATCTCGCGGTCGTAGCGCGCGTTGAGGAAGTAGCGCTCGGCGGTGACGGTCGACGTCGAGCTCTCGACCACCTGGGCGTCGGCGGCGGAGGTGCCTACAGCGCCGCGGCTGAGCGCGGTGCTCTCGGCGCGCAGGCCGCCGGCGGTGATCCGCAGCTCGGCCTTCGGCCACACCCGGCTCAGCGTGTTGCGCAGCGACAACGTCTCGGTTTCGGAGTTGCCGCTGCTCGCTACCAGCGACAGCTCCGCCTGGTCGAACCAGCCGAGCTCCTTCTCTTCCCCTTCGTCCTGCGCCGCGGCGGGCGCGGCGAGAAACAGGGTGGCTGCCAGTGCAGCGGCGGCCAGGGCTTGGTCGAGGCTGAAAGGTCTGGACATCGGGTGGACTCCTGAGGATCTGCCGCCGGCAGATCGGGTGCGGTTCACTGGTGTGCTGAGGGGTACGGTCCGGCAGGCACTCGCCCGGCCGCTCCGGGCATGGTACCCCAACGGCCATCCGTCCCGCCACGCTCGCCGCACGGCGCTAGCCCGACCTCTCACCGAGCCGCTCGGCGAGCGGCCGTAGGTGCCTGAAGATGCGCGACTTGACGCAGGGAGGGGACCGCAGGCGTACTCGAAGCACGTCGAGGATGCCCGCACAAGGTGAGTCGTGCAGGTTCAGGTGCATGCGGACGCGCAGCAGCAGCTCGGTGAGAAGGTCGGGCTAGACTGCCGGCGTGCCGCAGCTCGACGATCTGCCGACCCCGGCGCTGGTGCTGGATCTCGACCGCTTGGAGGCCAACCTCGACCGGATGGCGGAGCGGGCGGCGGCGCTCGGCGTCCGGCTGCGCCCCCACCTCAAGACCCACAAGTGCGTCGAGATCGCCCGGCTCCAGCAGCAGCGCGGCGCCCGCGGCGTGACGGTCTCGACGCTCTACGAGGCGCGGGTCTTCGCCGACGCCGGCTTTGCCGACATCACCTGGGCGTTTCCGCTGGTGCCGTCGCGGCTCGACCAGGCGCTCGAGCTCGCCCGCCGAATCGACCTCGGGCTGGTCGTGGACTCGCCGGAAGCGGTGGCCGTGCTCGAGCGCTCCGAGGCTTCGCTGGCGGTGTTCCTCAAGGTCGACTGCGGCTACCACCGCGCCGGCCTCGACCCGGAGTCGTCGATGCCCGAGAAGCTCGCCTGGCGGCTGGCCGGCAGCGAGCGGCTGACCTTCGCCGGCCTGCTCAGCCACTCGGGCCACGCCTATGCCGGCCGCGCAAGCTGCCTGCCGGCCGGCCGCCAGGAGCGCGACGTGATGACCGGGCTGGCCGACCGGCTGCGCGCGGCCGGCCTGGAGGTGCCGGTGGTGTCGGTGGGATCGACGCCGGGAATGGCCGCGATCGACCACCTGCAGGGCGTCGACGAGGCCCGGCCCGGCAACTACGCGCTCTACGACTGGACCCAGGTGCGGCTGGGATCGTGCGAGGTCGCCGACTGCGCCGCCACGGTGGTGACCACCGTGGTGTCGAGCTCGGCCGGACACTCGGTGGTCGACGCCGGCGCGCTGGCGCTGTCGAAGGACCCGGGGCCGGCCGGCGACGGCGGCTTCGGCCGCGTCTACGCCGACCACGCCGCCGGCCGCCTCGAGCCCGGCCTCCGGCTGACCGCGCTGTCGCAAGAGCACGGCATCGTCGACGCGCCGCTGCCCGTCGGCACCCGCCTGAGGGTGCTGCCCAACCACTCGTGCCTCACCGTCGCCCAGTTCGACGAGTTCCACGTCGCGCGCGGCGAGCGGCAGGTGGACCGCTGGAAGATCTGGCGCGGCCGCGACTAGGGGGCCCCTCTGGGGCAGCCGTTGGACGGGGGCCGGGCGCCGGGCGCCCGGGCGCACCCGTCAGTCGATGTAGCCGAGATCGCGCAGCGCGTCGAGGTCGTCCTCGCTGAGCGACGGCGGCGGCAGATCGTCGGCCAGCGCCAGCCCGTCGCGCACCTTCTCGAGCCAGGCGGCCAGCTCGGGCGACGGTCCCGACGTGATCGGCACCTTGCTGTCGGTCTCGCTGGGATCGGCCGCCAGGTCGAACAGCCAGCGGCGGTCGTTGGTCACCCGCAGGATCTCCTTGACCTCCCCCTCGATGCGGCCGACCTCGAGCAGGCCGCGGGTGCGCGGCCGCACGCCGTCCTCGGGCTTGCCGGTCACCGCGCCGCGGTGGGCCTGGTACCAGGTCACCCGCCCCTCGGGGAACTCGGCCTCGCCGCGCAGCACCGGCAGCCAGTCGAGCCCCTGGAAGAACTCCGGCGGCTCGAGGCCGGCGACGCTCATCAGGGTCGGCGCCAGGTCGGTGATCAGCGCCGGCTCGTCGCGCACCGCCGGCTCGAGCGTGCCCTCCCACACCAGCCCCATCGGGATCCACAGGGTGGCGTCGTACAGGTGCCGGCCGTGCCCCCAGTAGCCGTGTTCGCCCAGGCTCTCACCGTGATCGGCGACGAAGACGACCACCGTGTCGGTCATCGGCACCCGCTCGGCCACCTCGTCCAACAGCCTGCCGATGTGGAGATCGACGAACGCCACCTCCGAGTCGTACCGGTTGCGCGCACCGGTGGCGTCGGTGGTGCCCTGCAGGCCGAGCTGCCCCATCACCGCCGGGTGCAGCCGGTACGGTGCGTGCGGCTCGACGTAGTGCACCCACAAGAGAAACGGCTTGCCGGGCTTGTCGTCGAGGTGGTCGTCCAGCCAGTCGAGCGCTATCTCGTTCAGGTCGCTGGCCGAGGCCTCGCTACGCACCAGACCGAACCAGCGCCGCCGGTTGAGGATCGACTCGTAGGTCTCGAAGTGCTCGGCGAGGCCGGAGATGCGGTCCTGCAGCGTCCAATTGCCGACGAAGGCGGCGGTCTCGTAGCCGCGCAGCCCGAGGATCTTGGAGAACGAGGTGAGGTTGTCGCGCACCCTGAGGCCGTTGCGGGTCGAGCCGTGCTCGTGCGGCGGCAGCGAGGTGAGCATCGACGCCAGCGCCGGCGCGGTGAGCGGCTCGACCGTGCGGGCGCGGCTGAACCGGACGCCCCGCGCCAGCAGCGCGTCGATGCGCGGCGAGGTGTCGCGGTTGTAGCCGTAGCTGGAGAGCCGGTCGGCCCGCAGCGTGTCGACCGAGATCAGCAGGATGTTGGGGGCAGCGGCAGCCGCGCCGGCGAGCCCCGCCAGGGCTCCGGCCGTCAGCAGCGCGATGAGAGATCGTCTCGGCACGGCGGCAGAATCTAGCAGACTGACCCGGTAGGCTGGGGCCGATGCCCCACCCTCCGCCCCCCGCAGCGCCGCGACGCGCCGGCACCGTGGCGCGGACCGTGTTCGCCGCGGCGGTGCTGGCGCTCTCCGCCTGGCTGCTGGCGCGCGGCGTGGCGGAGATCGGGTGGGCCGACCTCGGGCGCCGGCTCGCGGCGCTGCCGGCGTGGGCGGCCGGCGGCACGTTGCTGCTGCTGACGGTGAGGTTCGTGGCGCTCCACCTGCGCTGGTCGCCGCTGCTCGAGCGGTTGGGGGCGCTGCCCCCGGCGGGCCACCGGTTCGCGATCCTGATGTCGGCGGTGCTGGTCAACCACGTCACTCCGACGGCGCGCGTGGCCGGCGGCCTGCTGCGCGGCCGGTACGTCAGCCGCTGGTCGGGGCTGCCGTTCTCGACCGTCTACGGCGCCGTGCTGCTCGACCAGGCGGCGCACCAGGTGGTGATCGGGGCCCTCACCTGGCTGGCGTTCGCCGCCTTCGCCTGGTGGAGCGGCTGGCGGGCGCTGGCGGTGACCGCGCTGGCGCTGCTCGCCGGCGCGGCGGCGCACGCCGCCCGCCACGCCCCGCGCCCGACGGCTCGAGCGACCGCCCGCGACGACGGCGACCCCGGAGCGGTCACCCCCCTGGCGCGGCTGGCGGCGGCGGGTCG
>JBFGNS010000135.1:0-11527 GCA_041574955.1 Thermoanaerobaculia bacterium | reverse complement strand
GCTCCAGAAGGTGCCCTACATGCTGGTGGTGGGCGCCAAGGAGGAGGAGGCCGGCACGGTGGCGGTGCGGCTGAGGACCGGCGAGGACCGCGGCGCGCGGCCGGTGGGCGAGCTCGCCGAGCGCATCCGGCGGCAGACCGCCGAGCGCAGCCGCGAGCTGTAGCGGCCGCGGCGCGGCTCAGCCGCGCACCAGCAGCAGCGCGCGCCGCCGCTCGATCGCCTCCAGCCAGAACGGCACGAACATCCACAGGTCGCGCAGGCTGCGGTGCAGGCTCTCGAGCTGGCGTTGGATGCGCTCGGCGAACACGGCGTGGCAGTCGAGCATCGCGCGCACCGTCGTCTCCCGCTCGGCGCGGCCGGCACCGCCGTTCGCCCTCAACCGCTCGGCGGCCTCGCGACCGGCGGCCCCCAGCTCGACCACCTGGCGGCAGATGATCGGCACCTCGACCACGTGGTAGTCGAGCACCTCCATCTCGTCGAACCGCACCCCGCGCAGGGCGAGGATGGAGCGCAGCTTGGTGGCCAGGTCGTCGGCCACCAGGTCGAGGAACTCCTCGAGGTCGCGCCACACCAAGCCGTACGGGATCATCTTCTCCTCGCGCAGCGCCTCGATCGCCGCCACCAGCCTCGATCGCCGCATCGACTCGAGGTTCTCCAGGTAGAGCTGCAGGCGCGCCACCGAGGCGTGCAGCCACTCGGCCTCCTCGATGTCGCGCGGAAACCGCCGCGACATGAAGTAGTCGGCGTCGAACTGGCCGCGCGGGTCGGCTTCCATCAGGCGGCCGAAGGTGTCCTGCAGGAAGGCGTAGAGCTTGCCGATCGAGACGCAGGTCAGCTTGCGGGCGGCGCTCAGCTGCTCCTCCGGCAGCTCGTCCGGCAGCCGCTCCAGCTCCATCAGCAGGCTGCGGTCGAGCAGGTCGAGCGCCAGCTGGGCGTCGCCCCGTGCCCGTTCGAGCGCCGGGATGCACGAGCGCTCGTCCAGCAGCGGTGCCAGGCGCGTGCGGATCGCGTCCGACACCTTGCGCACCTGGGACCAGATCTCGCGCAGCCGCTCGGGCGAGCAGTGGAGGATGGCGTAGTTGCTCTCGAGCACCTCGTCGAGCAGCGCGACGCAGCCCAGGATGACCCGGATGCGGGGGTTCTGCGAGCTCTGCTTCTCGAGCGCCCAGCGCGCGCTCGACACGCCGCGCGGCAGCTCTACCGGCTCGTCGCCGACCAGGATCAGCTGGGGCGGCTCTCCGCCCAGACCCTCGGAGCGCCGCGCCGGCACCGACCTGCGGTGGTGGCGGAACTGGAGCAGCCGGTGGCTCACCCGGCACCCTCGCGGGCGGTCGGAAGCGGCGGACGGCTGGGCGGCGGGCTGGGCACGGCGGGGACCTCCTCGTCCCGAGATTAGCCCGGCGGCCGCGGCCGCGCCGCGGAGAACTTCACACTGCCGCGAGTTCCGTCCCGGGGTGCCTTGCGGTTCGTGGCGCGGTATGTGGGGTCGTCGCGGGGACTTCCGGCAGGCAGCGCGCCCGGCCAGCGGGGCGGCGAGGGCCGGGGCGGATCCGTGCGGGCCGGGCCCGGTTGGCGGCCGCCGGGCGTTGTGGTGTACAATCGGCGGTCCGCGCCGCCGCCCGGCGGCGTCAGTAAGGAGAGATTCGTCATGCCCAAGATGAAGAGCCATCGGGGCGCCGCCAAGCGCTTCCGGATCACCGGGGGCGGCAAGGTGATGCGCCGCAACTCGATGGCCAACCACATCCTGACCAAGAAGACCACCAAGCGGAAGCGCCGCCTGCGTCAGCCGTCCGAGGTCCAGGGCAAGTTCGCCCGCCTGGTCAAGCAGATCGTCGGCAAGTAGCGCTACCCACCCGGCTGGCGGCGGAGCGAACCTGTCCGCCGCGGCCGCCGCCCGCGGGCCGCGTGCCCCGGGCCCCTACCGCCCCTCCAGACGGGGCTCAACGAGGTTCGAGATGAGAGTCAAGCGAGGCACCAAGCGGACCCAGCGGCGCAAGAAGGTCCTGAAGCGCGCCAAGGGGTTCTACGGCAGAAAGTCCAAGTCGTTCCGGGTCGCCAAGGAGGCGGTCGAGCGGTCGCTGCAGTTCGCCTACCGCGACCGCCGCAACCGCAAGCGCGACTTCCGCCGCCTGTGGATCGTGCGCATCAACGCGGCGGCGCGGCTCAACGGGCTGTCCTACAACCGGTTCATGAACGGGCTCAAGCGCGCCGGCTGCGAGCTCGACCGCAAGATCCTGGCCGACCTGGCGGTGCGCGATCCCGAAGGGTTCGCCGAGCTGGTCAAGCTCGCCCAGGGGGCGCTCGAGCCGGCGGGCAGCGAGGCCTGAGCCGGCGGGACGAGACGCTCGCGCCCGGCCCGGCCGGCCGCCGGCCCGGCAGCGGCGGGGGCGCGCGGGTGGCGCGATGCTCGAAGAGCTGAAACGAGCCGAAGCCGAGGCACTCGAGGAGCTGCCGGCGGTGGCCGACGGCCAGGCGCTCGACGCCTGGCGGGTGCGCCACCTGGGCAAGAAGAGCGCGCTCAAGCGCGCGCTCGCCGGCCTCGGCCGGCTGAGCCCGGAGGAGCGGCCGGCCGCCGGGCGCGAAGCCAACCGCGCCCAGCAGCGGCTGGAGGCGGCGTTCGAGCGGCGCCGCGAGGAGCTGGAGCGGGCGGCGCTCGAGGTTAGCCTGGCGGCCGAGGCGCTGGACGTCACCCTGCCCGGCCGGCGGCCGCGCCGCGGGCGGCTCCACCCCGCCACCCACACCCTGCGGCGGATCGCCGCCATCTGGGCGGAGATGGGCTTCCAGGTCTACCGCTCGCGCGAGGTCGAGACCGACGAGCTCAACTTCCAGCTGCTCAACTTCCCGCCGTTCCACCCGGCGCGCGAGATGCAGGACACGTTCTTCACCACCACCCCCGACGTCATTCTGCGCACCCACACCTCGCCCGGCCAGATCCACGCCATGCGCGAGCGCTGCCCGGAGCCGATCCGGGTCATCCTGCCGGGCATGTGCTACCGCTACGAGCAGATCACCGCCCGCTCCGAGATCCAGTTCAACCAGGTCGAGGGCCTGGCGGTGGGGCCTGGCATCCACATGTCCGACCTGAAAGGCACGCTCACCGACTTCGCGCGCCGCATGTTCGGCGCCGGTACCCGCACCCGCTTCCGCTGCTCGCACTTCCCGTTCACCGAGCCGAGCGCCGAGATGGACATCGAGTGCTTCCTGTGCGGCGGCGCCGGCTGCCGGGTGTGCAAGCACGCCGGCTGGCTCGAGATCCTGGGCTGCGGCATGGTGCACCCGGTGGTGCTGGCCAACGGCGGCTACGACCCCCAGCGGTTTTCCGGCTTCGCCTTCGGCATGGGGCCCGAGCGCATCGCCATGCTGCGCCACGACATCCAGGACATCCGCTCGTTCTGGGCCAACGACCTCAGGTTCCTGGAGCAGTTCTGATGAGGGTGCCTCTGGGCTGGGTGCGGGAGTACGTCGAGATCGGGCTGCCGGTAAGGGAACTGGCGCGCAAGCTGACCTTCGCCGGGCTGGAGGTCGAGGCGGTCGACTACCTGGGCCTGCCCGAGCCCGCAGGTGACGAGCGGCCGGAGTGCAAGGTGACCGGCGTCGCCTGGGAGCCGTCGCTGGTGGTGGTGGGCGAGCTGGTCGAGGTCGAGCCCCACCCCGATGCCGACCGCCTGGTGGTGGCGCGGGTGAACGACGGCGAGGGCGTCCGGACCAGCGTCAGCGGCGCGCCCAATCTGGCGCCGCTCGCCGGCACCGGTCCTCTCGCCGAACCGCTCAAGGTGGCGGTGGCGCGGCCCGGCGCCCGGCTGGTCGATCCGGGCCAGCGCGGGCGGCGGCTGAAGCGGCTCGAGCCCGCCACCATCCGCGGCGTCGAGTCGCGGCTGATGATCTGCTCGGAGAAGGAGCTCGGACTGTCGGAGGCGCACGAGGGCGTGCTCGTGCTGGACGCCGACGCGCCGCCCGCCGGCACGCCGCTGGCCGAGGCGTTCGGCGACGTCGTGCTGGACATCGCCATCACCCCCAACATCGTGCGCAACGCCTCGATCCTCGGCGTGGCGCGCGAGATCGCCGCCCTCACCGGCGCCACCCTCGAGCCGCCGTCGACCGCGGTCGAGGCCGGCGGCCCGCCGGTGGCGGAGAAGGTGACGATCGAGATCCGCCAGCCGGAGCTCAACCCGCGCTTCACCGCCACCCTGCTCGAGGGCGCCGCCATCGGTCCGTCGCCGTTCTGGCTGCGCCACCGCCTGCTGCTCGCCGGCATGCGCCCGATCAGCAACGTCGTCGACGTCACCAACTACGTGATGCTCGAGCTGGGCCAGCCGCTCCACGCCTTCGACTACGATGCGCTGGCGCGCCGCGCCGGCGGCACCCCGAAGATCATCACACGGCTGCCCGAGGCCGGCGAGCGGCTGACCACGCTCGACGGCGAGGAGCGCCGGCTCGACGAGTTCACCGTCCTGGTGGCCGACACCGCCGGCGCGCTGTCGATCGGCGGCATCATGGGCGGTGCCGACTCCGAGGTCTCGGACGCCACGGTCAACGTGCTGCTCGAGGCGGCGGCCTGGAACTTCCTCAACATCCGGCGGACCGTGCTGTCGCAGCAGCTCGACTCGGAGGCGGGGTACCGGTTCAGCCGCGGCGTCCATCCGGCGATGGCGCCGCGCGCCAACCTGCGCGCCATCGAGCTGATGCGGCGACTGGCGGGCGGCGAGGTGGCCGCCGGTATGGTGGACGTAGCGCCGCTGCCGCCGCCCGAGGTTGTGGTCACCCTGCCGCAGGCCGAGATCACCCGCGCGCTGGGCGTCGAGATCCCGCGCGACGAGGTGGTCGGCATCCTCGAGGCGCTCGAGTTCGGCGTCGAGACCGAGGGCGAGGGCGAGGGCGCGGTCCTGACGGTCACCGTGCCCGACCACCGGCTGGACGTCGGGCAGGGGGCGGTCGGGGTAGCCGATCTGGTCGAGGAGATCGCGCGGGTGTGGGGCTACGAGCGCATCCCGGAGACCCAGATCCACGACGCCATGCCGCCGCAGCACGACAACCGCGCGCTCGAGCTGGAGGAGCGCTGCCGCGACCTGCTGGCGGCGATGGGGCTGCAGGAGGTCGTCAGCTACCGCCTGACCACGCCGGAGCGCGAAGCGGCGGCGCTGCGTCCCGGCGCCGAGCCCGACCCGCGGCCGTACGTCGAGCTGCAGAACCCGATCAGCTCCGAGCGGCGGGTGATGCGCCACGCGCTGCTGCCGTCGGTGCTCGAGGTGGCGGCCGCCAACGCCCGCCACCGCGATTCGCTGGCGCTGTTCGAGATCGGCCCGGTCTATCTGCCGCGCGCCGGCGAGCCGCTGCCCGAGGAGCCGGGGCGGCTGGCGCTGGTGCTGGCCGGCGCGCTGTCGGATGGGGGCTGGGACGACGGCGGCGACGGCGCCCGCCCGGCCGACCTTTACGACCTCAAGGGGGTGCTCGAGGCGCTCGCCGCCGACCTGCACCTGCCGCCGCTCGAGTTCGAGCGCGGCCGGCACGAGGCGTTCCACCCCGGCCGGGCAGCCGCGGTGCGGCTGGCGGACGAGCCGCTGGGCGAGCTCGGCGAGCTTCATCCACAGGTGCGCGACGGCTACGGCTTGCCGTTCGAGCGGGTGGTGGCGGCCGAGCTCGACCTGGAGCGGCTGCTGGCCGCGGCTCCCGAGCGGTTCGCCGTGCAGCCGGTGTCGGCGTTCCCGCCGGTGGTCGAAGACTTGGCGTTCGTGGTCGGCGAGGCGATCGCGGCGGCCGACGTCGAGCGGTCCATTGCCGACGCCGCCGGCGGGCTGCTGCGAGACGTCTCGCTGTTCGACCTCTACCGCGGCGACCAGCTCGGCGACGGCCTCAAGAGCCTGGCTTTCCGCCTCACCTACCAGGCAGAAGACCGCACGCTCACCGACGGCGAGGTGGCGGAGCTTCGGCGCGAGATCGTCGCGGCCGTCGCCGCCGCCACCGGCGGCCGGTTGCGCGAGTAGAATCGAAGCTCCGACAACCCGGGCGGCCCGACCAGCGGGACCGCCGCGCGCAGCGGAGGCGGCAATGGACGAGTTCGAACAGCTCGAGCGCAAGATCGAGACGGCCACCGCGGTCATCGACAAGCTCCAGCGCGAGAACCGGACGCTCAAGAACCGGCTCAAGAAGCTGGAAGCGGACGGCGCCAAGGGGGCCGGCTGGGCCAAGCAGCGCCAGGTCGTGCGCAAGCGCCTGAGCAAGCTCGCCGAGCACCTCGAAGCGCTGGCCTAGAGGGCCGCGTGGCGGCCCGGGCGGGCGGGTCGCTGTGCTATATTGGCCGCAGGATCCGCAGCGCAGCGCGCCTCGGCGCGTGGCTGGAAACCGCGGACGAACGCGATGAGCGCCAAGGCGACAACGTCAACCGACGTCGAGATCTTCGGGGCCGTCTACCACGTCCGCGGCGACAAGGATCCCGAGCGGCTCCAGGAGCTGGCCACCCTCGTCGACGGCAAGATGCGCGAGATCGCGCAGCAGGTCTCGACGGTGGACACGGCGAAGATCGCCATCCTGGCGGCGCTCAACATAGCTGACGAACTTTTCCAGTACCGGAAGTCACAGGAAAGGGAACGGGTCGAGATACAGGAGAAAGTGACGAGCCTGACCGGCAAGCTCGAGGCGGTTCTGTAGCAGCGGGGCCTCCGTGCGAGAGGTCGGGCGCGTCGTCAACAAGATGTCTGAACCAGCATCCCCTGTGTGGTTCGTGATGGGTTCAGTCTTTGTAGAACCAACAGTAAGACCTCGGGAGTCTCTTACCCGCGCGGCTGGAGCCAGCCCCGCATGCACGGGGACGCTGAAGGCTCGCGGAGCGGACACCCACCTGGTAAGAGCCAGGTTCTAATAGGTCCGATCCACACGGCTTCACGGGGGGTGCTGAACTTCCTCTCCCGCTGACGCGGGAACCCGAACCCGCCTGTACCTCTGGCCAGGAGGTAGCGGGTGGACACCAAGATACTGCTCACAGCGGTGGCGGCGGGGGGCGCGGCGGCAGCGGTCGCCGTGGTGTGGTGGCTGTGGATCCGGCGGGCGGCCAAGCGCGTCACCGCGCGCGCCCGGCGGCAGGCGGCCCGCGTTCTCGAGGAGGCCGAGCGCGAGCGCGAGGCCAAGCTGCGCGAGGCGGAGCTGGCGGCGAAGGAGAAGCTGCTGGCGGCGCGCAACGAGTTCGAGAAGGCGTCGCGCAAGCGGCGCGACGAGATCGACCAGCTGGAGCGCCGGCTGGCGCAGAAGCAGGACAAGCTCGACCGCCGGTTCGAGGAGGTCAACCAGCGCGAGCGCGAGACCGCGACGCGCGAGAAGGCCACCGTCGCGCTCGAGCGCACGCTCGAGACGCGACAGACCGAGCTGGCCGAGATGATCGACGCCGAGCGCGCCAAGCTGGAGCGGATCGCCGGCCTCACCGCGCAGCAGGCCAAGGACGAGCTGGTTCGCTCGCTCGAGGACGAGGCGCGCATGGACGCCGCCCACCTGGTCAAGCGGATCGAGGACGAGGCGCGCGAGAACGCGGCGCGCGACGCCCAGCGCATCGTGGGCATGGCGGTGCAGCGCGCCGCCTCGGACTACGTGGCCGAGACCACGGTGTCGGTGGTGGTGCTGCCCAACGATGAGATGAAGGGGCGGATCATCGGCCGTGAGGGGCGCAACATCCGCGCCCTCGAGGCGCTCACCGGCATCGACCTGATCGTCGACGACACCCCCGAGGCGGTGATCCTGTCGGGCTTCGATCCGCTGCGGCGCGAGATCGCGCGCGCCAGCCTGGAGCGGCTGATCGCCGACGGCCGGATCCACCCGGCGCGCATCGAAGAGGTGGTGGAGAAGGTGCGCGCCGAGTTCGACGACCGCATCCGCCAGGAGGGCGAGGCGGCGCTGCTCGAGCTCAACATCCCCAACGTGCACAAGGAGCTGGTGAAGCTGCTGGGGCGGCTGCGCTACCGCACCTCGTACGGCCAGAACGTGCTGCAGCACTCCAAGGAGGTGGCGTTCCTCGCCAGCACCATGGCCTCGGAGCTCAAGGTCGACGTGGCGATCGCCAAGCGGGCCGGGCTGTTCCACGACGTCGGCAAGGCGGTGGACCGGGAGATGGAGGGCAGCCACCTCGAGATCGGCATCGACCTGCTGCGCAAGTACGGCGAGAACGAGGCGGTGGTGCACGCCATGGCCTGCCACCACGGCGACTACGACCCGGAGACCGTGGAGGCGGTGCTGGTCACCGCCGCCGACGCGCTGTCGGCGGCGCGGCCCGGCGCTCGCCGCGAGGTGCTCGAAACCTACGTCAAGCGGCTCGAGAAGCTCGAGGAGCTGGCGCGCAACTTCAAGGGGGTGCAGAAGACCTACGCCATCCAGGCCGGCCGCGAGATCCGGGTGATCGTCGACTGCAAGCGGGTGGACGACGACCAGGCGATCTGGCTGTCCAAGGACATCGCCCGCAAGGTCGAGGCCGAGCTCACCTATCCGGGGCAGATCAAGGTTACGGTCATCCGCGAGAGCCGCGCGGTCGACTACGCGAAATGAGACTGCTGTTCGTCGGCGACGTGGTCGGCAAGCCGGGCCGCAAGGCCCTGGCGCGGCGGCTGCCCGAGCTGGTCGACAGCCGGCGGCTGGACTACGTGGTGGTCAACGTCGAGAACGCCGCCGGCGGCTTCGGCATCACGCCCGACGTGCTGGCCGAGCTCGACGAGCTGCCGATCGACTGCTTCACCAGCGGCAACCACATCTGGGACAAGAAGGAGGGCATGCCGCTGTTCGACAGCGAGCCGCGGCTGCTGCGGCCGGCCAACTACCCGGGCGAGGCGCCGGGCGCCGGCGTCTGGGTCGGCGAGACCGCCGCCGGCATCCCGGTCGCCGTCCTCAACCTCGAGGGGCAGGTGTTCATGAAGCCGCTCGACAGCCCGTTCGCCGTCGCCGACCGCCTGCTGGCCGAGCTGCCCGACAAGGTCAAGGTGATCCTGGTCGACTTCCACGCCGAGGCCACCAGCGAGAAGCAGGCGCTGGGCCTGCACCTCGACGGCCGGGTGAGCGCGGTCGTCGGCACCCACACCCACGTCCCCACCGCCGACGACCGGCTGCTGCCGGGCGGCACCGCCTACCTGACCGACGTCGGCATGACCGGGCCGTACGAGTCGGTCATCGGCATGCGCTCGGACAAGGTGCTCAAGCGCTTCCTCACCCAGCGGCCGTACGGCTTCGAGGTCGCCAAGCGCGACGTGCGGCTGGCGGCGGTGGCGCTCGACATCGACGAGACGACCGGCCGCGCGCGCTCCATCGAGCGCCTGCTGATTCCCGATGCGACGCGCTGAACGCCAGGATCTCGAGCGGCTGCGGCAGGCGCCGGAGCGCCTGCCGATCTCGGTGATCATCACCACCTTCAACGAGGAGATCAACATCGAGGAGTGCATCCGCTCGGTGCTGTGGGCGGACGAGGTGCTGGTGGTCGACAGCTTCTCGAGCGACCGCACGGTGGAGCTGGCGAAGAGGCTGCCGGTCAAGGTGCTGCAGCGCGAGTACTTCGGCTCGGCGGCGCAGAAGAACTGGTCGCTCGACCGCGTCCAGCACGACTGGGTGCTGATCCTCGACGCCGACGAGCGGGTCACCGAGCCGCTGGCGCGCGAGCTGCTCGAGCTGCTGGTCGAGGGGCCGCGCTTCCACGGCTACTACGTGCGGCGGCGCAACCTGGTGCTGGGCAAGATGATCCGCCACTCCGGCTGGTCGACCGACAAGGTGATCCGCTTCTTCCACCGCGCGCACGGCCGCTACCCCGACCGCCGGGTGCACGCCGACCTCGACATCGTCGGCCCGACGCCGGTGCTGCGCAACGCGCTGATGCACTACACCTTCCGCGAGCTCGGCCAGTACCTCGACAAGCTGCGCAACTACGCCGAGTGGGGCGCCGCGCAGGCGTTCCGGGAAGGCCGCCGGGCGGGGATGATCGAGATCGGCGGCCGCCCGCTGTGGCGCTTCGTCCGCACCTACTTCCTGCAGCTCGGCGTCCTCGACGGGCTGCACGGCCTGGTGGTCTGCGGCCTGCAGGCCTACGGCTCGTTCTTGAAGTACGCCCGGCTGTGGGACTACAACACCCGCGCGCGCGCCGGCGAGGAGATCGAGCTGCCGGCGTTCGACGATGACGACGCCACCTGGCAGCACCCGGCGGAGGCCGGCCCGGCGGGCGGCGAGGACGCCGGATCGCCGCCAGGCGAGCGGTAGGCCGAGGCGCCGGGGAGGGGCACGCGGCGATGAGCTTCTGGAAGCGTCTGCTGATCGGCGCGGTCGACACCCGCTCGCGCGCCGCCGACCTCGCCCTGGCGGTGCCGCGGGTCTTCGCCGGCCTGGCGCTGTGCCTCTCCTTCGGCCTGAGCAAGATGCCGGTTCCCAGCTGGTTCGTCGAGGACGTCGGCAACCTCGGCTTCCCGCTGCCCGCGCTGCTCGCGTGGCTTGCGGTGCTCAGCGAGGTGGTCGGTGGCATCTTCCTGGCGTGCGGTCTGCTGACCCGGCCGTCGGGGCTGGCCGTCGTCCTCACCATGCTGGTTGCGGCGTTGCTGCAGAAGGCGGGGGATCCGCTTTGGGAACGGCTGCCGAGCCTGTTCTTCCTGGTGGTCGCCTGGTACTCGGCGGTGCTTGGCTCCGGCCGGTACGGCCTCGACGCCTGGCTGCGCCGTCCAGCCGGCCGATGACCGCGGGCGGCAGGCCCGCGGTTCGCTGGGGCATCCTGGGCACGGCGCGGATTGCCGCCCGGGTGTGCGCGGCGATGCGGGTGGCCGACGGGGCGGTGGCGGCGGCGGTGGCCAGCCGCGACGCGGGGCGCGCCCGCCGCTGGGCCGCCGAGCACGGGACTGAGCGGTCGTACGGCTCCTACCGCGAGCTGCTCGACGACGGCGAGATCGACGCCGTCTACCTGCCGCTGCCGCCGGCGCTCCACGCCGAGTGGACGGTGCGCGCCGCCGAGGCCGGCAAGCACGTGCTGTGCGAGAAGCCGTTGGCGGCCAGCGTGGCGGAGGCCGAGCGGATGGTCGCCGCCTGCCGCGCGAGCGGCGTCCAGCTGATGGACGGCATGATGTGGAAGCACCATCCGCGCACCGCCATGATGCGCCGCCACCTCGAGCGCGGCGAGCTGGGCGAGCCGCGGCGGGTGACCGCCGCCTTCACCCTGAGCTGGGAGCCGCTGCCGGAGGACGACATCCGCTTCCAGCGCGAGCTGGGGGGCGGCGTCCTGGGGGATCTGGGCTGGTACTGCGTGGCGGCGGCGCTGTGGGCGTTCGGCGAGCTGCCCGAGCGCGCCTGGGCCACCGCGCGCTGGTTCCGCGAAGTCGACGCCAACCTCTCCGGCTTTCTCTGGTTCCCCGGCGAGCGGGTGGCGTCGTTCGACTGCGGCTTCGACACTGTGGCGCGGCGCTGGTTCGAGATCGCCGGCACCCGCGGCTCGATCGTGTGCGACGACTTCGTGCGGCCGCAGCGGCTCGACAAGGCCCGCTACTGGCTGCACGACGCCGACGGCAACGGCCGCGAGCACCTGGCGCCGCCG
>JBFGNS010000134.1:0-11548 GCA_041574955.1 Thermoanaerobaculia bacterium | reverse complement strand
GGCACTTGCCGAAGGTGTGGCCGCCGGCCACCAGCGCGACGGTCTCGTAGTCGTTCATCGCCATGCGCCCGAAGGTCTCGCGGATGTCGCGCGCCGAGGCGAGCGGATCCGGGTTGCCGTTCGGCCCCTCGGGGTTGACGTAGATCAGGCCCATCTGGACCGCGCCGAACGGGTTGGCGAGCTCGCGGTCGCCGCTGTAGCGCTCGTCGCCCAGCCACTCGGTCTCGGGCCCCCAGTAGATGTCGTCCTCGGGCTCCCAGACGTCCTCGCGCCCGCCGGCGAAGCCGTAGGTCTGGAGCCCCATCGACTCCAGGGCGCAGTTGCCGGCGAGCACCATCAGGTCGGCCCACGAGATCTGGCGGCCGTACTTCCGCTTGATCGGCCACAGCAGCCGGCGGGCCTTGTCGAGGTTGGCGTTGTCGGGCCAGCTGTTGAGCGGCGCGAAGCGCTGGGTGCCGGAGGAGGCGCCGCCGCGGCCGTCGCTGATCCGGTAGGTGCCGGCGCTGTGCCACGCCATGCGGATGAACAGCGGGCCGTAGTGGCCGTAGTCTGCCGGCCACCACTCCTGGGACGCCGTCATCAGCTTGTAGAGGTCCTGCTTGACGGCCGCCAGGTCGAGCTGCTCGAACTCGGCCGCGTAGTCGAGCTCGCCGCCCATCGGGTCGGCCAGCGGCGAGTTCTGGTGGAGGATCTTGAGGTTGAGCTGGTTCGGCCACCAGTCCCGGTTGGACCGTCCCCCGACGACCGTATGGGTGTGAGCTACGGGGCACTTGACTGCGTCGACTGTCATCTTGCTTCTCCTTCTGGTTCGCCGGGGGCGGTTTCGCCGGGGATGCGGGTTCGCCGGGGACGGGTCGTAAAGAACGCTTGTTGGCTTTCGATGGGGGTGCGCCCCTTGGGGCGCGTCGGGCCGATTCCGGACCGACGGGTCAGTCTCCCGCCGGAGCCGGGCCCCGGCCGAGGCAGTCGGGGCAGCGGCCCCAGAAGATCACCTCGGCCTCGTCGATCTCGTAGCCCGAGTCGGCGGCGGCGTTCAGGCACGGCGCGGCGCCGACCGCGCAGTCGACGTCGACCATCCGGCCGCAGCCGCGGCAGATCAGGTGGTGGTGGTTGTCGCCCACCCGGTCCTCGTAGCGCGCCGGCGAGCCGGCCGGCTGGATGCGCCGCACCAGGCCCCGGTCGGCCAGCAGGCCGAGGGCGTTGTACACCGCCTGGCGCGAGATGACGCCGATCTGGCTCCGCACCGCCCGGACGACGTCGTCCGCCGTGCCGTGCGGCCGGCTCCGGACCGCCGCCAGCACCGCCAGCCGCTGGGCCGTGACCTGCAGGCCGTGCCGGCGGAGCAGATCGGCTGAAACCTCGGACATGAGCCTAGTATCGATCTGATTCTGGATCAAGTCAAGGCTTTGTCACCGTCCACCAGCTCTCCGACTGACAGATCCGGGAAGAAGGTCGGCCCCGATTCCGTCTGGCTCCGGTCGAGGAGGTGACCGGGGTCTCAACGTCATGACGTCAAAACGTTATACTGTCCTCATGGGCACACCGCAGAAGCGAGCGACGGTTTACTTCGATCCCGCGCTGCACCGCGCCCTGCGCCTCAAGGCCGCCGAGACGGACCGGAGCCTGTCGGAGCTGGTGAACGAGGCGGTGCGGCAGGCGCTGGCCGAGGACGCCGAGGACCTCGAGGCGTTCGAGCAGCGCGCGGCGGAGCCCCATCTACCGTTCGAGTCGGTGGTCAGGGACCTCAAGCGGCGTGGCAAGCTATGAGCTCCTGATCAAGCGGTCCGCGGCCAGGGAGATCGAGGCGATCCCGCGCAAGAAGGACCGGCGGAGGGTGGTCGAGAGGATCGCCCGCCTGGCCGACGACCCGCGGCCGCCGGGCTGCCAGAAGCTGTCGGGCCGCGACCGCTACCGCCTCCGCCAGGGCCCGTACCGCATCCTCTACGCGATCGAGGACGCCCGGCTGGTGGTGTTCGTCGTCAAGGTGGGCCACCGCCGGGAGGTCTACCGCGGGCAGCGGTAGCGGGCGCCGGCCGCTCGACTACCCCGGCGGCCACCTGGACCTCGAGTCCCGGCCCGGAGCCGCGGGCCGCCCCGGATCGATCCCGGCCTGTCGCCCCGATGCGAGTAGGCTAGTCTCGGCACGAGGAAGACCCTTGGAGGATGCCGGGCCGCTCGCTCGGCGGGAGGAGACCGAGATGCGCAAGAAGCTCGTCTTGTGGATTGCCGTGCTGGCGCCGTTCGCGGCGCTCGCCGCGGTGGCGGATCGGGGCAAGAACCCGCCACCGCAGCTCGTCGTGACGCGGGTGGTCGCCGATGTCGACGCCCTGACGCTGACCATCGACGGGGAGAACTTCGGAACGGATCCCACGGTGCTGCTGGGGGACGCGGCCGGCGCTTTCGTCGAACAGCCGGTCGTGGCCTCGACCGACACCACGATCGACGCGCTGCTGACCACCGGGGATGCCGGGACCTACGTGCTGATCGTGTCGTCGGGCCCGGCGGCGACCCAGGTCTACGCGATCGACGTCACCCTGGGAACGCAGGGTCCGACGGGTCCGCCGGGAGCCGACGGGGCTCCGGGACCGCCCGGTGCCGACGGGGCTCCCGGGCCGCCTGGCGCCGACGGGGCTCCCGGGCCGCCCGGTGCCGACGGCGCCGACGGTGCCCCGGGGCCGCCCGGCCCGCCGGGTCCCGGGCTACGGCAGGTGTTCGACAGCGCCGGTCCGGCGGTCCTGGTCGGCACCTTCCAGTTCCCGGCCCAGGTGGTGCTCGAAGAGGCCGGCGTCGAGTTCGCCCTGGTGGTGCGCCGCGACGCGCTGGGCGGTGTGGCCGACGCCTTCCCGCTCTTCTTCGACGACGACACCTGCGGGGCCGGGATCGGCCAGGCCTGGGTGGAGCAGAAGGAGTTCCACCGCAACCTGATCCAGACCGGCTACCTGAAGGGCGGCGACGTCTACATCGCGATGCCGGGCGCCGCCGTCGCCTTCACCCCGCGCTCGCAGCTCGAGGACGACGGCAGCTGCACCGACCTGGTGCCAGACCTCGCGCCGCTCATGGGGTTCCAGGCCGGCTTCGTCAAGAACGTCTCCGGCTTCGTGCCGCCCTTCGTGCTGATGTGACCACGGCGGGTGCCCCGTAGGGCGGGCTTCCGCGCGCTCGAGGGCGGTGGCCTGCGCGAGAAGCTGGTCTGAGCTCGGCGTAGCCGTCAGCTCGCCCGCGCCGCGGTGGACTCGGCGGACCGCGCCGCCTCGCCCTGCTGGATCAGCGCCGCCAGCTCCTCGTCCGCCGCCTGCGTCAGGTCCGCCGCCGCCTCCTTGGCCTGCGGGTGCTCGACCGCCCGCGACAGCAGCTCCGAGCGGGTGGCCTTGCGCCCGCCGCCCCGCAGCGGCTTGGCGATCAGGTGGACGAGGTCGCGCAGCGGCATCTGGGCGCCGACCCGGCGCAGCATCCTCAGGCTCTGCAGCGGGTAGCGCGTCAGCTTGTAGATGATGAGCTTGCGGTACTCCTCGGCGCGGATCCGGTCGAGGGTCTCCGAGGGCAGGACGGTCGGGTCGAGCTCCGAGCACTTGAAGTACTTGAACCAGTCCTTGCTGTCGTCCACCAGCCCCCTCTGGAGGTACTCCTGCCACAGCGGCGTGCCGCGGTAGACGCACAGCCGGTTGAAGCCGAAGCTGTCGATGCGGATGCGGGAGGCGAAGCGGAAGCTCTGACGCACGTCCTCCTCGGTCTCGTCGGGGCTGCCGATGACGAAGAAGCCGTGGACGATCGGGATGCCGGCCTTCTTGGCCGCGCTCACCGCGGCCTCGATCTGCTCCAGGGTCTGGTCCTTCTTGAGGCGGTCGAGGATCCTCTGCGAGCCGCTCTCGATGCCGAACATCAGCGACCGGCAGTTGGCCTTGGCCATCAGCGGGAACAGATCCATGCAGACCGAGTCCACCCGCCCCTCACAGCCCCACTCGATCTTCAGCCCGCGCTCGATGATCCCCTGGCAGATGGCCTCGATCCGCTTGGGCTGGAGCAGGAAGTGATCGTCGACGAAGAACACGCCGCCGTAGCCTTCCGCCTCGAGCTGCTCGAGCTGCGCCAGCACGTGCTCCGGGCTCCACGACCGCCACTTGCCCTCGCTGAAGGTGGGGATGTCGCAGAACACGCACGGCCACGGGCAGCCGCGCGAGGTCTGCATGGTGGTGTAGCGGTCGAGCGACAGCACCGCCGGCACGTCGAGCGGCAGCGACTCCACGAAGTCGAGCGGCAGGCTCTCGCGGTCGGGCACCGGCCACTGGTCGAGGTTGCGGTCGAGCGGCCGCGGCGCGTTGTGGTGGACCTCGCCGTCCGGGCTCGTCCAGGTCAGGCCCAGCACCGACCGCGGGTCGTCCAGGTTGTCGAGCAGATCGAGGATGAGCGACTCGCCGTCGCCGCGGCAGATGAAATCCACCTCCGGGCACTGCCCTTTGACCTGTAGCGGGTTGAGGGTGGCGAACACGCCCCCGAAAGCGATCTTGATCTCGGCATCGGCGGCGCGGATCTGCCGCGCCAGCACCTTGGCGTAGGGGTAGCTGGTGGTCGACAGGAAGCTCAACCCGACCAGATCGGGCTGCCAGCGCGCGATCTCCTCGAGGATGACCTCGTTGGGCGTCTCCGGGTTCGCCTGGTCGAACATCAGGCACTCGTGGCCGGCCTGCTTGACCACCGCCGACAACGACATGATGCCGATCGGCGGGAAGCCGATGACCTGTGGCACCCCCCGCCGCGAGCGCTCTTCCGCCGGGTAGGCGAAGAACTGGGGATCGCGTATGTGAATCAGAACGACTCGCATGAGACCTCCGCGCCGAGAAATCGCCCCGCCCGTCCCGAACTGCTCCCTGTTCGCGCCCACGCCGCGGAGGCGCGGTCGCTCGACCGATGGCCGATGATAGTCCATGAAGCAACCGCCGCGAGCTCCGGCGAGCCCGGCGGGCTCTCCCATCGAGGCCGTCCGGCTCGGCCACCCGCGTGGGTGGCGACGCCTGTGCCCCCAGGGTGTAGCCTCGAGCCGACCCTTGACAAGTTGCGCCGGAGGCCACTCGGCCCGCCAGCCCGGTCGGCCTCTCGGCGCGGTGAGAACGGAGGACAGCCATGCGTAGTCACGGTCCCAAGAGTCTTCAGGCCGGAGCTCTCACCCTGTGCCTGCTCCTGCTCGCCTCGGCGGGCTCGTGGGCCCAGGACCAGCCACCTCGGTTTCCCTTCCAGTCGATCGCTGGCGACGGTGCGGTGGGGCTGTGGGGCGACTTTTTCTATCGCTTGTCGTTCGACGCCGATTTCAGGCTCGACCCGAAAAGCAACGGCATCGAGCTGGGAGACGACGTCCAGATCGTCACCGCGCTCGGCTACCCCACGCCGGACCTGCAGGGGTTCGCACTGGGGTTGCCGGTCAACCAGCTCGTCGTCCGGCTGGCGATCGACGGGCAGTGCTTCAAGCCCAGGGGTCGGAAGCTGTTGTTCAGGGCACCGGACGGGGGCGCGATCGCGGACTGCACGGAGTTGGGGATACGGGTCTTGGACGGTGCCGGGGGCGTCCTGTTCGATGGCGACTTCGACCTCCTGCAATCGGTGAGCGTCGAGCTCGCCCCCGCCGGCCAGCGCGGACGGTGGAAGCTGCGCAGCGTCGCGACGTTCGCCGACCCGGGCTTCCCGTTCCCGGTCGTGGGCTACGGCTACGACGCGGCCGGACGCCTCACCTCGGGCGTGACCGTGATCATCGGCGACGACGCCGGCTTCTCACCCTTCCGCGCCGTGGGATTCCGAACGCTGGCTCCGTAGTCGTCGACCAGGCCGTCTTCCCCCTGGTTTCGTGAGGGCCGTCGTCGACACCAACGGGCACGCCTGACGGACCGCCCGGCGGCATGATGGCCTTCGTGTTCTGGGTCGGCGCTGTCGGAGGTGGCCTCGTCCTACCGGCGTGGATGTTCTGGTACCGGCGTCGCTGCCTGGCCGATCCGCGCTTCCGCCCGGACGCCGACGGCAACCGCCCCTTCGCCGGCCGGACCGTCGACCCGACCGACCGGGCGCGCCTGATGGGCTGGCAGAAGAGGATGGTCGCCGCCTTCGTCGCCGGCATGGCCTACCTGCTTCTCGCCGTGCTCGGCGGGATGACCCTGGACTTCTCCCGACCCGCCGTGGCCTACGGCTTCTTCGGTCTGCTCTTTGTGGTGGTCGGGGTCGCCGTCGCCATCCAGTTCTCCGCCACCTGCCCGAGCTGCCGGTACCGCATCGGTCTCCAGTCCCGTTTGACGCTGCCCGCCGCCTGCGAGCGCTGCGGGGTCACGTTCAGGCCCGAGGCCGGCTAGCAGCCGAAGCGGCGCGAGCCGCGAGCGGAGCGGACGGCGAGGTTAGAGCCCGGCCTGCGCGGGGCGCGCCAGGGGACCGTCTATCCGACCTCGATCCCGCTCGAGAACCTGCCCCTTGACTTGCAACCTGGAACTCCTCATGATCCGCCGCCATCTTGGCAGCCGCCCGCGCACGGGGCGCTGGCTGTCTGCAGACGGGGGGGCGAGAGGCAGTCCCATGGATTGCCGGTTCCGGGTGCACGGGCGGGTCAGGGCGCTGCGGGGCAGGAGCGTCGCCGCGGTCACCACGCTGGCTTGGAGCCTGGCGCTCGTGGCGCTCACGCTCGCGGCTCCACCCCTCGGGGCGCAGCTCACCGATCTCGGCAACCAGCTGATCGACGAGTGCACCGCCTCGCTCGAGACGTGTGAGGCCGGCGACCGGTTCGGGACCGCCGTGGCCGTCGGCGACTTCAACAACGACGGCTTCATGGATCTGGCGGTCAGCGTGGCCGGCGAGACCGTGTCGAGCCAGGCCAACGCGGGCGCCGTCCATGTGTTCTACGGATCGCCCGGCGGTCTGAAGCTCACCGGGGACCAGGTCTTCACCCAGGCGACGACCGGGATCGCTGGCACCCCCGAGGCGAACGACCGCTGGGGCAACGTGCTCGCGGCGGGCCCCCTGGATATCAAGGACGCCTTCGACGACCTGGCGATCGGCGCACCCTTCGAGGACCTGGTGGTCGGAGCCACCAACCACGTCGACGCCGGCTCGGTGGAGGTGCTGTTCGGCTCCGCCGGTGGGCTCTCCGCCGCCAACAGCCCCTACTTCGATCAGAACAGCCTGCCGTTTGCCGGCGAGTCGATCGAAGCCGGGGATCGGTTTGGCAACGCGCTTGCCGTGGGAGTTCCTGGCCAGCTCCTGATTGGAGCTCCCGGTGAAGACGGTGTCTTCTCCGACGAAGGCCTCGTGGTCGATCTGGAGGCACTCACCGTGGACCTGCCCCTTTCCCAGGGGTTCCACATCCGGCAGAGCGCCTTCCTGGGTAACTGCGGCGAGCTCGGCGAGCTCAACGATCGCTTCGGAGCGGCTCTCACGCCAGGCGGCGCGATTTCAGCTCCCGGCGAGACGGTCGATTTCGTAGCGGAGGCTGGGTGGGTCGTGGACGGCGTGTTCGGGATCGAAGACTGCTGGCACCAGAACACGGTCAATGTGGCCGACTCGAACGAGGCCTTCGACCGCTTCGGAGAGGCGCTCGCCGAGGGCGACTTCGACGGCAACGGAGAGCTGGACCTCGCGATCGGCGTGCCCGGCGAGGACAACGACACGTTGACCAACACCGGCCTGGGCGCCGTCCAGGTGCTCTACAACTCGGCGTTCACCGAGGTCTTCGATCAGGCCGACTTCGATGGCGGATGGTTGCGCGAGGCGAGCGACGAGTTCGGTTCCGTTCTGGCCGCCGGCGACTTCGACGGCGACGGCATCAGCGATCTCGCGATCGGCGTGCCGGGCGAGGGAATCAGCGTGCCCGGGGGTACGCGCGAGGACGCCGGCCTCGTGCACGTGCTCTACGGAACCCCCGTCCATGGGCTGACCGCGACCGGCAACCAGACCTTCCATCAGGACTTCCCGGCCGGCATGCTGGGCGGAACGGCGACGTCCGACGTCTTCGGTGCGGCGCTGGCGGCGGGTGACTTCGACGGCAACGGCGTCGACGATCTCGCCGTCGGCGTGCCGGGCGACAATCCGAGCGGCATCAACGATGCCGGCCGGGTGCAGGTCATCTACGGCCTCGATCGCGCCACCGGCGCCTTCGGCACCGCCTACTTCAGTCACGACGGCGCGGTGACCTTCCCGGAGGAGCAGGGCGCGCGCCTCCTGTTCGTGTTCCGCGACGGCGGCGCCGTCCTGCCGGCGTCGGTCGATCGCGTGCGCGTCGGCGGCACCGCGACGCCGGGGACCGACTTCAGCTACACCGACGGCTCGGAGAGCTGGACCGCCGGCGAGGTGGGGTTCGAGATCTTCTCGATCACGATCAACGGCGACTCGGTTCCCGAGCCCAACGAGACCGTCGTCCTCGAGCTCCGGAACCCCAGCACCGGCCTCGGGCTCGGCACACCGTCGACCCTGACCATCACCATCGAGGACAACGACGGCGGCAACTGCTTCCCGCTCACTCGCGCCCACACGGGGAACGGTGCCGACCCCATCGCGACGCCGTTCCAGTCGGTCGGCTGCCCGGCCGGCCGGTACGTCCCGAACGCGCTCGTCAGCCTGCTCGCGTCGCCCGACCCCGGCTGGATCGTCGTCGGTTGGACGGGTACGAACAACGATGCCGCCAAGACGCTCGCCAACACTGTCACCATGCCTGCCGCCCCGAAGCAGGTGTCCGTGACCTACTTCCCGTTCGACCTGGTCCTCGCCGACACCACCCTTCCGAGCGGCGTCCAGACGGTCGAGGCCTGCAACTCCATCACCACCAGCGGCAAGGTGGTCGTCGGGGCCACCACCACCGCCACGTTCCGAGCGGGCTCGACCGTCTCGTTGAGCAACGGCTTCTCGGTTGCGGGCAGCTTCACGGCAGTGCTCGCCAAGCCCGGCGTCTGTCCGTAGCCGTCGCTCCGGGTCCGCGCTACCGCCTGCCTGGCAAGCTCGTCAAGATCGGGGCGGCGGAGAAGTAGCGCCTGGCGCGCGGGGCGATCCCCCACCCGCCGCGGCCCGGACCGCGCGCCGCCCGGCCCTGTCCTAGAATCCCGTTCACGCCCACATGAGCCACGACCGGAGCAGACGATGAACGAGACCGAGCACAAAGAGCGCCAGCGGCCCGAGACCCTCCGTCTCCGCCAGGTCACGCCCAGCCTGACGGTCGGCGACCTCGAGGCGTCGATCCGCTGGTACACCGACGTCCTGGGATGCGTGCTGCGCGAGCGCCACGAGCACGAGGGGCGCGCCGTGGCCGCCAGCCTGGCGGCCGGTGCGGTGACCATCGTCCTGGGACAGGACGACTGGGCGAAGGGCCGCGACCGCGCCAAGGGCGTCGGCTTCAGGCTCTACTGCACCACCACCCAGGACGTGGATCAGCTGGCCAAGGACATCCAGGCCCGCGGCGGCGTCCTGGCGCGGGAGCCTACCGACCAGCCGTGGGGCGCTCGCGACTTCGCCGTGGTGGATCCGGACGGCTTCAACATCACGATCTCGACCGACGCCGGTTGACGGGCCGGGGGAGCCCCCTGCTGGCCCTCCGGCTCGACGGTCTCGGACGAGCCACGGCTTCTATCGCGAAGGACGGAGGCAGAGACATGGCGGAGCGACATCTCGGACAGAGCTACGACGGCAACCCAGCGGCGAACTACGAGCGCTACTTCGTTCCGGCGATCGGCGAGCCGATGGCGATCGACCTGCTTCGCGTGGCCGCGCTCCGTGCGGGAGAGCGGGTGCTGGACGTCGCCTGCGGCACCGGCATCGTCGCGCGGCTCGCCGCGGCACAGGTCGGCGAAGCGGGGAAGGTCGCCGGCCTCGACCTCAACCCCGGAATGCTCGCGGTGGCGCGTTCGACGGTGCCGCCCGACCTGGCCGTCGAGTGGCACGAGGCGAGCGCCGAGGCGATGCCGTTTCCGGATGCCTCGTTCGACGTCGTGCTGTGCCAGATGGGCCTCCAGTTCATGCCCGACAAGGCCGCGGCCCTGGGCGAGATGAGGCGGTCTCTGGCGAGCGACGGCCGGCTGCTGTTCAACGTCCCCGGTCCCACGCCACGGGTCTTCACGATCCTCGCCGAGGCCTTCGCGAGCCACGCCGCTCCCCAAGCCGCGGGCTTCGTGAACCAGGTCTTCTCGCTCCACGAGAACGACGAGGTCGAGCAGCTCGTCCGCGGCGCCGGCTTCCGCGACGTCTCCGTCCAGTCCGGGACCACGACCTTGCGGCTCCCGGAACCGAGGGAGTTCCTCTGGCAGTACGTCGGCAGCACCCCGCTCGCGGCGGCGGTGGGGCAGATGGACGACGCGCGTCGCGACTCGCTGGAGCGCGAGGTCGTGGCGAAGTGGGGGGAGCTCGTGGGCGATGGCGCCCTGGTGCTCGAGGTGCGCGCCGTCGTCGCGGCGGCGCGTAAGTGAGGGCGCCCGGCAGGAGACGCCCCCCGAAGTACCCCCCCCGAAGTACCCGAAGTACCCCCCCGAAGTACCTGGCACCGCTGACAGGCGGTGGCCCCGACGGGTGGCCTTTGGGAGTATGACCTATGATATGATCATACTGTCATGCCGAGAAGCCGCATCACCGTCACCCTCCCCGGCGAGCTCGTCAAGGCCATCGACAAGCGCGAGCGGAACCGCAGCCGTTTCGTGCTCGAGGCCGTGGAGCACGAGCTCGAGAGCCGCCGGCGCCAGGAGCTGCTGACGTCCGTCGAGAGCCCCCATCCACAGAGCGAGGAGGTGGCCGAGGCCGGCCTCGGCGAGTGGGGCGGCTGGGGGGCGGCCGGCGATGAAGAGCTGCTCGACGCCGGGACGGGCCGTGACGTCAGCTGGTCTCCGAGCCGGGGCTGGGTCGAGGACGGCGATTGAAGCTCGAGCGCGGCACCGTCGCCCTGGTCGGCCTCGATCCGGCGCTCGGTCACGAGCAGCGCGGGCTCAGGCCGTGCATCATCGTCAGCGATCCCGCCGTCACCCAAGACCAGCGCTACCCGCTGCTCTGTGTGGTGCCGATCACCGGCACGCCGGGCCGGGGCGCGCTCTATCCGGAGCTGGCCCCGCGAGCCGGCAGCCTGCGCAAGCGGTCCTGGGCCCTGCTGGACCAGGTCCGCACCATCGACAAGCGGCGCGTGCGCAAGCTCTTCGCCAGGATCACCGCCGAAGAGCTCGAGGCGGTCGATGACGGCCTGAAGCTGTTTCTCGGGCTCGGAGGGGAAGGCTGACGGGCGGCTCGGGGCAGCCGCCCAGCTCAGTCACAGACCTCGTTCTTGTCGTGGTACCAGCGCTTGCCGTCGACGTAGAGGTGGCTGTTCTGGAAATCCCAGCGCAGCTGGTACTCGCCGACCTGGCCGTTGCCGTAGCGCAGGGTCAGCGTGCCGTGCTCCCCGGCGCCGGTGGCGGTCCAGCGGCCGGTCGAGTCGCTCTGGAAGGCGCCGCTGGTGCCGCCACCGAAGCCGCCCGCTGCTCCGCGGCGCTGGAAGCTGCCGTTGCTGCACAGCCAGATGTGCTCCTCGTCGGTGTAGCCGGTGCGCGTGAAGTAGCGCACGATGTACTTGCCCTTG
>JBFGNS010000133.1:0-11549 GCA_041574955.1 Thermoanaerobaculia bacterium | reverse complement strand
TCGCTCCGCCCGGGCCCCCGCCGGCTGGCGCTCCCTCCGGGTGAGCTGCTGCAGGCCCGCGAGGCCTGCTTGGCATCCCGAGCGTAGAGAGGGATCTCGGCGCGGGAGGTGAGGAAGCGTGGCAGGTGCGGTGTGGGTGAAGGCTCGGTCGCTGGGCCAGCGGTGGCCCGGGCTGCGCTCCAAAGGCGAGGGTGATGTCGCTCCGCCCGGGCCCCCGTCGGCTGGCGCTCCCTCCGGGTGAGCTGCTGCAGGCCCTCAAGCCCTCAAGCCCCCAACCACGGCAGGGCAGGCACGCTTTCCCCACGTCCCGCCGAGGAGTATCCTGAGGACGGACGGGTGGCGTGGTGCGGTCTTGAGGTAGTTACCCCTGCAAGGAGGTCGTGATGCTCGAGTGGCGTAGAGGTGTGGTCGTGGCCGCGATGGCGGCCGCCGTGGGCGCGGCGGTGCCGGCGGCGGGGCAGGTGTTCTCCGAGACCGCCGACGTGGTGGTGGTCGAGGTGCCGGTACAGGTGCTCAAGGACGGGCAGCCGGTGCGCGGCCTGACGGCCGACGACTTCGAGGTGCTCGACGGCCGCAAGAAGCAGCAGATCACCGGCTTCGAGGTCATCGATCTGCGGCAGGTAGGCACCGAGGCGGTGGTGCGGCGGCCGTTGCCCAAGGCGGCGCGGCGCCACTTCCTGTTCCTGTTCGACCTGTCGTTCTCCAACCCCAACTCGCTGCTACGCGCGCGCGAGGCCGCCACCAAGCTGGTGAGCGAGGACCTGCATCCGACCGACCTGGCGGCGGTCGGCACCTACTCGCTGCAGCAGGGCCCGCGGCTGCTGCTCAACTTCACCAGCGACCGCGACCAGACGGTGGCGGCGATCGAGACCCTGGCGCTGCCGCAGCTCGTAGAGCAGACCGGCGATCCGCTCGGGCTGCTGATAACCCGTCCCACCTCCACCCAGGAGACGATCGGCGCCACCGGTGGCGGCGCCGCCGGCATCGACCGCGAGGCGCTCGTGCAGGAGCACCTGGAGGCGATGTCGCTGCTCAACGAGGGCACGGCGCGCCAGGTGGACCGCGGCCGTATCGTCCAGTTCGCGCGCTCGTTCGACGACCTGGCGGGGTTGATGCAGGGGGTCAACGGCCGCAAGCACGTGCTGCTGCTGTCGGAGGGATTCGACCTGACCGCCATCCTCGGCACCGAGGACATCGGCGCCACCATGCGGATGAACCAGGCGGCCGAGGCCGGCCGCTACTGGGAGGTCGACTCGACCGAGCGGTTCGGCACCACCGAGGACACCTCGGTCCTGACCGGCATGCTCGACGGCTTCCGGCGCGCCGACGCCACCATCCAGGCGATCGACGTCGGCGGTCTGCGCGCCACCGGCGGCGCCGACCGCAACCGCGCCGAGGACAGCCTGTTCCTGATGGCCAACGAGACCGGCGGCGAGATGTACCGCGGATTCAACGACCTGGGCGAGGCGATGGAGCAGATGCTCGACCGCACCAGCGTCACCTACGTGCTGGCGTTCCAGCCCACCAAGGTCGACTTCGACGGCTCTTACCACCCGATCAAGGTCAAGCTCAAGGGCGGCCCGTCGGGCGCGCGCCTGGTGCACCGGCCCGGCTACTACGCCGCCGCGCGCTACGCCGACCGCGGCGCCCTCGAGCGCCGCCAGTCGGTGGCCGACGCGATCATCGGCGGCCAGGAGGGCGGGCGCATCGACAGCTCGGTGCTGGCGGCTGCGTTCGACGCCGGCGGTGGGCCGGCCTACGTGCCGGTGCTGGTCGAGATCGACGGCGCCGACTTTCTGGCCGGCAGCTCGGGCCCGACCGTGCAGGCCGAGCTGTACGCCTACGCGCTGAGCGAGAGCGGCGAGGTGCGCGATTTCTTCACCCAGTCGATGGGGCTCGACCTGTCCAAGGTGGAGGCCGGTCTGCGCCAGGGCGGCCTCAAGTACTACGGCCACCTCGACCTCGACCCCGGCGAGTACGTGGTGCGGGTGATGGTGCGCAACTCCGAGACCGGCCACTTCGCGATGCGCGCGGTCGACCTCACGGTGCCCGGCGAGGCGCCCGCGCTGTCGCCACCGCTGGTGCCCGAGCCGATGGGCCGTTGGTTGATCGTGCGCGAGCCGCCCGAGGCGGTGAACCGCCAGGTGGACTACCCGTTCATGCTGCGCGGCCAGCCGTACATCCCCGCCGCCCGGCCGCGTATCGCGCGCGGCGGCGCGGCCGAGCTGGTGGTGATGGCCCACAACGTGGCCGGCGGCGAGGCGCAGCTCGAGTCCTGGGTGCTGGGTCCCGACGACAGGCGTGTCGAGGGCCACTCGCTGGCGATCGTCGAGCGCCGCCCGGCGGCGGGAGGCGAGGAGCTGGTGGCGCGGCTCGAGGCCGGCGGCCTGAAGCCCGGTCGCTACACCCTGGTGCTCAGCCTCGGCGACGGCGTCAGTGCGGCCGAGCGCAGCTCGATCGGTTTCGAGGTGGCGGGGTGAGGGCTTGGGGGCTTGAGGGCTTGGGGGGCTAGGGGAGCCAGGGGGCGCGGACGGGCTCGCCGAGCTCGTACCGGCGCAGCCTGAGCTCGATCGCTGCCAGCCGCTCGTCGGCCTCGCCGGCGGCGCGCGCCTGGCGCAGCACCCGGCGCTGCCAGTCGGCGGCCTCGTCGAACCGCCCCAGCTCGGCGAGAGCCATCGCCAGCGTCTCGGCGTGGTCGAGCGCCGGCTGCCGCTCGAGCACGGCGCGCGCCAGCTCGACCGCCCGCCTACCGTCGCGCACCGCCGGATCACGGCTGGCCGCCAGCAGCCGGGCCAGCGCGTGGCCGAGCGGCAGGCTCGACGGCACCTGCTCGAGAGCGCGCTCGAGGGTGGCGCGCGCCTCGCCGTCGGCGCCGGCCAGCATCTGGGCGGTGGCGCGGCCGAACCACGCCTGCTCGCTCGCCGGCGCCAGCTCGGCCGCCGCGCCGAACGCCTCGGCCGCCTCGGCCAGCCGGCCGGTGCGTCCGAGGGCGCCGGCCAGCGCCAGCCGCGCGCCGGCGTCGGCCGGCGCCAGCTCGACGGCCCGCCGGTAGCCGGCCAGCGCCTCGCCCAGCCTGCCGGCGCGCTCGTCGAGACCGGCCAGCGCCAGCGCGGCCCGCCCCCGGATCGGTGCCGGCGCCTCCGACCCGAGCACCTCTCCCCACAGCTCGCCGGCGCGCTCGGGGCGGCCGGTGCGCGCCATCAGCGTTCCGAGGCTCATGCGGGCGTCGGCGCTGGCGGGGTCGTCGCGCAGCACCCAGGCGAGCTGCTCCTCGGCCTCGGCCAGCCGGCCCAGCCGTCCCAGCAGGTTGGCGCGCAGCAGGCGGGCGGCGTTGTCCTGCGGGTCGAGCTCGACCGCCGCCGAGGCGGCGGCCAGCGCCTCGGGGTAGTCGCCGAGCTGCTCCAGCACGCCGGCCAGGTTGTACTGAGCGTCGGCCAGGTCGGGCGCCAGCTCGACCGCCCGGCGCAGGTGGCCGGCGGCGGCCTCGAGATCGCCCCGCTTGAGCTCGAGCGTGCCGACGTTGTAGTGCGCCAGTGCGTCCTCGGGCCGCTGCCCGAGAACCGTGGCGTACTCGGCGAGCGCCGCCTCGAGGTCGCCGATCCAGGCCAGCGCCGAGGCCAGCGACTGGCGGGCGGTGAGGTTGGTGGGGTCCTCGGCCAGCGCGCGGCGGTAGGCCTCGACCGCCAGGTCGAAGCGGCCGGCCGAGAACGCCCGCGTGCCGCGCACGATGTGGATGCCGGCGCCGGCGGTGAGCTGCCCCAGGCCGTCGGTCAGCGGGTCGGCGAAGCTCACCGGGCTGCTCCCACGCCGGCCGAGGTGCTCGCGGGCGCGCTCCAGCTCACCCAGCTCGCGGTAGGCCAGGCCGAGCTGGTAGTGCACCGCGGTGGCCTCGGGCTGGGCCGCCAGCGCCGCCTCGAAACGGTCGACGGCGGTCTGCCAGTCGCCGGCCAGGAACGCCACCTCGCCGAGTCCGTGCTGGGCGGCGGCCGACTCCGGGTCGACCGCCAGGGCGCGCTCGAACCACTCGGCGGCGGCCTCGGTGCGGTTGCCCGCCACGGCGGAGCGCCCCAGGCGCAGCAGGGTGGGCAGGTCGTCCGGGCGCCGCTCGAGCACCGCGCGGTAGCTCGCCATGGCCGCCTCGAGGTCGCCCTCCTGCTCGGCCAGCACCCCCAGGTAGTAGCGCCAGCGCCCGTCGCCCGGCGAGCGCTCGGCCGCTTCGCCGAAGGCGGCTCGCGAGGCCTCGGCCAGGCCGTACAGCAGGTACAGCTGGCCGAGGCGGCCGGCGGCCTCGGCCACCAGTCCGGGAGGCGCGCCGGCATCCGCCAGCAGCTCGTCGACCGCCGCCCGCTGCTCCTCGAGCTGGGCGCGCACCGCCGGCTCGACCCGCTCGAGGTTGGGCCGCGGGATGGCCTCGCTCGCCGCTGGCTGCTGGGCCGCCAGAGCGCCGCCGCCCGCCAGCGCCAGCAGGCCGAGCGCTCCGGCCAGCGCGGATGCGCCGTGTCTCACCGCGCCACCACCAGGTACCGCCCGGCCGGCGGCACGCGCAGCTCGCGGCGGCGCCCGTCCGGCCAGTGCAGCCGCAGCCGGGCGGGCGGCTCGCCGGCGAAGCCGAACAGCGGCCACGGATCGTGGGCCGAGGCGAAGCCGCCGTCGGCGGCCACCCGGCGCCACTGGCGGGGATCGCCGGCGAGCTCGGCGCGCGCCCCCCAGGCGCCGCGCCCGCCCTCCGCCAGCGCCACGCCCAGCCAGCCGCCACCCGCCACCCGGTTGAGCAGCAGGCGAGCCGGGCCGGCGTTGTTGACCACCACCGCGTCGGGGTCGCCGTCGCGGTCGACGTCGCCCACCGCCACGCCGCGGCTCACCTCGGAGCGGCTGAACGCCTCGCCGGCGCCGGCGGTGACGTCGGCGAAGCTCATGCCGTCGAGGTTGCGGAACAGCTGGTTGGGCTGGTGCAGCGGGTACGGGTCGCGCCGGCGAGCCAGCGCCTCGATGGTCTTGACCGCGCCGTTGGCCACCAGCAGGTCGAGCCGGCCGTCGCGGTCGTAGTCGAGCGGCACGACGCCGAAGCCGGTCATCGTCCAGCTCGGCGAGCCGAGGCCGCTGGCCACGGTGTCGTCGCGGAACAGGCCGCGGCCGTCGTTGCGGTAGAGCGTGTTGGTCTCGCCGGTCAGGTGGGCCATGAACAGGTCTTCGTCGCCGTCGCCGTCGAAGTCGGCGGCCGCCACCCCCATGCTGGCCTCCGGCTGCCCGGCGCGGTTGAACGCGCTGCCGGCGAGCAGCGCCTCGTCGCGGAACGTGCCGTCACCCTGGTTGAGCCACAGGAAGTTGGCGCTGCCGTCGTTGGCGACGTAGAAGTCGGTCCGCCGGTCGCCGTCGAGGTCGGCCGCCACCAGGCCGAGCGCGGCGCCGGCCTGGGCGGCGATGCCGGCGGCGGCCGACACGTCCTCGAAGCCGCCGTCGCCGCGGTTGCGGAACAGCCGGTCGGGCACCGGGTCGTAGGCCAGCGGCCCGCAGTAGTCGCGCTCGCCGGTCGGCAGCGGGCAGATCTTGTGGACCGCGAAGCTGAAGTCGACGTAGTTGGCGACGAACAGGTCGAGCCGCCCGTCGCCGTCGTAGTCGGCGAAGCTGGCCGCCACCGACCAGCGGCGGTCGTCGCTGCCGGTGGCGGCGGTGACGTCGCGGAAGCGGCCGTCGCCGAGGTTGCGCCACAGCGCGTTCGAGCCGAAGTTGGTGACGTAGAGGTCGGTCCAGCCGTCGCCGTCGTAGTCGCCGGCGGCCACCCCCATGCCGTAGCCCGCTTCCACGATGCCGGCGCGCTCGGTGACGTCGACGAAGCGCGCCGCCGGGGCGCCGCCGGGGCCGGCCACCAGATCGTTGCGGTACAGACGGTCGCCGGGCGGGCCGCCGGCCGGCGGCGGGAAGATAGCGTCGGCGGCGGTCTTGCCGGGGCCGAGCATCGTGCCCTGCACCAGGAACAGGTCGAGGTCGCCGTCGTTGTCGTAGTCGACCAGCGCGCCGCCGCCGCCGGTCATCTCCGGGAAGTAGAACTCGCCCGACATGCCGTTGAAGTGGACGAAGTCGAGCCCGGCCTCGGCGGTGGCGTCGACGAACGGCGGCTGGCCGGCGAGCGGCGCCGCCAGCCAGGCGGCGAGGGCCGCGACGAGCGGAGCGGCGCGGCCGCCGGGGGCGCGGCCAGTCACCGGCCGCCGCCCCCGGGCAGGTTGAGATAGCGGCCGGCGGGCAGACCGCCCCACGCGGTTGTGCGGCCGCCCGGCCGCACCAGGCTCAGCTCGAGCGGCCCGCCGCTCTCGCCCAGCCCGATCGTCAGCCGCGGATCGCTGGCCGAGGCGTAGCTGCCGTCGGTGTGAACGCGGCGCCACAGCACCGGCCCGGCGGCGCGGACGACCGCCACGCGGCTGCCCAGCCCGCTGCCCGTGCCGTCGGCCAGCGCGACGCCCAGCCAGCCGCGCCGTCCGCCGGCGAGGTTCATCAGCAGCCGGGCCGGTCCGGCGTTGTTCGAGATCAGCACGTCGATGTCGCCGTCGTTGTCGAGGTCGCCGAAGGCCGCGCCACGGCTGGCTTCGAGCCTTGCAAACTCCTCGCCGGCCGCGGCGCTCGCGTCGGCGAAGCGGCCGTCGCCGAGGTTGCGGAACAGCTGGTTGGGCTGCTTGAGCGGCAGCGGGTCGCCGGCCTGCTCGGGCAGGACCCGCACCGCACCGTTGGCGGTCAGCAGGTCGAGCCAGCCGTCGTTGTCGTAGTCGAGCCAGCGGGTGCCGAAGCCGGTGCGGTTCCAGCTCGGGCCGTCGAGTCCGCTGCCTGGCGTCGCGTCGCGGAAGATGCCGTCGCCGCCGTTGACGTACAGCGTGTTGGTCTGGCCGTTGAGGTGGGTGACGAACAGGTCCTCGTCGCCGTCGGCGTCGAAGTCGCCGGCGTCCACCCCCATGCCGGCCTGCGGCTGGCCCTGCCAGTCGAGCGCGCTGCCGGCCAGCAGCGCCTCGTCGGCAAAGGTGCCGTCACCACGGTTGATCCACAGCCGGTTGGCGTTCATGTCGTTGGCGACGTAGAGATCCACCCGGCCGTCGCCGTCGAGGTCGGCGGCGATACCGCCGAGCGCGTTGCCGGCCGTGCCGGCCAGGCCGGCGCGGCGGGTGACGTCCTCGAAGCCGCCGTCGCCCCGGTTGCGGAACAGCCGGTCGGTCTCAGGGCCGTAGGCCAGCGGACCGCAGTAGTCGGGCTGGCCGCCCTCGCCCGGGCACGGCTTGTGGCGGGCGAAGATGAAGTCCAGGTAGTTGCCCAGCCACAGGTCGAGCAGGCCGTCCAGGTCGTAGTCGAGAAACGACGCCGGCACGCTCCAGCGCGGGTCGTCGACGCCGGCCTCGGCGGTGACGTCGCGGAAGCGGCCGTCGCCCGTGTTGTGCCACAGCTGGTTGGGGCCGAAGTTGGTCAGGTAGAGGTCGGCCAGGCCGTCGCCGTCGTAGTCGCCGCTGGCCACGCCCATGCCGTAGCCGGTGGCGCCGGCGAGACCGCTCGAGCCGGTGACGTCCACGAAGCGCGGCTCGGGCCGCCCGTCGGGGCCGGCCGCCAGGTCGTTGCGGTACAGCCGGTCGCTCAGCGGCTCGGGATGGCGCGGCGGGACGAGGGCGTCGGCGGTGGTCTTGCCCGGCCCCAGCATCGCTCCCTGCACCAGGTACAGGTCGAGGTCGCCGTCGCCGTCGTAGTCCACCAGCCCCGCCCCGGCGCCCATGTTCTCGACCATGTACAGCTCGCCCGACATGCCGTTGAAGTGCACGAAGTCGACCCCCAGCTCGGCGGCGCGGTCGACGAACGCCGGCCCTTCGCCGGCGGCCGGTACCGCCACCGTAGCCGTCAGGACGGCGACCGCGGCGAGCCGGCTGGCGAGAGGCCGCGGCGCGCGCCGCGACGGCGGGGTGGCGGGGCGAGTCACGGCCCGAGGGATGCTAGCAGCCGGCGGCGGCGCCCGGGCTCATCCGGCGGCGGTCAACTGGAGGTAGCCGAACAGCAGGAACAGGCCGACGGCCAGCGCCAGCACCAGGCTGGTGGCGGGGCGGTTGCGGTGCTCCGAACCGACCCACGTCGCCCGGCCGTTCATCACCAGCAGCGCCAGCGCCAGCAGCGGCACGAACAGGGCGCCGAGCACGGCGTAGACCTGCTGGATGCGGACGAAGCTACCGCCCAGCCCGCCGATCGACAGCAGGCCGAGCGCCAGCAGGAAGCCGCGGTAGGGAAGGCCGCGCACGTCGACGCGCTCGCCGCCGGCCCGGCTCGCCGCCGGCGACGCGAGCAGCCGCCAGAGGTCGGCGAACAGGTACGGCACCGACTGCCAGACCCCGAGCAGGCTGGAGGCCACCGCGCCCCAGGCGCCGGCCAGGAACAGCCAGCGGCCGGGCGCTCCCAGCCTCTCCCCCAGCCGCTCGCCGAGCTCGACCAGCAGCGTCGCGCCGCCGCCGGTGACCTCGACCGTCGACCCGACGATCACCATGGCGATTCCGAACACCGCGGTCATCAGGTAGCCGGCGGCCAGGTCGATCCGGCACAGCCCGAGCGCTGCTGGCCCCTCGCGGCCCTCCTCGCGGATCCAGTAGCCGTAGCAGAGCAGCGTCACGGTGCCGCCGACGCCGCCCAGGAGCGCCACCGTCCAGCCCAGCCCGCCGGCGGCGAGCGCCGGGATCGTGGGCACCGCCAGGCCGCGCGCCAGCACCGCGACGTCCGGCCTCAGCAGCGCCGCGCACGCCACCACGGTGACGAACATCACCCCGATGGCCACACTCATCACCCGCTCGAACAACCGGTAGCCGCCGGCCAGCACGAGGCCGATCCCGGCCACCGCGTGCAGCGCGCCCCACACCAGCTTGCCGGTGGCCGGGTCGTCGAACACCGGCGCCAGCGCGTGCGCGGTCACACCGCAGGCGCTGGCCAGCGCGCGGCCCACGGCCAGGCTCCACACCAGCAGGTAGACCAGAAACAGCGCCGCCACCGGCCGCCCCAGCCGCCGCACGGCGCCGGCTACGAGGGTCTCGCCGGTGGCCAGCTGCCAGCGCGCCAGGCCCTCGTTCAACACGAACTTGAGGAACGCCCCCAACGCCACCGCCCACAGCACCGCCGGCCCCAGCTTGCTGCCGACGATCGATGCCGTCGCCAGGTCACCGGCCCCCACCCCGGTGGCCGCCACCAGCAGCCCCGGCCCGAGAGCCGCCAGCCGTCCCCGCCAGCCCGGTCGCATCGAGCCAGTCTAGCCAACGCCGCCGGCGACGGCGCGAGCAGAGCGGGTCGGCTCGCCGGCCGCCTTGACCCTCCCACACCCCTTTGCTAGCGTCCTGGAGTCGCGGGCGGCCGTGAGGCACGGCCGCGAGCTCCAGGCCCGTAGCTCAGCTGGTTAGAGCGCTACGTTGACATCGTAGAGGTCAGCGGTTCAAGTCCGCTCGGGCCTACCATTCGAGCCTCCCAAGGAGGCCCGCTGGAAGCAATGCACAGGCGCTTAGCTCAGCTGGTTAGAGCGCTACCTTCACACGGTAGAGGTCAGCGGTTCGAGTCCGCTAGCGCCTACCAGGCCTCCCGTCTTACTACGCCGCCGCGGGCGCTCTGAGCGTCGGCCCAGCCGTCGCCGTTCGCGCCTGAGCCCCAGGAGGGTCGAGGTATGTCCGATTCAGCCCAGAAGCTGCCGCTCACGCTGCCCGACGGCTCGCTGCGCGAGGTGGCGCCGGGCACCACCCCGCTCGAGGTGGCGGCGGCGATCGGGCCCGGGCTGGCGCGCGCCGCGGTGGGCGCCGAGCTCGACGGCGCCAAGCTGGATCTGCGCCAGCCGCTCGGCCGCGGTGGCAGCTTCCGCCTGTTCACCGGCCGCGACCCCGAGGCCGGCGAGTTCATCCGCCACTCGGCCGAGCACGTGCTGGCCGACGCCGTCAAGCGGCTGTGGCCGGAGACCGAGATCGACGTCGGCCGCGTCGATCACTCGGAGAAGTTCCAGTACGACTTCCGCTTCCCGCGCGCCTTCACTCCCGAGGACCTCGAGCGGATCGAGGCCAAGATGCGCGAGATCGTGGCCGAGGACCACGCGTTCGAGCGCATCGAGATGAGTCGCGAGGAGGCCGCCGAGCTGTTTCGCGGCATGGGTGAGAGCCTGAAGGTCGAGCGGCTGGCCGACATCCCCGAGGGCGAGACGATCACCGTCTACCGCGACGGGCCGTTCACCGATCTGTGCCGCGGCCCCCACGTCCAGCGGCTCGGCCAGATCGGCGCGGTCAAGCTGCTCGAGGCGTCGGGCGTCTACTGGAAGGGCGACGAGTCGAACGAGATGCTGCAGCGCATCTACGGCACCGCCTTCGCCAGCAAGCAGGAGCTCGAGGCCTACGAGGAGCAGCTCGAGGAGGCGCGCGCCCGCGACCACCGCCGGCTGGGGCCGGAGCTCGACCTGTTCAGCTTCGACGACTACGCCCCGGCCAGCCCGTTCTTCCACCCCAAGGGGGCGCTGGTCTACACCCTGCTCACCGAGTACGTGCGCGAGCTCCAGACACGGCGCGGCTACGGCGAGGTGGTGACGCCGCAGATCCTCGACGTCGACCTGTGGCACACCTCGGGCCACTACGACTTCTACCGCGAGAGCATGTTCTTCACCCAGGCCGACGAGCGGTCGATGGCGGTCAAGCCGATGAACTGCCCGACCCACTGCCTGATCTACAAGACTCGGCGGCGCTCCTACCGCGACCTGCCGATCCGCTACGCCGACTTCGGCCGGCTCCACCGCTACGAGAGAAGCGGCGTCACCTCCGGACTGACGCGGGTGCGCTCGTTCGCCCAGGACGACGCCCACGTCTTCTGCACCTCCGAGCAGATCGAGGACGAGGTGCGTTCGGCGGTCGAGATGATCCTCGAGATCTACGACACCTTCGGCTTCGAGAACATCCTGATCGAGCTCTCCACACGGCCCGAGAAGAGGCTCGGCTCTGACGAGCTGTGGGACCGCGCCGAGGCGGCGCTCCAGTCGTCGCTCGACGCCGCCGGCCTCGACTACGAGATCAACCAGGGCGACGGCGCCTTCTACGGCCCCAAGATCGACTTCCAGGTGGCCGACGCCATCGGCCGCAGCTGGCAGCTCGGCACCGTGCAGCTCGACTACCAGTTCCCCGAGCGGTTCGACCTGACCTACGTCGGGCCCGACGGCGCGGATCACCGCACCACCATGCTGCACCGCGCCATGCTCGGCTCGATCGAGCGGTTCATCGGCATCCTGGTCGAGCACACCGCCGGCGCCTTCCCGGTCTGGCTGGCGCCGGTGCAGGCGGTGGTGCTGCCGGTGTCCGAGAAGTTCACCGCCTACGGCGAGCGCGTCCGCCGCGAGCTGGCGGCGGCCGGCGTGCGCACCGAGCTCGACGCGCGCAACGAGAAGCTCGGCTACCGCATCCGCGAGGCGCAGCTCCAGAAGGTGCCCTACATGCTGGTGGTGGGCGCCAAGGAGGAGGAGGCCGGCACGGTGGCGGTGCGGCTGAGGACCGGCGAGGACCGCGGCGCGCGGCCGGTGGGCGAGCTCGCCG
>JBFGNS010000132.1:0-11578 GCA_041574955.1 Thermoanaerobaculia bacterium | reverse complement strand
GAGCTGGCGCCGGGCGGCGAGGTCGAGGTGCAGCAGCTCGTCACGCGGCCGGAGGATCCGGGCCGCTACCGTCTCGAGGTCGACCTGATCTACGAGTTCGTGAGCTGGTTCTCCCAGCGCGGCGCCCCGACCTGCGAGGCCGAGGTCGAGGTCAGGGGACGGCTGGCCGACGACGGCGGCTAGCCGGGCCGCGCGCCGTCGGCCAGCTCGAGCCACAGCCTGCGGTAGGCGGCGCTAACCCGCTCGATCGAGAACTCCCGCTCGACCCGGAGCCGCGCTGCCTCGCCCATCTGGCGCCGGCGATCGGGGTCGGCCAGCAGCTCGCCGAGCGCCGCCGCCAGGCCGGCGGCGTCCTCGGGCTCGACCAGCAGACCGCTGGCGCCGTGCTCGACCGCCTCCGGGTTGCCGGCCACCCGGCTGGCGATGACCGGCAGGCCGGCCGCCATCGCCTCGAGAATCGCCAGCGGGAACCCCTCGTAGAGCGACGGCAGGCAGAAGACGTCCGCCCGGCGGTACAGCGCCGCCATGGCGTGGTGCGGCACCGCGCCGGCGAACTCGACCGCCTCCGCCAGCCCGGCCGCCGCCGCCTGGGCCTCGAGCGCCGGCCGCTGCTCGCCGTCGCCGGCGATCACCAGGCGGGCGGCGGGCGGCCGCTCGAGGCGAGCGAACGCCTCGATCAGCACCGCCACCGCCTTGCGGGTGCGCAGCCGACCGGCGTAGAGCACCACCGGACGGGAGTCCGGCGCGTGCGCTTGGGGGGCCGCCGGCCGGATGCCGTTGGGGATGACCGCCGTCACCGCGCAGCCGTAGTCTTGCCGCAGCTCTTCGGCGGTGGCCCGGCTGGGTGCCACCACCGCGTCGGCCAGCCGCGCGGTGATGCGGCCGGCGAGCGCCAGCAGCGGAGCCCGCAGCCAGGCGAACACACGCTCGGCACCGGTCGGGCGCGCCAGCAGGCGGCCGTCCACCCGCAGCGGGCGGACCGACAGCCGCTCGCGCCGGTAGGAGACCTGCAGCGTGGCCACCAGCCGGGGGCGCCCCGCGGGCCGGCCGAGCAGGCGGGCGAGACGCAGCGCCAGCGCCACCAGCACGCCGTCGGATTCGTGCAGGTGGACGACGTCGAACCGCCGCCGGCCGGCCGTCGCCGCGAAGCGCGCTGCGGCGCGCAGCGGGAACAGCAGCTTCGAGCCCGGCAGCGCGGTCGCCAGCCGGTCGGCGGGATCGGCGGCGCGCACCACCACCTCGACCTGGTGGCCGTCCTGGTCGAGCCGCCGCGCCAGCTCCTGGACCAGGGTCCCGACGCCCGAGATATCGGCCGGCGGGTAGGTGTTGGTGACGATCAGGATGCGCATGCGGCGGCGGCCGGGGCGGTCACGACGCGCCGGCGGCGCGCCGGTACAGGCCGTCGTGGATGCGCGCCACCGCCGCCCAGTTGAGGTCGGTCTCGACCCGTCGCCGGCCGGCGGCGCCCATCCGCCGGCGCCGCTCGGGGTCGTCGAGCAGCCGGCCGAGGGCCGCCGCCAGGGCGGGCGGGTCCTGCTCCTGCACCAGCAGGCCGCTGACGCCGTCCTCCACCGCCAACGGCATGCCGGCGACGTCGGTCGCCACCACCGGCACGCCCGCGGCCATCGCCTCGAGCACCACGATCGGCAGCCCGTCGATGTTGCCGTCCGCGTCGCGGATCGAGGGCATCACGAACAGGTCGGCGGCCGCCACCAGCTCGAGTACCTGGTCGTGGGTCAGCATGCCGGTGAACTGCAGCCGCTCGCCGAGGCCGAGCTCCGCCGCCTGGCGCCGCAGCTCGTCCTCGAGATCGCCGCCGCCGCCGATCACGAACCGCGCTCGCGGGTGGCTCTCGGCCAGCTCGCGCACCGCCTCGATCAGGTAGCGAAAGCCCTTCTTGTAGACCAGCCGGCCGACCGCCACCACCAGCGGATCGCCGGCCGCGACGCCCAGCCGTCGGCGCAGCCCACCGGCGCCGGCGGCGGCGCCCGGCACCAGGTCGGTGCCGTTCGGCACCAGCGGCACCTTGTCGGCGTGCTGGTCGCCCCCGATCGCCAGCAGGCGCTGCTTGAGGTCGGCGCTGCAGGAGGTGACGTGGGCGGCGCCGGCCAGCGTAGCGGCGGCCATGCGGCGGAAGGCGGCGTTGCGCTCGGCCATGAAGATGTCCGAGCCGTGCAGGGTGACGGCGTACGGCAGGCCGGTGGCGCGCGCTACCCGGTGGGCGATGAAGCCGTTGGGCAGCAGCCAGTGGGCGTGCACGAGGTCGATCCGGTGCCGCCGCACCAGCCGCCGCAGAGCGACCTCGCCGCAGGCGAAGTACAGCGGCGACAGCAGCCAGGCTGCGAGCTTCATGCCGACGTCGCCCTTGAGCGTGCGCGAGTAGCCGAGCAGGTGCCACGACGGTGGCCAGACGTAGCGGAACGAGTGCACCTCGAGCGGCGAGTCGGGATCGGGGCGCAGCTCGCCGTCCCACGGCACCAGCATGTGGACGCGGTGGCCGAGCCGGGCCAGCTCTTCCGACAGCCGCTTGACGAACGGTCCGTGGGTGTCGCCGGGGAAGCGGGGAAAGCTGTGGGCGATGACCGCGACGTTGAGCGAACGGTCGGCGGTCATGACGGCTGCAAGGCTATCCCGAACCGCGCCGGCTCCCAAGCGACGGGGCGCCTGGGAGCCGCTGCCGGTCGGCTAGACTGGCCACGCCTTGTCCGCGATCTCCCGCTCGAGCTCCGGCGATCCGGCCGTGACATCCGACCCGCCGGCCTGGATCTGGCTGCTGGCGGCGGCCGGCCTGGTGGTGGCGGTGGCGCTCGGCCTGGCGCGGTCGGAGCGCGCGCCGTGGGGCGATGAGAGCACCTACCTGGCGATGACCGCCAGCCTGGTCGAGGACGGCGACCTGGTCTTCGACGAGCGCGACCGGGCGCGCGTGGCGCCGCGGGCGGTGATCCTGCAGCGCGCCGCCGACGGCACCGTCAGCTACTCCAAGCCGGCCGTCTTTCCGCTGTTGGCGGCGCCGCTGTACGCCGCGCTCGGGCCGCGCGGGATGGTGGCCCTGAACCTGCTGGCCGGTGCGGCGGCGCTGTGGCTGGCGTGGAGATTCCTTCTCCGGCTGGGCTCGAAGCGTCACGCGGCGCTGACGCTCGCGACCTTCGCCGTCTGCTCGGTGTTGCCTTTCTACCTCGGCTGGAAGATGAGCGACGCCCTGCGGGTGGCGTTCTGTCTGGCCGGGCTGGTGCTGGCGGTCGGGCCGCCGGAAGGTGCCGGCCGGCGGCCGCTGGCGGCGGCGGCGGCGGGTGGGCTGCTGCTCGGTCTGGTGGCGGCGATGCGCTACCCCGGCGGCGCGCTGGCGGCGGCGGCGGTGCTGGCGGCGCTCGCCGGCGGCCGTCGCCGGCGCGCCGTGGTGGTGGCCCTGGCCGTGGTGGTGGGGCTGGTGGCGGCGAGCGGCGCCGGGCTGTGGCTGACCGGCAGCGCCAACCCGTACAAGGCGGCGCGCGCCAGCTTCAACGGCGACACCGGCTATCCGGTTACGGGCTCGCCGGCCGGCGAGGCGGCCGCCGAGCGGTTCGAGACCCACTCCGCCACCCAGTCGGCGGGCTGGCGGCCGCGCCGCGAGCTGAGCATCAGCGCCTACTCCGCGCTCTACTTCTGGGTCGGGCGCCACACCGGCCTGCTGGTCTACTTCCCGGCGGCGCTGGTGCTGCTGGCGACGGCCGTGGCGCGGCCGACACGCGCCGGCCTGGCGCTGCTCGCCGGGCCGGCGGCGATCGCCGCCTTCTACCTGCTCTGGCTGCCCGAGAACTACTTCGGCGGCGCCACCTTCATCGGCAACCGGTACTTCCTCACCGGCTACGCGGCGCTGCTGGTGGCGCTGCCGCGGCTACCAGCACCGCGCTGGCTGGCCGCCGCCTGGGTGGTGGGGCTGGTGACCGGCGGCTCGGCGCTGCTGTCGATCGAGGCCACGCGCGGCCGCGACGCCGGCAGCCAGGCGCACGCCGCGGCGGGACTGTTCCGCGGGCTGCCGACCGAGACCACGGCGCGCGTCGTCGACGGCTTCCGGCCGCGCTTCTGGTCGCGCGACTTCGTGCGCTTCGTCGACGCCTGGCCGCGCGTCGGGGGTGACGGGTTCACCCTCGAGGACGGCCTGCCGGGAGCCGATCTCGAGCTCGCCTTCCGCCTGCCGCGCAGCCGGCTGGTGCTGCTGGCGACGCCGGCGTCGCCGCCGGCCGAGCTGCGCTGGCGCAGCGGCTGGCGGAGCGGAGCGGTCGCCCTCGATGGCGGCCCGCAGGTGGTGGAGCTGGAGCTGGCGCCCGCCTGGCGGTGGCACCGCTCCTGGTGGCGGGCGCGCGACCGGTACCAGGTGCGGCAGCTCCGTCTGGCGGCGGCCGGCGGCGAGGTCGAGCTGCGCTACCTGGGCGACGGCCAGCCGGCGCTCGTGCCGCTGGCGCCGCAGCTCGAGTCGCTGGCGGTGACGGAGCCGCTGCCGGCGGGCGGCACGGTGCGCGTCGAGCTCGCGGTGCGCAACGCCGGCGGCGGTGCCTGGCTGGCGGACGGCGTCGCGCCGGTGTTCATCGACGTCGAGCTGCTGCCGCTGGCGGGGAGTGGGTCGGCGGGGAGCCAGCGCCTGGCGCTGCCAGGGCCGGTACGGGCGGGCGAGCGGCTGGCGCTGGCTTTCGACCTCGCCTGCCCGGACGAGCCGGGCGACTACCGGCTGGCGCTGACCGTGCGCCGCCCGCCGCTGGTGGCGCTCGACGCGTCGCTCGCCGAGCGCCGGGTCACGGTCGTTCGCCGCCCGCCGCCCGCCGCCCCGCGAGCCAAACCAGGCCGCGGCTGATCGCCAGCCCGGCGAGCGCCGCCAGCGCCGGGTAGATCGGCAGCCGGTAGCGGCCGGGCATGTACGACGGGTAGAAGAACAGGTTGGTTACCACCACGAAGTAGACGATCCACCACAGCAGCGGCCAGCTGCCGCGGGTGCGCGCCGCCAGCAAGGCGCCGGCCAGGGCCAGTAGCAGGCTGGCCAGGTAAATGGTGTTGAGAGCGTCGGTCCAGGCGGCGGCGATGCAGCCGTCCTCCTCGGGCAGGAAGGACCGGGCGTAGTAGGCCGGGAACGGCTGGAAGTAGATCGCCAGGTGGCGGCCGAACAGCCGCAGGGTGCGCCTTGGGTTCGCCGCCATCCGCCCCAGACCGCGGCGCAGGATTCGGCCGCTGGCGCGCGTCAGCTCACCATCCTTGTTGGCCCGCCACAGCTTGCGGTAGTAGGCCTGGCGGCGGGCTTCGACGTCGCCCCCCCACGGCCCGTCGTCGTCGGCCGCGACCCCGGGCAGCAGCTCGGGGTCGGGGTGGGCCATCAGGAAGTTGGGCAACACCAGATCGTCGATGCCCATCGCGGTGTCGTAGATCAGCGAGTTGCGGACGCACCACGGCACCACCACCGCCAGCGTGGCGCCGAGCAGCACCACCGCCGGCGCCTTCCGGCGCGGCCGCCGCTGGGCGAGGTAGACCAGCCCGGCTGCAACCGGCACGAAGTAGAGCGGCGCCGAGCGCACCAGGCAGGCGAGCCCGAACAGCCCGCCGGTGGCCAGCGCCAGCGGCCAGCCGGGACGCGTCACCAGCCAGCTCAGGCAGGCCAGGCCGGCGGTGGTGAGGAACAGCGACAGCGGGTCCGACAGGATCCACGAGGCGCTGAGCACCGTCTCGGGGTTGAGTGCGAACAGCAGGCCGGCGGCGAGCGCCGCACCGCGGCCGAACAGCGGGTAGGCGACGTGGTAGGTGGCGAGCGCGGTGGCGGAGAGCAGTCCGGCCTGCACCGCCGCCACGGTGTCGAGATCGCCGCCGAGCGGCCCCAGCACCGCGGCCAGTAGCAGGTAGTAGCCGGGCGGCCGGATCCAGCTCAGCCAGGCGTGCCATGTGGTGTCGCGCAGCAGCGAGCCGAGCGACGTCTCAGCGAGCAGGTAGCGGGCGCGGCGCAGGTACTCCCACGAGTCGCCGAAGCGCATCGGATCGGGCTCGGGGTAGCCGTCGACGTAGGCGAAGCGCACCGCCGCCGCCAGCGCCAGCAGCAGCGCGGCGTCGAGCCACGGTCCGTACCGCCCGCCCGGCAGCTGCCACCGCCGGCGGATGCCGAGCCCCAGCAGCCCCACCAGCGCCGCCGCCAGCAGTGCCTCGCGCCACCACAGGCCGCACGCCACCCGCCACGCCGAGGTCGACGGATCGCCGCTCGCCGCCGCCAGCTCCAGCCGCAGCTCGCCCGGTCCGCGCGCGATGACCACCAGTGCGTCGGCCAGCCGGTTGCCGTCGCCGAAGGCGAGCGAGTCGCGGCCGCCGGCGGGCACCGCCAGCTCGAGGTGCCGCAACAGCCGGCCGCCCCGGCTCAGGTAGAGCACGCCCGCGGCGCCCGGCTGCCCGGCGACGGCGAGCTCGAAACGCGCCCGCGGCAGCGGCTCGAGCGACACCTGCCAGACCTCGCCCGCCGCCAGCTCCACCGGCTCGGCGGCGGTTCTCAGCTCGCCGGCGGCGCAGTCGGGCTCGACCGGCCCGACCTCCAGGCGGTCGAGGCAGAAGCCGAGTTGCCGTACCCGTTCGGCGGCTTTCGAGGCCTGGAACTCGAGCCGGTTCGGACCGGCACGGGTGGCGGCGGCCGGTACCTGCCAGAGGTGGGTGGCCCAGCCGGCGGCGAGCTCTACGGTACCCAGATCGTGGCCGTTCCAGACGGCGCGCAGGCGGGTGCCGGCGATCGATGGCCGGCCGGTCACGGCCAGGGTGCGCGCACCCGGCTGCTCCAGCACCGGTGCCGCCTGCCACCGCTTGCGAGTCCAGGTGAAGTCCCGGCCGCGCGGGTCGCGCTCGTCCTCGTAGACGCCGTCGACCAGTGCCCAGCGGGCCTCCGGCCGGCCGGCGTCGACCACCGCCGGCTCGCAGCGGCTGACGTAGGCCGGCTGCTCGGCAAGCTGCGCGGCGGCTGCCGGCAGTGCTAGCGCGGCGGCGGCGAAGCCCACCAGCGCACGGCGTGGGCCGCGGCGATGTCGGCGAGCTGTGGCAGGAGGATTCACTGCGCTGATTCCGGCGCCGCCGGGCGGACGCGGCGCTCGCGATCGGGCTGGTCCGGCGCCTCGCCGGCGCCGCGTACCCCGCCGCTCTCGATCCAGGCGTTCAGCCGGGCGCGGAGCCACGCCACCTCGAGCGCCGTAGTGCCCGCCAGGTTGCGGCTCTCGCGGGGGTCGTCCACCAGGTCGAAGACGTACTCCGGATCGCGGCTGCGACCGGCGCCCAGACCCATCCCCCAATCCATGCCGGTGCGCGGTGCCAGGATCAGCTTGTAGCGCTCGCCGGCCGCCATGTACAGGCCGCCCTCGACGGCGGCGGCGGCGAAGCGCACCGGCGGCGGAGCGTCCGGCTGCGGGCGGCCCCGCAGCTCGCCCCACAGCGCGCGGCCGCCGCCGGGCGCCGGCGCCGCGCCGGCCAGCGTCCGCAGGGTGGCGTTGAGATCCTGGTGGTCGGCCACGCCGGCGACCCGCCGCGGCGCCAGCCGTTCGGGCCACCACACCAGCAGCGGCACGTGCAGCAGCTCCTCGTACAGGGTCGAGCCGTGGAGCACGCCACCGTGGTCGAACAGCTCCTCGCCGTGAGCCGAGGTCACCACCAGGAGCACCTCGCCCGGCGCGTAGCGCCGGTCCAGCTCGGCCACCAGCTCGCCCAGCGTGGCGTCGTTGTACGCCAGGGCGGCGCGGTAGAGGGCGGCCAGGCGCCGGCGGTCGGCCTCGTCGACCGTCAGCCGCTCGTCGCGGACGGCGAGCAGCGTTTCGGTCGAGCCGTCGATCGCCGAGTCGATACCGGCTGTCATCCGCTCCACCCAGGCTGCTGGCGGGGCGTAGGGAGCGCCGGGGTGGGAGGTGTGCAGGTAGGCGAAGGCGCGCTCGCCGTCCGCCAGGCCGTCGAGCCAGGCGAGTGCGGCGGCGTGCAGGCCTTCGGTGCCGTCGTCACTCGCCGTGCCGTCGGGCGACGGCGCTCCGCCCACCGCCTCGAAGCCGGCGGCGAGGCCGGCGCCGGCAACGGCTTCGCCGGCGGTGAAGGCCGCGGTGCGGAAGCCGGCCGCGCCGAACAGCCGGCCCAGCGTGTCGGCGGCCGCGCCGTCTGGCGCGGCCGCTGCGGACGGCAGCGGCGGCAGGCCGGCGACCAGCGACCGCAGGGCCGGGGCGCCGTCGGGGGCGGTCGAGTAGTAGCGGTCGAAGGAGACTCCTTCGGCGGCCAGGCGGTCGAGGGTCGGCGTGGACTGCAGCTCGCCTCCGAGGTGGCCGAGGGCGTCGGCGCGCAGTCCGCTCATCACGTACAGCACCACCAGCCTGGGCGGCTCGGGCGGCGGCGCCAGCGGCGCCGGCTCTGCCGGCTCGCTGGCGAGCGCGAGATCCAGCCAGCGCCCCGCCGGCCCCAGCCCCTGGGCCAGCAGCCGGACGCGCACCAGCCCGGCCGGCAGGCGGATGCGCAGCCGCCGGCTGCCGAGCAGCCGTGCGAGGCGGCTCGGCCGCCACTCGAAGGGAGTCACCACGGCGCCGTCGGCGGTCTCGACCATGAGCGCGAAGCGGTCGCCTTCGAGGGGGTCGGCGGGCGGCTCGAAACGACCCACCAGGGTAGCCGGCCGGGGGAGCCGGCGCATCAGGTCGACCGCCGAGTAGCCTTGCTGGACGATCGCCCGGGGCTCGAACCGCACCGCGCCCTCGCGCCACGCGTGGGTGAAGCCGGCCGCCTCGACGATCAGCCCGGTGCTGCCGAAATCAAGCTCGATCGGCTGGCGCCCGAGCGGCAGGTCGCCGGGCAGCGGCAGCTCGATCGGCGTCGTCACCGGCACCGGCTCGAGGTCGATGCCGGCGACGCGCGCGCCAACGGTGGCGCCTTCCACCGCTTCCCAGATGTGGACCAGCAGGCTCAGCCGGCGCTCCCGCTCGTCGAGGAAGACTGTCTCGATCACCGAGCTCGCGCCGCTGGGCACCATCCAGGTGCGCCCGCGCCGGTACATTCCCTGCCAGCCGCGCACGAAGCGGTTGGCACCGCTGGCCGGCGGCACCTCGATCATCGCGCCCTCGGTCAGCAGCTCGGGCGCGTGGAGGTGGTCGACGAGCGGCCGCGCGCCGCCGCCGGCCGTGGGCGGCGGGCCGCAAGCGGTGAGCAGCAGCAGGCTGCAGGGCAGAAGCCGTGTCAGGCCGCGCCGCATGGCGAGTGACCCTACCACCGCGGCCGCACGCGAACCGCCGCGCCGGTGCCGGGCTCGTCGACCTGCCCGACGACCGCCGCCGCCCGATCGCCGCGCTGCCGCAGCTCGGCCAGCGCCGCGCCGGCGTGCTCGGCGGCGACGCCGAACAGCAGCCCGCCCGAGGTTTGCGGGTCGAACAGCAGCTCGCAACGGGGATCGCCGGCGGCCGCTGGCGGCAGCTCGAGCCCGGCGCGCCGCCGGGCGTTCTCGGCATGGAAGGTGCTGCGCTCGCCCCGCGCCAGCAGCTCGAGGGCGCCCGGCAGAACCGGCAGCTCGGCCAGCGCCAGCGTCACCGAGACGCCACTCGCCCGCGCCATGGCGGCCAGGTGGCCGGCCAGACCGAAGCCGGTGACGTCGGTGGCGCCGGTGGCGCCGTGGTGTGCCGCCACCCCGGCGGCGGCGGCGTTGGGACGCAGCATCGAGCCCAGCGCGGCTTCGATCCAGACGCCCCGCGCCAGTCCCTGCATGTCGGCGTGGAACAGCACGCCGGTGCCGAGGGGCTTGGTCAGGATCAGCCGCTGGCCCGGCCGCAGGCCGTCGATCCGCAGCAGCGGCTGCCCGGCCTCGGCCAGGCCCTCGACCGAGAACCCCACCATCAGCTCGGCTGCGGTGGTGGTGTGGCCGCCGGCGAGCGTCACGCCCGCGGCGTCGAGCACCGCGCGCGCGCCGGCCAGCACCTGGTAGAGCAGCTCCTCGTCGGCCTCGCCGGGCGCGGTTTCGGGCAGCGCCACCAGCGCCAGCGCCCAGCGCGGGCTGGCGCCGGTGGCCCACAGGTCGGACAGCGCGTTGACCGCCCCCACCCGTCCGACGAGGTACGGATCGTCGGTGAAGGCACGGAAGGCGTCGAGGCTGGCCACCGCCCGCCGGCCGCCTCCCACCCGCCAGGCGGCGGCGTCGTCGGCCGCCGGCAGCCCGAGCTCGACGGTGTCGTCCGGCGGCGGCGGGTCGAGCCGCGCCAGCGCCGACTCGAGCCGGCTCTGTCCCAGCTTGGCGGCGCAGCCGCCGCACAGCGTCGACTGGCCGGCCATCGGCGGCACTTCGGCGAACTCGGCGGTCGGCGCGCCGTCGTCCGCCAGCACCTGGAAGCGGCGCATGAAGCGCCGGTCGATGGCGTCCTTGAGCCGCATCACCCAGCGGCCCTCGAACGACACGCCCCACTTGACGCCCACCGCCCGGCCGTCGCCGAGGTTGAGCAGGGTCAGGAAGTCGGACTGTGGCCGGTAGCTCGCGAGCGGCCGGCCTGCTGCCGCGGCACGCAGGTTGGCGTCCAGGTACGGGCCCTGGCGCACCGCGTAGACGCCAGCCTTGGGGGTCGCCGGATGCTCGCTGAGCGTCGCGCAGTCGCCGACCGCGAAGATCTCGTCGTGCCCTTCGACCTGGAGCGTCGACCGCACGAGCACGAAGCCGCGCTCGTCGGTGGGCAGGCCGGAGTCGCGAAACAGCGACTGGCTGGCCGCGCCGGCCACCCAGACGGTCAGGTCGCTGGCCAGCGTGCCGCCGCCGGCGAGCGTCACCGAGCGCTCGCCGACCGCGGCCACTTCGAGGCCGTACGCCAGCTCGATGCCGCGCTCCGCCGCCCGTCGCTCGATACGCCGCGCCAGGCCGCGGGGGTAGCCGGCCAGGAGGCGTTCGCCGCTTTCGGCCAGGGTTACCGCCGCGGACAGACCCGCCGACCGCAGCCGGCGCTCGAAGCAGAACGCCAGCTCGACGCCGCCGGCACCGCCGCCCACCACCACCAGCCGCAGCGGCCGGTCGGTGGACCGCCGGCGCGCCCGTTCCACCAGCTCGTCGAGCTGCGCCACGAAGCGGCCGATCGGGCGGGTGGGAAAGGCGTGGCGGCGCACGCCCGGCAGCTCGCCGCCGGCGACCGTCGAGCCGATGTCGAAGGCGATGCGGTCCCACGCCAGCGGCGGGCGCCCGTCGAGCAGTAGCCGGTGGGCGGCGGCGTCGAGACCGACGGCCCGTGCGACCACCAGCCCGGCGCCGGCGCGGCGGACCAGCGGCCGGACGTCGATCTCGAGCTCGCCGGCGGTGTACTGGCCGGCGACCAGGCCCGGCACCATGCCCGAGTAGACGGCGGTCGGCGTGTCCACCACCACGGTGACGCGCCAGCCCGCCAGCGGCTCCATCGCCAGCCGCCGCAGCACCTGGACGTGGGTATGGCCGCCCCCCACCAGAACCAGCTGCCGTGCTCTCGGACCGTGCACTTTGGGAAGACCCGCGCGCCGCCGCCGCGCCGAGGCGAGTCTACCCGTGCCCGCGGCACGGCTGATAGGGTTTCGCGATGGCCGTGGCCAGCGATCCGCCGCCGGCGCCGGTCTGGCTTGCGCTCGCCCGCCG
>JBFGNS010000131.1:0-11605 GCA_041574955.1 Thermoanaerobaculia bacterium | reverse complement strand
CTGGGGCGAGGCGCTCGACCGGGCGTTCGACTCGTGCGACGAGCTCGAGCCGATCGTGCTCGAGCGGCGCGGCGAGCCGGTGCGGCGGTTCCGGGTGTCGTTGTGCCGCGGCTACCGCGGTCCGCCCTCGCCGCCGCCCTCCGCCGGCTGAGGCGGCGTCATCGGCGGCCGGCGCAGGTGGAAGCCGGTGGCTTCCTGGTAGGCCCTGGCGGCCAGCAGCAGGTGGGCCTCACCGAACAGGCGGCCGGTGAAGGTGATCGAGGTCGGGGTGCCGTCGGAGCGGAAGCCGTTGGGCAGAACCACCTGCGGGTGGCCGCTCAGGTTGGTGGCCAGCAGGTTGTTGCCGCCGTAGGTGGGCGAGATGTACAGGTCGACCTGCGCCATCAGCTCGGCCATCCGCTCGAGCAGCAGGGTGCGCACCCGGCTGGCCTGGATGTACTCGACCGCCGGGATGGTGCGCGCCACGCGGAACTCGTTGGGCCAGGCGCGGGCGATCTGGCGCACCAGCAGGTCGTCGCGGTTGGAGCGGGTGAGCTCGTCGAACGCCGCCGCCGCCTCGCAGCTGAGGATGAGCGACAGCGCCGAGACCGGCAGCTCGGGCAGCTCGATCGGCACCAGCTCGAAGCCCAGATCGCGCAGCGTGTCGAGCACCGCCAGGTCGTTGGCGTGCCACTCGGCCTGCTCCTCCTCCGGCTCGCGCTCGAACAGCGCCGGCACGTAGCCGAGCTTGAGAGCTGTCGGGTCGCGGTCGGGCCGCCAGTCGAACGGCGCCTCGACGGCGCTGCGGTCCTGGCCGTCGGCGCCGCGGATGGCGTCGTAGACCAGCGCGCAGTCCTCGACCGAGCGGCAGATCGGGCCCAGCTTGTCCATCGACCACGACAGCGCCATGGCGCCGTGCCGGCTGACCGCGCCGAAGGTGGGCCTCAGGCCGGTGGTGCCGCAGCGGGTCGACGGCGAGACGATCGAGCCCCAGGTCTCGGAGCCGATCGAGAAGCCGACCATCGCCGCCGCGGTCGCCGCCGCCGGTCCGGCCGAAGAGCCGCTCGATCCCTGCTCCAGGTTCCACGGGTTCCTGGTCGTGCCGCCGAACCAGACGTCGCCCCACGCCAGGGCGCCCAGGGTGAGCTTGGCCACCAGCACCGCGCCGGCCTCGGCCAGCCGGGTGACCACCGTGGCGTCCTGCTCGATCCGCTGGTCCTTGAACGGCGTCGCCCCCCAGGTGGTGGGGTAGCCGCGGGTGGCCAGCAGGTCCTTGGCGCCCCACGGGATGCCGTGCAGCGGCCCTCGCCGGCGGCCGGCGGCGAGCTCGCGGTCGGCGCGGTCGGCCTGCTCGAGAGCCAGCTCGCGGGTGGTGGTGATGACCGCCTCGAGCAGCGGATCGAGCGCCGCCAGCCGGTCGAGGTAGACGCCGGTGAGGCGGCTCGAGCTGACCCGGCCGGCGGCCACCAGCTCGGCCAGCCGGGTGATCGGCTGGAAGGCGAGATCCTCGTCGGAGAGCTCGGCCGGCTGGCGCTCGGGCGGCATCGTGCGGCGGGCGCGCGGCAGCTCGGCCGGCGGCGGCGGCTCGGCCACCACCGGGTCGAAGCGGAAGGCCGGCGCCACCGAGTTGGGCAGCGGTACCGCGCGGATCGCGGCGTAGTCTTCCTGCAGCTCGGCGAGGCCCTCGAGCATCAGCTCGCGCTCGGCGTCGGTGAACTCGAGACCGGCGAGCTTCTCGGCCTCGGCCAGCACCTGCTTGGTGATCGGGCCGCGCTCGGCGGCCGCCCACAGATGGGCGGGCAGGGCGGTGCCGGTGAGGCCGAGGGCCGAGGCCCAGGCGACGAAGCGGCGCCGGTCGAGGCCGGCCCGCACGAGCGGCTCGGTCATCGCGCTATCTCCAGGCGGCGAGGATGGCGCCCATCATCAGGAAGTAGACGAGCTGGTAGCCGACGTCGAGGAAGTAGGCCGGGAGCTTGCGGTTGGAGAACAGGTGCGAGGTCAGACCGATGGTGACGGCGAAGCCCATCCAGATGTGGAAGGCCAGCCCCATGCCGGTGGCGACGGTCATCGCCCCCATCCAGATCAGCAGCATCGACATCACCGCCGCCATCCACAGGTAGCAGACGAACGACAGGGCGTACGTTCTGCCCATGCCCTTCTTCATCGACTCGAGCTGCTCGGCGGTGTAGCCGTGGGCCTTCATCCACGGCTTGCCGAACAGCGGCCCGTACCACAGGCCGCCCAGAACCATGGTGGCGACGGCGGCCGTCACGACCGCCAGCAGGTTGATCTCGGAGAGCATGCCGACCTCCTTTTTAGGAACCGGTGAAGAAGCAACGGTGACAGGATACTCAGAGCACCGGCTTTTCAAAGCACGCAAGCGGGTGGGCTGACTATCCTGTCACCGCTGTTGCCGCGCCGTTGCCGCGCTGTCACCGCACCCGGATCGCCACGAAGGTGATGTCGTCGTTGGGCGGGCCCTCGCCGGCCCACTCCCGGGCGGCGGCGAGCAGGGCGTCGATCAGGTCGCGCGGCGAGGCGGCCGGGGCGGCGGCCACCAGCTCGCGCACCCGCCGGTAGCCGAGCGGCTCGCCGTCGGCGTTGGGCAGCTCGGGCAGGCCGTCGGACATCAGCAGCAGCAGGTCGCCGGGCTCGAGCCGGCTGCCGCGCTCGTCGTACTCGCCCTCCAGCCCGCCGAGCGGCATGCCCGCCAGGGCGAACTCCTCGACGCCGCCGCCGGCGCGCCGCACCAGCGCCGGCGGCATGCCGGCCGAAGAGAGCGTCAGCCGGTCGCCGTCGAGCCGCGCCAGGCAGAGCGCCATCGCCATCCGGCCGAGCTCCATGCGTCTCACCGCGCGGTTGGCCTCGGCCAGGAAGGCGGCCAGCTTCTGCTTGGGCGGATAGGCCGAGAACAAGCTCTTGATCACCGTCACCATGGTGCCGGCCTTGGCGCCGTGGCCGGTGGCGTCGCCCACCGCCGCCACCAGGACGCCGTCGGACGTCTGGCGGAAGTCGTAGTAGTCGCCGCCCACCTCGGTGGCGGTCCGCATCGACACCGCCACCTCGTACGACGGGTGCTCGGGAAGCTGGCGCGGCAGCAGCGAGAGCTGGAACCGGCGCGCCTCCTCCAGCTCGTCGGTCTTGCGCCGGTATTCGGCCTCGAGCAGCTGCTGGCGGACCTCCTGGTCGCGCCGCTGCCGCTCGCCCTCGACCAGCATCTCCTGGTGCTGCTCGAGGTCGTAGGCCATGCGGTTGAAGGCGTTGGCCAGCTGGCCGAGCTCGCTCCTGCCCTCGACCGGCACCCGCGCCTTGAGGTCGCCTTGGGCGATGCGCTCGGCGCCCTCGGTCACCGCCTTCAAGCCGCGCGTCATACGGCGCGAGATCGGCAGGATGCCGGCGAGAGCGAAGAAGATCAGCGCCAGGCCCCAGCCCAGGTTGCGGACGGCGGAGCGGCGCACCTGCTCGAGCGACTCGCGGATCGGCCGCGCGATGCCGAAGGAGAGCCCGGTGGAGGGCTCCTGCCGGGTGACCACCACCCAGTCGGCGAGCTGCTCGGCGTCGGCGGCTTCGACGGCGTCGCCGGTTCGCCGGATCGGAAGCTGCGCGAGCTGCCGACGGTCGTCGTCGTCGAGGGTGATGAGCTCGCCGTCCTGGTCGATGGCGAACGGGATCTCTCCCTGGTCGCGGCGGGTCCGTCCCAGCACACGGCCGAGCAGCTCGTGGACGCTGACCTGGGCGCGGAAGCTGCCGATCAGCTCGCCGCTCTGGCGCAACGGCACCTCGAGCTGGCGGTGGAGCCGCCTGAGCTCGTGCCGCTCGGCAGGGTGCGGGGCGATCGCCGGGTCCGACGGCTGGGCGACGGCGGGCGGCGGCGGGATCGGCGGACGGGGCGGCAGCGGACGGCCCTCGGCGCGCGCCCGCTCGGTAGCGGCACGCCACTCCTCGGCCACCTCCCTCGCCACCTCGAGTCCGACCCGGCGCATCGCCTCGGCGCCGGCTTTGAGACCGACGGCGATCTGCGACTCGAGCTCCTCCGAGAACTGCTCGCTGAGCTCGATGTCGAATCTGGAGAGCAGCCCGGAGAGGTCGACGCCGCCGAGCGCGGGCGCCTCGGGCGGCGCGGTTCCGCTCCCGGTCTCGTCGCCGGCACCGGCCGGCGGCAGCGGCGGCGCGGCCGGCACGAACTCGAACGAGCGCAGCAGCGGCGCCACCTCGCCGAGCTGGGAGATCACCTCGACGACCTGCTCGTCGCCCGCCTCCTCGCCGGCCAGCTGCCACAGCGAACCGGCGCGCTCGACACGGCGGCTCAGGTCGGTCTCGATCTCGGCCATCCGCTGCTCCATCTCGCGGGTGGCCGCGGCCGCCTTGGTCTCCACCGCCTCGCGCAGCGCGCGGGTCGAAGAGACGTAGCTGTAGAGCACGAGACCCGACAGCGGCACCACCGCCAGGAGGATCAGGGCCACGACGAGCTGGGTGCGGATTTTCATGCGCGCGGTCGGCGCCAATTGCGAGGGCGCTCCGACTGCTATACGCCGTGCCGGGGGTGCGGGTTCCGGTCGGTGTTGCTCGGCCGCCCCTTGCGGCGGCTGACACGGCCGGTGGGCGACAGGATACGCGATCGCGGACGGGGCGATCCGGCCGCCGGCCGGGGTCCGCCGGCCGCGACCGGAAGCCGGCGCCGGGAAACCGGTATCCTGATCCTGCCGTGTGGCTGTTGCTGCTGTCTCTCGTGCTGCCCCCCGCCGTGGATTCCGACCCGCCCATCACCCCTTACGACGATCTCACCGGCGAGGAGATGGCCTGGCTGGTGGACGAGGCCAGCCGTTGGATCGCCGAGCTGGAGCACCGGCACCGGCCGCACGCCCGCCCCCTCGACGCCGCCGAGCGACGGGCGCTGGCCGGCTTCTTCGACCCGTCGCTGCTCGATCGCGCCCGGCTGCGGCGGGTCGAGGGGATCGACAACCCCGACTTCTTCTCGCTGTTCACCGACAGCGGCCGGCCGCTGCCGATCGACTTCCGCCGGATCACCGGCCTGGCGCTGGTCGACACGGTGCTGGTGGTCGCTTCCCGCGCCCGGCCCGGCACCCGCGGCTGGCTGCCGCTGGTCTTCCACGAGCTGGTCCACCTGGCCCAGGTCGAGGTGCTGGGCGAGCGAGGGCACGTGGCCGACTACGTGCGCGGCTGGGCGAGCCACGGTTTCCGCTACCGCACCATCCCGCAGGAGGAGCAGGCGTACGAGCTGGCGGCGCGGTTCGCCGCCGCCCCCGAGCGGGTGTTCGCGGTGATGCCGGAGGTGCGCCGCCGTTTTGCACCGGCCGACCGATGAGCCCCGCCTCCCGTAGCTACTGCTGACGCCGTCATGCTCCGCGCGCTCGCCCTCGTCACCCTGCTCGTCGCCCTGCCGCTGGCCGCCGCCCGCTGGCACGAGCTGCCCGAGCCCGACTTCCTGCTCGGCGGCATCCAGGTCAACGAGCCCGACCACCCGGCGTGGGTCGCGGCGCTCGAGCGCGAGGGGATGAACACGGTGGCGGTCACCGCCTACGCCTATCAGGGCGACTGGGACTCGGCCAACCTGTGGTTCGACGACGAGGCGCCGTACGTGGTCTCCGAGATCCGCGCCGCCAAGGCGCGCGGCCTCGAGGTGGTGCTGGTGCTCAGGGTGGCGCTCGACCACGCCTTCGAACGCAACAAGTTCTTCTGGCACGGCATGGTCCAGCCGCGCTCGGAGGCCGAGCTGGACGAGTGGTTCGCGCGCTACGGCCGCTTCGCCCGGCAGTGGGCGGAGATCAGCCGCCAGGAGGGAGTCGACGTGCTGGCGGTGGCGAGCGAGCTCAACTCGCTGACCGGCACGGTGCCGGTGGCCGACCTGCCCGGGCTCGAGGAGTACTGGACCAACGACGAGAAGGTGGAGCGCGAGAACTCCCGGCTGCTGGCGCTGGCGGGCGAGGCGCAGCTCGAGGTGACGGTGCGCGGCAACCCGGCCTACGGCTCGCTCGAGCGCTACCTCGACGACCGCTCGGCCGCACACGCCGCCTGGGCGCGCCAGGTGGCGTGGCTCGACCAGGACGACCCGGTGGCGGCGGTCAACGCCCGCCGGCGCCGGCTCGAGGCCCACTGGCGGGGGCTGATCGGCGAGATGGCCGAGCTGTATCCGGGGCGCCTCACCTACGCCGCCAACTTCGACCAGTTCGAGGAGGTCGGCTTCTGGGACGCCCTCGACCTGATCGGCGTCAACGCCTATTTCCCGCTGCGCCGGTGGGAGCTGCCGGGGCTGGCCGGCGCCGACCTCGAGGCGCAGCTGGTGACCGGCTGGCGGCGGGTGCTGGGCGGCATCGACCACCTGCGGCGCCGTCGCGGTCTGCCCGACCACCGGGTGCTGTTCACCGAGATCGGCTACGTGGCGCGCGCCAACGCCACCGTCGAGCCGTGGGCCGCCGAGGGCGTGTCGGTGCTGCGCTCGGGGAGCGGCGAGCGGCTGGCGGTGTGGCGTGACGAGCCGGCCGATCGTGAGGAGCGCGCGCTGGCCATGCGCGCCCTCTACCGCGCCCATCTCGAGCAGGGCGGCGACCTGCTGGCCGGCCTGCTCTACTGGAAGCTGTCGACCGAGCCGGCCCACCGCGAGGTCGAGCCGTTCGTCGCCATCCTGGGCACGGACGAGCCTCTGCTGGCCGAGCTGCGACCGTTCACCCAGCGGCTCGAGCGCGACCGCTCCCGCCGGCGGCTGGCGCTGCTGGCGCGCGCCGCCGCCGTGGCGTGGGGCAGCTACCTCTAGCTGCTAGGCCGCGGGCTCGCCCAGCAGGTCCGGCTCGCCGCAGTGGGCGAGGATCTCGGCGCGCACGGCGTCGCGCAGCCGCACCGCCGCCGCCAGGTCGGAGCCCTCGGGCCGGATCGGCGGCCGCGCCGTGATGGTGATCGCGCCGCGGCGCGGGAACCACTCGTCGCCGCGCAGCATCGAGCGGGTGCCGCGGATCGCCACCGGCACCACCGGGGCGCCGGTCTGGGCGGCGACGTAGAAGGCGCCCATGCGGAACGGCTTGAGCCCGGGGGCGCGGTCGAAGGTGCCCTCCGGGAAGAACAGCAGCGACTCGCCGCGCTCGAGCGCCGCCCGCGCCCGCTCGGTGTCCTCGAGCCCCTTCTCGGCGTCGAACCGCTCGACGAACAGCGTGCCCAGCCGCTCGAGCAGCACGCGCGCCAGGAAGCTCTGGGTCAACTCGCGCTTGGCGAGGAAGGCGCCCTCGGTGGGCAGCGCGGCGGTGAGCGCGAAGGCGTCGAGGTAGCTGGCGTGGTTGGCGGCGATGATGAACGGCTCGTCGCGCCCGAGGTGCTCGATGCCGTGGATGCGGATCGGCATCGAGGTCAGCCGGGCGAGCTGGCGGGCCGCGGCGCGCGCCGCCCGGCGGCGGCGGGTGAGCCGCGGCAGCAGCACCACGCCGGCGGCCACCGGCAGGGTGGCCAGCCCGATGACCGCCCAGAACCGTCCGGCATAGAGCAGCTCGCGGGCGGCGCGCCGCGAGCGCTCGAGCTGCGGCCGGGCGCCCGACCAGGCGAGCCTGGCGACCTGCCACCAGACCGGGCCGCGGCTGCCCAGCCGGCCGCCCTCGTACAGCTCGCGGCCGGCGGCGCGGCGGATCTTGCCGCTCGAGGTCTTGGGGACGGTGTGCGGCGGCACCAGCGCGACGTCGTCGGCCGGCGTGCCGACCAGATCGACCGCCACCGCCTGGATCGCCTCGGCGAGCCGTTCGCGCGCCTCCTCGTCCTCGAGCCGGGTCTCGGCGAGCACCACCAGCTTCTCGGTACCGGAGGCGGCGTCGGTGGTGCCGAACACCGCGATGCAGCCCTTGCGCACGCCGTCGACGTTGCCCACCGCCTCCTCCAGCTCCTGCGGGTAGATGTTGCGGCCGGCGCGGATGATCATGTCCTTGGCGCGGCCGGTGATGAACACCTCGCCCTCGGCGATGTAGGCGCGGTCGCCCGAGTCGAGCCAGTCGCCGGCGAACAGCCGGCGCGTGGCCTCGGGGTTGCGGAAGTAACCGCTGGTGGCGGACGGGCCCCGGAACTGGAGCGTTCCCTCCTGGCGCTCGCCGACCTCGGCGCCGGTGGCGCCGACGATGCGGATCTCGTGACGCGGTAACGGGTAGCCGCAACCGACGAAGCGCAGCGCCGTGTCGTCGTCCCCGGCGGCGGGCCGGGCGTGCCCCGAGGCCATCAGGCTGGCGCGGTCGACGCGGTCGATCCGCGGCTCGCGCCCCCACGGCGGGAACGCCAGCGCCAGCGAGTTCTCGGCCAGGCCGTAGACCGGCATCATGGTGCCGGCGCCAAAGCCGCAAGCCGCGAACCGCTCGCTGAAGCGGCGCACCGTCTCCGGGCTGACCGGCTCGGCGCCGTTGAGCGCCGCTCGCCAGCTCGACAGATCGAGCGTCTCGAGCTCGGCCGCCTCGATTTTCTTGAGGCACAGCTCGTAGGCAAAGTTGGGCGCCGCCGACAGGGTGCCGCGGTAGCGGGTGACGGCCTCGAGCCAGCGCGCCGGGCGGGTGAGGAAGGCGAGCGGCGACATCAGCACCAGCTGCATGGCGAAGTACAGCGACCCCATCCAGGCGCCGATCAGCCCCATGTCGTGGTAGAGCGGCAGCCAGCTCACCACCGTGTCGTGTGAGCCGAGCTCGGCCGACTCGCCGACCGCCCGCAGGTTGGCCAGCAGGTTGGCGTGGGTGAGGATCACCCCCTTGGGGTCGGCCGTCGAGCCCGAGGTGAACTGCAGAAAGGCGATGTCCTGCTCCTTGACCGCCGGCAGCCGCGGCTGACCGCCGCCCCGGGCGAGCTCCTCGACCGTCACCACCTGGCGCAGTGTGGGGATCATCGCCTTGAGCAGGCGGGCCAACGGCAGCACCTCGGGCACCGTCACCATCACCTGGGCCTGCGCGGTGTTGAGGATGCCGGCCTGGCGCTTGAGGTGGTCCTCGAGCTGGCTGGGGCGCGCCGGCGGATAGAGCGGCACCGGCGCGGCGCCCGCGATCTGGACGCCGACAAAGGCCGCGAAGTAGTCGAGCCCCGAGGGCAGCATCAGGCCGGCGGTCTGACCGGGCTCGAGGCCGGCCGCCTCGAGGCCGGCCGCCACCGTCCGGCCGCGCTCGAGCAGCTCGCTGTAGCTCAGCTCCTCGACCGCGCCGTCGCGCGGCAGGAAGGCGATGTGGCGGCGGTCGGGGTGGCGCTCGACGTGCCACTCGAGCGCCTCGAGCAGGGTGCGCGCGCGGTCGGGAGCCGCTTCGGGCTCGTCGAGCGCCTCGAGCACCGGCTCCACCGCGGCGGTGGCGGCTGGAACCGGTAGGTCGCCGGCCGCCTGGACGGCGCGCAGCAGGTCGCGCGGAGTCTCGGCCGAGGCCACCAGCCCTTCGGCGAGCCCCACCGCGAACGCCTTCTCGAGCCGCGAGATGAGCTCGGCGCGGCCCAGGCTGTCGAGACCGAGGTCCTTGTCGAGGGAGCTGTCGAGCGCGACCCGGCGCAGCTTCCGCCCCGGATGGAGCTCCTCGGCCACCTGGCGGGCGAGCTCCAGGACCTGCGCCGCGGCGTCGGTAGCCTCGGCCCTGCGGGGGTGGGCGGGCATGGGAAGACGATACCGCAGGGGAGTGGCTGGAAGGTATGGTGCCGCGAGCGGGCCTGAGTTCGTGTGTCGGGGCTGGTGCTGAGGTCCTTCGCTGCGCTCAGGACGACCCCGGGGCAGCGGGGGCTTGGGGCTTGGACATGCCGTGCTGTGCGTCCCGGTGCTGCCTACCCCCGAGTCGTCCCGAGCGCAGCGAGGGACCTCAGCACCGGCCCCGGCATGCGCTCACCGGTCCGCTAGTGGGTGGTTCCCGGACCAGATGGCGATGCGGCCCGGGCGGGCGGTGGCCGTCAGCCTCCGACCAGCTCGCCGGCGCGGCGGGTTGCCTCGACCACCGCCTTGATCAGCGTCACCCGGAGGCCGCCTTCCTCGAGCTTGAGGATGCCGTCCATGGTGCAGCCGGCCGGGGTGGTGACGTCGTCTTTGAGCAGGGCGGGGTGGGCGTCGGTCTCGAGCACCATGCGCGAGGCGCCGAGGCAGGCCTGCGCCGCCAGCTCGGTGGCGACGGCGCGCGGCAGGCCGGTCTTGACGCCGCCCTCGGCCAGCGCCTCGATGATGATGTAGACGAACGCCGGGCCGCTGGCCGACAGGCCGGTCACGGCGTCGAAGTAGCGCTCGTCGAGCACCACCGTGCGACCGGTGGGCTCGAACACCTCGCGAGCCATGGCGAGGTGCGTGTCGGTCGCCCAGCTGCCGGCGCACAGCGCCGTCATGCCGGCGCCGATCAGGCTCGGCGTGTTGGGCATCGCCCTCACCACCGGCACCCGCGACGCCAATCGCTTCTCGATCAGCGCCACGGTAGCGCCGGCGGCGATCGAGACGACCAGCTGGCCCTCGTCCAGCTCGCCGCCGATCTCCTCGAGCACCTCCGGCACAACCTGCGGCTTGACGCACAGCAGCACCAGCTCGGCGCCGGCCACCGCCTCGCTGTTGCTGCGCGCGGCCGCCACCCCCTCGGTCTCGGCCAGCCGGGCCAGCGGCTCCGGTCGGCGCGCGGTGGCCGTGATGCGCTCCGCCGGCAGCCCGCCGCGTCTGAGCGCGCGGATCAGCGTGCTCCCCATCTTGCCGGCGCCGAGAACGGCCACCTTGTTCAGCTCGAGCGGGCTCATGTGGGTTTCCTTTCGGGTATCGCCACCACCGCCGACTCCCTCTCGCGGCCGAACACCAGCTCGAGGAAGCGCGGCAGCAGCCGCACGGTCTCCGGGCTGTCGCGGTAGCGTTCGAGCGCCTCGCGCTGCTCCTCGGACGTCATGTGCTCGGAGTAGCCCTCGAGGTAGCGCAGGTAGCGCTGGCGGTTGCTGTCGGCGTCGAGCTCGGGGTGGAACTGGGTGGCCCACACCGGCTGGCCCGGCACGCGGAACGCCTGCATCGGGCAGCGCTCGCTGGCCGCGAGGTTGACGCAGCCGTCGGGCAGACGCGAGGCGCGGTCCTTGCGCCCGAGCTGGGCCATGAAGCGCGGCGGCAGGATGCCGAGCAGCGGGTCCTCGCGTCCGGCGGCGGTCAGCTGGAGCTGGTAGGTGCCGACTTCGGTGGCCGGCGGGTCGTGAACGATCTCGCCGCCGAGCGCGACGGTCAGCAGCTGGAACCCGAAGCACGAGGCGAACGTCGGGTGGCCGGCGCGGGCGACCTCGGCCAGCAGCTCGAGCAGCTCGTCGAACGCCGGCAGGTTGCGCTTCGAGACGTAGTAGTCGCCGCTGCCGCCGACCATCAGCGCGTCGTGTGCCAGCACGCGGGAGACGTCGGGCGGTCCGGCGAGCAGGTCGTGCTGCACGAACCGCTCGGGCGGCAGACCCGACTTGTCGGCGAAGGCGAGCACCTCCTCTTCGCGCATCGGGTCGTCGTCGTCCCGCGCTTGCAGGAGCAGGATCTCGGGCTGCATGGCCCGGGGATGTTATCGAAGCCCTACGGCTCGGAGTCGTCGAGCAGCGCGCCGTCGGGCATCTCCATCCAGCTGTCGTCCCACGGCTCGCTGAACGACCAGTCGCGCGCCGCGCAGGTGATGTAGACCGACCGGTCGAGCTCGTAGAT
>JBFGNS010000130.1:0-11748 GCA_041574955.1 Thermoanaerobaculia bacterium | reverse complement strand
CTGGCGAGGGTGATGTCGCTCCGCCCCGGGCCCCACCCGGCGGGCGCACCACTCCGGGGATGGCGTGAGAACCGCTGTCGCGTCGAAGGGCGGTGCCGCGTCGCAGGGTGGTGTCGTGAGACCGACGGCGACGCTGCCACACCGTCTGCTAGAGTCCGACCAGCGATGAGCGACTTCCCGTACCGCTACAGGATCGAGATCGACAAGCCGCCGCGGCCGCGGCCGCCCAAGCAGACCGCGGTGGTGGAGCAGATCGGCTGCACCGGTTGCGAGGCGTGCATCTCGTTCTGCCCGGTGGACTGCATCGAGATCGTGCCCGGGCCGGTCTATCCCGACCTGCACAAGCTGGTCGAGATCGACCTCGAGCGCTGCATCGGCTGCCAGCTGTGCGCCCGCTACTGCCCGTGGGAGACGATCGACATGTGGGGCTACGACGAGGGCGTGGCGGTGGCGCCGGCCAAGACCGTGCGGTCGCTGATCTACGACTACGATCCGGACCAGATGCACCCCGACGCCGACGCCGTGGCGGCACCCGAGGCTGGCGCCGAACCCGCCGCCGCCGAAGCCGGTGCCTGACGTTCGCTCACCGCCCGCCGCCGAGCCGCAGGTCGGGTTCGACCCCGAGCTCGATGCCGCTCTCAAGGCGGTCCTCAAGGTGATCTACAAGGACCACCCGCTGAGCCCCAACCAGATTCTGGTGCTGGCCTCCGAGCTGCAGCGGCTCGGCGTGCACCGGTTGGTCGAAGAGCACATCCGCAAGTTCCGCCAGCGCCAGGACGCCGCCGCCGGCGGCTGACCCGCCCCTGCCAGGCGGCGCCGCGGCCCCCCTCAGCCGGTGCGCCCCGCCTGCTGCCCGCCGCGGTCCGGCGCCGCCGCCGGTCGGTGCCACTCGTCCATGTGCCGGCGCTGGGTTTCACTCAGCGCTCCGGCGCCGTAATGTCGCTCGTAGAACCCGGCCTCCACGTGGCCGACCTGATAGCCGAGGACGGTGCGCAGGGGCGGCTGGTAGGCCGGGAAGCGACCGTAGCGACGGTGGACGTAGTCGCAGTAGGCGGTCGCCGCGGCCACCGCGGCGTCGCTCGGCTCGCGGGCGGCATGGGCGATCGCCTCGGGATCGCGCCAGGCGCCGTGGCGCGCGCCGCCGCGGAAGACGCCCTGCTCGCCGAACTTGTGGTCGACCACCGCGCGCACGGCGGCGGTCATCGACGGGTACCAGGGCGGGCAGTAGGGGACGAGGAGCGGCGCGCCGTCGCGCTCCAGGCCGAGCGCGTGGGGTACCTCGGGGTCGCGGCCGAACAGCCGCGCCACCAGCCGCAGCAGCGGCTTCATCCCGAGATAGCGCGAGCCGGGGACGCTCAGGGTGCGAAAGCCGAGCGCCACCAGCCAGCCGTAGGGGTGCGCCGCCCAGTGCGGAAAGCCGGCGAGCCCCATCGCCTGGGTCATGAGCGCCAGGTTCTGCAGCACCATGCCCTGCTCGACGGTCACGAACTCGGTGACCAGGCTCTCGAGCTGCTGGATCGTGAGCACCCGCTGGTGACGCGGGTCGTCGTCGAGGTGGCCGCCCTTGCGGCGCGCGAAGCGGCCGATCCCGGCCGGCCGGAAGCCGGCCCGCTCGTCGAGCACAAAGCCGCAGGTGGGCTCGTCGAACAGCTCCAGCACGCCGTTGATGTAGAGGTGGGTGAGCTCGTTGACCGGCAGGAAGTAGCTCGCCGCGTCGGCGTACAGCGACCACCGGTTGACCGCCAGGTTGAACAGCGGCTCGAGCGGCGGCGCGGTGCGCCGGTCGGCGATCCGTACCCGGCTGCGCCGGTAGAGCTCGGTGAACTCGCCGCGCCGGGCGGCCTCGGCCAACTCGGCGATCTCGCGCGGCGCGAAATCACGCGGCCGTTTGAGCAGCCAGGTGCCCTCGCCGTTGGTGACGAAGACCGACACCGTGTGGATCGCGTCGCCGCTGGCGACGGTGCGGCCGAACAGGCCGGCCAGGATCGTGCCGCCCCCTCCCGGCTCGTACATCAGCTCGCCCAGGGCCGGGCCCGTGATGCCGCAGGCGGCGAACGCCAGCAGCGCCTCCTCGTCCTCGGTGAGCGGCAGCGCCGGCTGGCGGCCGCGGTGGGCCAGCGGGCCGGACGGCATCTCCATGCCCGTGCCGAAGCGCCGCGAGCGGCGCTCGCGCAGGGCGTCGAGCAGCGGGTAGCGGGCGACCAGCGAGCGCCCATCGTCTCTCGCCATCGGCGGACCTCCGATCTTCCGGGTGGCGCCAGTCTAGCCTGCTAGCGGAGCGACAGGTCGCTTCCCCGCGCCGGTGGCCGGCGACGCGAGCCCGCCGGCCGGTCGTACCTCAGACGCCGACGTAGAACGCCCGCGCCACCCGCTGCGGCTCGCCGACGAGCGCCGCCGGCTCGCCGCCGTCGAGCCAGTCGGCCGGCAGGTGGCGGACGTACGGCGGCTGCAAGAAGCGACGGTCGAACAGCGCGATGATGCCGGTGTCGTCGGCCGAGCGGATCAGCCGGCCGGCCGCCTGCACCACCCGGGTCATGCCCGGCACCACGAAGGCGTACTCGAAGCCGCGCTCGAACCGCTCCTGGTAGTAGCGCTTGAGCAGCTCCTGCTCGAGGCTGACGGCCGGCAGGCAGGGCCCCACCACCGCCACCGCCTTGAGCATCTCGCCCGGGTAGTCGACACCCTCGGCGAACACCCCGCCGGCCACCGCCAGCAGCAGGTGGTCGCCGGCCAGCAGTGAGCGCAGGCTCTCCAGGATCAGCTCGCGCTCGCGGTCCGAGCCGTCGGGGCTCTGCACCAGCACCCGCTTCTTGCGCACCTCGAGCCGTGACGCCACCTCGTTGAGGAACAGGTAGCTGGGGAACAGCGCCAGGCAGTTGCCTGGCACGCGGTCCGCGAACTCGCCCAGCCGCCGCGCGATGCGGCCGTAGTTGTCGGGGCGCTGGCGAAAGGTGGTGGCGACCGAGTCGTCGATCACCACCCGCCGGTTGTCGCGCGGGAACGGGCTGGGCACGCCGATCTGCCGTGCCCGGTCGGGGTCGAAGCCCAGCAGATCGCGGTAGAACTCGCCCGGCGACAGCGTGGCCGACAGCCCGACCACCGCGTGGCAGCCGCCCAGGATGCGGCCCAGGAAGCGGCTGGGGTCCTTGCACAGGATGCGCAACCGGGCGCCGCCGGCGCGCACCACGCAGTGGCTGAACTCCTCGCCGGTCGACAGCACCAGGCCGTTGAGGAACCGCAGCAGGTCGAAGTAGAGCCCGACGAACGGGTCCTCGGCCCGGAAGCTCGAGGTCTCGCGGCGGAACTCCAGGTAGTCGACGAACGCCTCGTCGAACGCCGGCCTGAGCGCCCACAGGTCGTCCTCGGGCAGCGGCGCCTCGGCCGCCGGAGCCTCCGGACCGGCCTCCTCCAGGCCGTCGGCGACGGCGCGCTCGATCAGCCGCGCCAGCCGCTGGCAGAGACCGGCGAGGCGGTCGTGGATCGGAGCGCCGCCGCCGGCGATGGCGGCGGCGGCCTGGCGCGCCCCGGCCGCCGACAGCTCGGGGCTGTAGTAGTCCCGCCCGCGGCCGACCAGGTTGTGGATCTCGTCGATGATCAGGATGTGGTTCGACAGATCGGCGTCGGGCCCGAAGTCGGACAGCGACACGTACGGCTCGAAGGCGTAGTTGTAGTCGCACACCACCACCTGCGCTTCGCCGGCCAGCTCGAGGCTGACCTCGAACGGGCAGACCTCGGCGGAGCGGGCCGCCTCGTAGACGGCGTCCGGCAACAGGTGGGTCTCGGCGTCGAGCAGGCGCTGGACCAGCCGGGTGCCGAGCAGCTTCGAATAGTAGTCGCGGGCGTACGGGCAGTACTCCTCGTGGCACAGCAGCTGGTCGTTGGCGCACATCTTGGCCTTGGCGCGCAGCCTGAGGGTGTGGAAGCTGCGGTCGCGGTTGAGCAGCTCGAGCACCTGGCTGGCCATCTCCTGCTGCAGCGTCTTGGCGGTGAGCACGAAGATCCGCTTGTCGTGTGCCAGCGCGTAGCGGATGGCGGGGTAGAGCGCCGCCACCGTCTTGCCGAGGCCGGTCGGCGCCTCGACCAGCAGCTGCTCGCCGTCGGCCCGCGCGCGCTCGACCTCCTCGACGATCTGCTCCTGACCGCGGCGCAGCTCGGGGTAGGGGAAGGCCAGCTCGGCGGCGACCGCGCGGCGCTGGACGGCGGCGGCGCGGCGGCGCTCGAACTCGCGCAGCAGGCGGTTGAGCCGCTGCTGCACGCCGCGGTCGAGCACCCCGAAGGCGAACTCCAGCCGCTCGCGCTCCACCGCCTCGCTGCCGATCTCGATCATCACCAGCTCGGCGGCCACCTGCTCCTCGCCGCCACGCGCCAGCAGCCAGGCGTAGAGCAGAGCCTGGCGCTCGTACAGCTCGCGCACCGCTGGCGACGGACCGCCGCCGCGGCGCACCGACTTGATCTCCTCCACCACCAGCGTGCCGTCCTCCAGCCGGCGCAGGCCGTCGGCCCGCCCGCTGACCGTCACCCGCCAGCCGCGGTGATCGAAGCTGGCGGCGAGCGTCACCTCGCGCCGGTAGGTCGGGTCCTCGGCCAGCGCCCGCTCCTGGTAGCGGCTGTGGATCGCCTGGCCGAGCCACAGCCGTTCGTAGCCGCCCCGGTTGGCGAAGCCGAGGTTGCGCAGCAGCGCGCGGTCGAGCAGATCGGCCACCGACAGCTCGAGCGACAGCTCGTCGGCGTCGAAGCGCGGCGCCATGGGGGGGAGTATAGGGCTTGCGGCTCGAGGCTTGAGGGCTTGGGGGTTTGGGCTTCGGCTCGGGTGCGCTGGCCGTTCGTGGGCCCGGGGCTGCGCTCCAAGGGCGAGGGTGATGTCGCTCCGCCTCGGGCCCCCGCCCGGCCGGCACACCCTCCGGTGGTGGCTGCGGGGCGGTTGTCGCTTCGAGCGTCTGGGGGTTTGGGCTTTGGCTCGGGTGCGCTGGCCGTTCGTGGGCCCGGGGCTGCGCTCCAAGGGCGAGGGTGATGTCGCTCCGCCTCGGGCCCCCGCCTGGCTGGCACACCCTCCGGCGGTGGTTGCGGGGCGGGTTGTCGCTTCGAGCGTCTGGGGGCTTTGGTGGGAGCGGTAGGCTGTCCTGTGGCCGGATCTCGGGCCGCGAATTGCACCCGCCCCCCGCCTGGGATAGCCTGAGGTCCTGTCATGCCGATCGGCGACCCCCCCAAGACCGTCATCGACTTCCCCAAGCTGCCGCAGATGCCCAAGCTGCCGGCCGGCGGCCTGCGGGCGCTGCTGCTCGGGATCCTGGCCGTGTGGGTTGTGTTCAGCAGCTTCTACACGGTGGATCCGGAGGAGGTCGGCATCGAGCTGCGGTTCGGCAAGTACACCGAGACCACCAAGCCGGGCTTGAACTTCAAGCTGCCGCTGGGCATCGAGCGGGTCACCAAGGTCCCGGTGCAGCGCCAGCTCAAGGAGGAGTTCGGCTTCCGCACCCTGCGCGCCGGGGTGCGGACCGAGTTCGACCGCAATAGCCGCGACACCCTGGGCGAGTCCAACATGCTCACCGGCGACCTCAACGCGGCGCTGGTCGAGTGGGTGGTGCAGTACCGCATCGCCGAGCCGTACAAGTTCCTGTTCCGGGTGCGCAACGTGCAGGAGACGCTGCGCGACATGAGCGAGGCGGTGATGCGTGAGGTGGTGGGCGACCGCACGGTCAACGAGGTGCTGACGGTGGGCCGCCAGGAGGTCGCCGACCTGGTCGAGCAGAAGCTCCAGGAGCTGTGCAACCAGTACGAGAACGGCATCAAGATCGATCAGGTGGTGCTGCAGGACGTCAACCCGCCGGACCGCGTCAAGCCCTCGTTCAACGCCGTCAACCAGGCCCAGCAGGAGCGCGAGAAGCTGATCAACCAGGCGCAGTCGGAGTACAACAAGGTGATTCCGCGCGCCCGCGGCCGGGCGCAGCAGGCGATCCAGGAGGCCGAGGGCTACGCCTTGAACCGGGTGAACCGGGCCGAGGGTGAGGCGGCGCGCTTCACCTCGGTCTACGAGGAGTACCGCAAGGCGCCGGAGGTGACCCGCAAGAGGATCTACCTCGAGACCATGAACGAGCTGCTGCCCAAGCTGGGGCGCAAGATCGTGGTGGACGATTCGGTCGAGGGCGTGCTGCCGCTGCTCAACTTCGACGGGGTACGGCTGGAGGCCAAGCCCGAGTGATGGCCAGGATCTTCCTCGTGCTGCTGGCGCTGGCGGCGGTTCTGCTGGTCAGCGGCGTCGCCTACGTGGTGTTCGAGACCGAGCAGGTGATCATCACCCAGTTCGGAAAGCCGGTTGGCAATCCGATCGACCAGCCCGGCCTGCACTTCAAGTACCCGATCATCCGCAAGGTGCACCGCTTCGACAAGCGGTTCCTGGAGTGGGACGGCAAGGCCAACGAGCTGCCCACCAAGGACAAGCGGTTTATCTGGGTGGACACCTACGCCCGCTGGCGGATCTCCGAGCCGCTGCGCTTCTTCGAGCGCTTCGGCGACGAGCGCGGTGCACAGAGCCGGCTCGACGACATCCTCGACGGTGAGACCCGCAACGCCATCGCCAACCACGACCTGGTGGAGCTGGTGAGGACCAGCAACCGCACGCCCTCGCAGGACGAGTCGCAGGCGGAGGACAGCGAGCTGCTGGAGCCGATCGTGTACGGCCGCGAGAAGATCCGCCAGGAGATCTTCGCCGCCGCCCAGAGCCGCACCCAGGACCTCGGTATCGAGATCCTCGACGTCCAGTTCAAGCGCATCAACTACGTCGAAGAGGTGCAGGAGAAGGTCTACGACCGGATGATCGCCGAGCGCGCCCGCATCGCCGACCGCTTCCGCTCCGAGGGCGAGGGCGAATCGGCCCGCATCCGCGGCGAGATGGAGCGCGAGCTCAAACGGATCGAGTCGGAGGCGTTCCGCACCGCCGAAGAGATCCGCGGCAAGGCCGACGCCGAGGCGACCGGCATCTACGCCGCCGCCTACAACCGCTCGGCCGACGCCCGCCAGTTCTACGAGTTCCTCAAGTCGATGGAGACCCTGAAGTCGACGGCCAGCCCGGAGACCTCGATCCTGCTCTCCACCGATGGCGAGTTCTACCGCTTCCTCGAGGGAAGTGGCCGCTAGCCGGCTGCTTTCTGCGGGCCCCCTGGAGCGCGCGGCCCGCCGTGCCGCGCCGAGCGCGCTGCTGGCCGCGCTGCTGGCCGCGCTGCCGGCCGCGCTGCCGGCACCGGCCGCCGCCTCCGGCGAGAGCCTGGCCTCCGAGCTCGAGGCGGCGGTGTCGGCGGCGACCGGCGCGGCGGGTGAGCTCGGCGTGCATGTGGTGGAGCTGGCCAGCGGCCGCACGGTGCTCGAGCGCGAGGCCGACCGGCCGCGCATCGTGGCCTCCAACGTCAAGCTGGTGACCGCCGCCGCGGCGCTCGAGCTGCTCGGTCCGGGTCATCTGCTCGAGACCCGGGTGGTGGCGCGCGGCGAGGTGGTGGACGGTCGGCTGCTGGGCGACCTGGCGGTGATCGGCGGCGGCGACCCCAACATCTCGGGCCGCTTCCACGACGGCGACTCGCTGGCGGTGTTCCGTGGCTGGGCGGCGGCGCTGGCGGGCCGCGGCGTCGCCGCCGTCGACGGCGACGTCTACCTGGTGCACGGGCTGTTCGAGCCGCCCGAGGTGCACCCCGACTGGCCGCGCGACCAGCTGTCTCGCTGGTACGAGGCGCCGGTCAGCGCGCTGGCGTTCAACGACAACTGCGTGCTGGTGCGAGTGTCGCCCGGCTCGGCGCCGGGGCGCCCGTCGCGCGTCGAGACGGTGCCCGATCTGGAGCTGTTCGAGGTCCACAACCAGGCCTCCACCACCGCCTCCAGCCGCCGCCACCAGGTGGCCATCGAGCGGCTGGACGGCAGCCACCGGCTGTGGATCGGAGGGGCGGTGTTCCGCCGCGCCGGGCCGGTCGAGTCGTGGGTGGCGGTGGCCGACCCCCTGGCCTACTTCGGCGCCGCGCTGCGCAAGGCGCTGGCCGAGGAGGGCATCCCGGTCAGTGGCGAGATGCGGCCGGTCGCAAGGCTGCCGCCGCCGTCGCTGGCGGACGGCGCCTGGCGGCCGGTGGCGGTGCACCGCAGCGACCTGCTGAGCACTCTCGAGGTGCTGCTCAAGCGCAGCCAGAACCTGTACGCCGAGAGTCTCACCAAGCTGCTGGGCGCCGAGCGTTGCGGCGAGGGCAGCTGGCCGGCCGGGCTCAGGGTGCTGGAGGAGTTCCTCGCCGCGACCGGCATCCCGCCCGGCAGCTACCGGCTGGCCGACGGCTCCGGCATGAGCCGCCACAACCGGATGGCACCGCGCCAGCTGACCCGGCTGCTGGCAGCGATGGCCAGCAGCCCGCTGGCACGCGAGTTCGTCCTGTCGCTGCCGCACAGCGGCGAGCCGGGGCAGCGCTGGGAGCACCGGCTGGCGGAGTTGCCGTACCGCGGCAACGTCTTCGCCAAGACCGGCTCGCTGCGCGGTGTGTCGACGCTATCGGGCTACGCCAAGGCGTCGTCCGGACGGCTGTACGCCTTCTCGATCCTGATGAACGACATCCGTGGCCGCGGCCGCGCGCAACGCGCCCAGGACCGCATCGTGCGCGTGCTGATCGATCTCGGCTGAGTCCTGCCGGCGCCCGGTCGTCAGTCGCGGCGCTGCGCAACCTCGATCTGCTCCTGGACCAGCTTGACGATCAGCTCTTCGCGGTAGACGCCGGAGCGCAGCTGGACGCCCGGGTAGATCCGGGTGCCGCGGCCGACCACGGTGCCGGGGTGGAGGACCGCGTTGCAGCCGGTCTTGACGCCGTCGCCCAGGATCGCCCCCAGCTTGCGCCGGCCGGTGGGCAGCCGTCCGCCATCGCCGAGCGGGATCTCGATCGCCCGGCCGTCGTGCCGGAAGTTGGCCAGCACCGTACCGGCGCCGAGGTTGACCTCGCGGCCGAGCAGCGAATCGCCGACGTAGTTCAGATGCGGCGCGCGCGCACCCGGCAGCAGCACGGCGCGCTTGATCTCGCTCGAGGCGCCGACGATCGCGCCGTCACCGAGCCACACGCCGCCCCGTACGTAGGCGCCGGGCCGGATATCGACGTCGCGGCCGATCCACGCCGGCCCCTCGATCACCGCGCCGCTGTGGACGCGGCTGCCACGCCCGATCACGATGCCGTCGCCTAGCAGCCGGGCGCCAGGGTCCAGCCGGCCGTCGAGGGCCGACGACGGCAGGCCGGCGAGCAGCCGGTCGAGCGGCTCGCCGAGCACCACCCACGGCGCCTGCGGGTCGACCAGCTCCGCCAGCTCGGCCGGCAGGTCGGCGAACAGCGGCGGCAGGGCGGCGGTGGGCATGCTGCCCGATTCTACCGGCGGCGGCGCGCTAGCCCGGCCTTCTCCCCGAGCCGCTCGGCGAGCGGCGGCAGGTGCCTGAAGATCCGGGACCTACCGCCGGAGGGCATTTGCAGGCGTACCCGAGCTACGTCGAGGATGCCCGGACCAGGCAAGTCGTGGAGATTCAGGCGCATCCTCACGCGCCGCAGCGGCACCGTGAGAAGGTCAGGCTAGAGTGGCACGGTGCCGCCCAACGCCTACGCGCTCGGCGCCGTCGCCCTGTGGTCGACGCTCGCCACGCTCGGGGTCGAGCTGGCCCACCTGCCGCCGCTGCTGCTCACCGGGCTGGGCCTGACCGTCGGCAGCCTGCTGGCGTTGCCGTTCTCGGGCTTCGATCCGCGCCGCTGGCGGGTGCCGGCGAAGACCCTGGCGCTCGGCGTCTACGGTTTGTTCGGCTTTCACCTGCTGCTGTTCCTCGCCCTCAGGCTCGCGCCTCCGGTCGAGGCCAACCTGGTCAACTACCTGTGGCCGCTGCTGATCGTCGTCCTGGCGCCGGTCTTCCTGCCCGGCATGCGGCTGCGTGCCGTGCACCTGGTGGCGGCGCTGGCGGGTTTCGCGGGCGCCGCGCTGGCGATCGCCGGTGGCCGGCTGCCCGACGCACCGGGCGGCCGGCCCTGGGGGTACCTGGCGGCGCTGGGCTCGGCCTTCGTGTGGGCCAGCTACTCGCTCCTGACGCGCCGGGCCAAGCCGTTTCCGACCGCCGCCGTCGGCGGCTTCTGCGCTGTGGCCGGCCTCCTGTCGCTGATCTGCTCGGCCGCGCTCGAGCCGTGGCCGACACTGTCCGGGCGCGACCTGGCGCTGATCGGGCTGCTCGGCGCCGGGCCGCTGGGCGCGGCCTTCTTCCTGTGGGACCGGGCGATGAAGACCGGCGACCCGCGCCAGATAGGCGTGCTCAGCTTCCTCGCGCCGCTCGCCTCGACGCTCCTGCTGCTGGCGAGCCAGGACCAGCGGCCGACGGCCTGGGTGGCGGCGGCGGCGGTGCTGATCGTCGGCTCGGCACTGGTCGCCGTGCGCTCCGGCTGAGCCGGGGCGGCGCGGCGGAGCTAGCGAAGCCGCGCTTCGCCGTGCCCGCGGCCGGTCGATCGTGAGATGCTGACGGCCCCGCCACGGTGTCCCGACCCGATGAGCCGCTTCCGTCCGCTGCCGCGCTCGTTCTTCCGCCGCCCGGTCGAGACCGTGGCGCGGGAGCTGCTGGGGCGGTGGCTGGTGCGCCGGCTGCCGGACGGGCGGCGGGTTCTCCGGATCGTCGAGACCGAGGCCTACCTGGGGATCCCGGACCGCGCCAGCCACGCCTGGAACGGCCGGCGCAGCGCGCGCAACGAGAGCCTCTACCGCGCCGGCGGCTGCGCCTACGTCTACCTTATCTACGGCATGCACCACTGCCTGAACGCGGTGGCGGGCGAGGCCGGCGACGGCTCGGCGGTGCTGCTCAGGGCCGGCGAGCCGGTGGCGGGGGAGACGGCGATGGCGACGGCGCGCGGGCTCGAGCGCAAGCCGCGGCCGGGCGAGGTGGCCGGCGGGCCGGGCAAGCTGTGCCGGGCGCTGGCGGTGGCACGCGAGCTGGACGGCGCGCCGCTCTACCGGGGCGAGCTGGCGGTGGCGCGGGGCGAGCCGCTGGCAGCCGAGCGGGTCGCCACCGGCCCGCGCATCGGAGTGGACTATGCCGGCGCCGCCGCCGCCTGGCCACTGCGCTTCGCCGAGCGCGGCAACGCCCACGTCTCGCGCCCCTGGCCGTGGTGACCGGCGGTTCGTAGCCGGCGCCGCGGGCGGTGCCGGCGGCCGCGGCCGGCCGCGCTGGTGGACGACTTGCGTCCCGCGGTAGGATGTCGCGATCCTCTGGAAGTCCTGCCGCGGTCGGAAGGGAGCTCTCATGGGCAGCATTTCATTCGTCGTGCTTTCGGGCCTCGCCGCGGCGGTGGCCTCGGATGGTGGGCCGACGGCGCTCGAGGCGCGGCAGGAGCGGGCCGGCCTGCACGCCGCCGCGCCGGTTCTCGACGCCCCCCAGGCGTCGCCGTCCACGGTCGCCGTCCCGTCGCGCTCGGCGGCGGTGGCAACCGCCGCGGCCCGCGTGCCGGTGGTCGGCAACCAGGCCGCCGTCGTGCCGGCGGGTCTGCCGGCGGCGGCGGCGGAGTGCACCGAGGTGGCGGCGCCCCGTCCGGTCGGCTACGAGCTGCTGCCGTCGCTCACCCCGCCCGGGCGGATCGAGGTGACGGACGCCGACGGCTTCGAGGACGACTACCTCTACAGCCCCAACGGCGAGTTCAAGATCGGCACCCGGCGCGACTGGGGCTCGACCATCGTGTTCTTCGGCGCCGGCGGTGAGGCGCCGGGGTTCAACGACAGCAACGT
>JBFGNS010000129.1:0-11825 GCA_041574955.1 Thermoanaerobaculia bacterium | reverse complement strand
TGGAGTCCGACGCCGATGGCGCGCGCCAGCGGAGTGCAGGCGAGCGCCCCGCCCGAGAGTCCGACTGCGCGCGAGCCGGTACCCAGGGACCCCATCCCCGCGGCTCCGAGCCGGCCGGGCCAGCGCGAATACGGCCCCTGCCGGCCTGCGGTCTCGAATCAGGTTTCCTGACGATTGAGAGCCGTACTCGCTCATTGACCCCCAAAAGGCCCGGTGCTACGCTCCGCCCCGGCGTCGCCGTGCTCCCGCGGCCGCCCCCTCCCCAGTCCCGCAGAAGCTCCCTCGCAGCTTCCCGAGGAGGATGCGATGACCACCCTTGCCACCAAGACCGGCCGCGTAGCGGCCGCCGAGGTCCACCCCACCCTGCGCCGGCACATGCTGGCCGACGGCATGCCGTTCGTGCTCGACCTGGAGCGCAGCCACGGCTCGTGGATCTACGACGCTCTCGCCGGCCGCGAGCTACTCGACCTGTTCACCTGCTACTCGACCTCGCCGATCGGCTACAACCACCCGAAGATGGACGAGCCCGGCTTCCGGCAGCGGCTGATGGCCGCGGCGGTCAACAAGCCGTCCAACTCCGACCTCTACACCCCCGAGCTGGCCGAGTTCGTAAGCGCCCTGGCGCGCACCGTGCCGGCGCCGCTCGACCGCCGCATGTTCTTCGTCGAGGGCGGCGCGCTGGCGGTGGAGAACGCGCTCAAGACCGCCTTCGACTGGAAGGTGCGCAAGAACCTGGCCGCCGGACGCGGCGAGCTGGGCCAACGGGTGCTGCACTTCCGGCAGTCGTTCCACGGCCGCAGCGGCTACACCCTGTCGCTCACCAGCACCGCCGACCCACGTAAGACGCAGTACTTCCCGAAGTTCGACTGGCCGCGCATCCACAACCCGTACCTGTCGTTCCCGGTGACCGACGCGGTGCTGACGCGGGTGGTTGCCGAAGAGGCCCAGGCGGTGGCGGAGATCGAGGCGGCGCTGGCGGCCCACCCGCACGACATCGCGGCGCTGATCGTCGAGCCGATCCAGGGCGAGGGCGGCGACAACCACTTCCGCGGCGAGTTCCTGGCGACGCTCCGCCGGCTGGCGGACGACAACGAGTTCCTGCTGATCTTCGACGAGGTGCAGACCGGCTTCGGGACCACCGGGCGGTGGTGGTGCTTCGAGCACTTCGAGGTGGTGCCCGACGTCTTCGCCTTCGGCAAGAAGACCCAGGTGTGCGGCATCTGCGCCGGACCCCGGGTCGACGAGGTGGAGTCGGTCTTCCAGGTGCCCAGCCGCATCAACTCCACCTGGGGCGGCAACCTGGTAGACATGGTGCGCTGTCAGCGCTACGTCGAGATCATCGAGGAAGACGGTCTGCTGGCCAACGCGGCCGAGGTGGGCGGGCAGCTGCTGGCCGGCTGCCAGCGCCTGACCGAGCGGTTCGAGGGTCGGGTGACCAACGCCCGCGGCCGCGGCCTGTTCGTGGCGTTCGATCTGCCCGACCGCGAGGTGCGCAAGCAGGTGCTGATGGCGATGCGCGAGGCGGGGGCGATCGGACTGCCCTCCGGTGCGCGCTCGATCCGCTTCCGGCCCGCCCTCAACCTGACTTCCGAGGAGGCCGACGAGGGCCTGCGCCGCACCGAGCGGGCGCTGGCGGCGGTGCTGTGAGGCCGCTACCGGCAGCCGGAAGCCCCGCGGCTGCGGAAAACCGCCCTCCGGGTCCATCCGGGCTCGTCGACGAAGCCGGCCGTTATTTCGGAAACCGCTGAATCCAAGAGGTTTACGAGAATTGCACAAGCTCTTGTGCAATCCGCTCCAAGTTCCACAACCAGCGAGGTTTGCGCCGCTGCACCCGCCACGGTTCCGCAGCCTTTTCCACAACCGTTGCGGATCTGGGACGGCGCACCGTAAGCCGGACTGAAAGGCGTACCGCGGCGCCCGGCCGCGTCGGCCACGCCGCCCGAAGGAGAGCTCCATGCCCGTCGAAACCGCCAGTCAGACCACCGAGGTCCTCCGCCGGCTCGGCATCGAGGACGACAACCCGGGCGCCTTCAACGGCGCCTGGATCGCGACCACCGGCGAGCCGGTCGAGTCGCTCAACCCGGCCACCGGCGAGACCCTCGCGCGGGTCCGCACAGCCACCGCGGCCGACTACGAGACGGTCGCCGCTACCGCCGTCGAGGCGTTCGACGAGTGGCGGCGGTGGCCGGCGCCGCTCCGCGGCGAGATCGTGCGACAGCTGGCCGAGGAGCTGCGGCGGCACAAGGACGACCTCGGCACGCTGGTCAGCCTGGAGGCCGGCAAGGTGGTGAGCGAGGGGCTGGGCGAGGTCCAGGAGATGATCGACATGGCCGACCTGGCGGTGGGCATGTCGCGCCAGCTCTACGGCCTGTCGATGCACTCCGAGCGGCCGCTCCACCGGATGTACGAGCAGTGGCATCCGCTCGGCCCGGTGGGCATCATCACCGCCTTCAACTTCCCCGTCGCGGTGTGGGCGTGGAACGCGATGGTGGCGGCGGTGTGCGGCGACTCGATGATCTGGAAGCCGTCGCAGAAGACCCCGCTGTGCGCCCTGGCGGTGACCCGCATCGCCGAGCGCGTGCTGGCGGCCAACGACGCGCCGCCGATCTTCGGGCTGGCGATCGGCGACCGCAAACAGGTGGGCGGACCGCTCGCCGCCGATCCCCGGGTGCCGCTGGTGTCGGCGACCGGTTCGGTGGCGATGGGCCGCGCCGTCGGCCGCACGGTGGCCGAGCGGCTGGGCCGCAGCCTGCTCGAGCTCGGCGGCAACAACGGCGTCGTCGTGATGGACGACGCCGACCTCGACCTGGCGCTGCGCGCCGTGCTGTTCGCCGCCGTCGGCACCGCCGGCCAGCGCTGCACCAGCGCCCGCCGGCTGCTGCTGCAGAAGGGCATCGCGGGCGAGATGAAGCGCCGACTGGTCGAGGCCTACCGCTCGGTGCGGATCGGCGACCCGCTCGATCCCGAGACCCTGATGGGACCGCTGATCGACGAGGGCGCGGTGGACGACATGATGCGCGCGCTCGAGCGGGCGCGCGAAGAGGGCGGCACGGTGCTGTACGGCGGCGAGCGCCACGAGCTGGGCGGCGGCTTCGTGCTGCCGACCCTGGTCGAGGCCGTCTCCACCATGCCGATCACCTGCGACGAGACGTTCGCCCCCATCCTCTACGTGATGGAGTTCGACGGCCTCGACGAGGCGATCGAGATGCACAACAGCGTGCCGCAGGGGCTGTCGTCGGCGATCTTCACCCTCAACATGCGCCACGCCGAGCGGTTCCTGGCCGCCACCGGCAGCGACTGCGGGATCGCCAACGTCAACATCGGCACCTCGGGGGCCGAGATCGGCGGCGCGTTCGGCGGCGAGAAGGAGACCGGCGGCGGCCGCGAGGCCGGCTCGGACTCCTGGAAGCTGTACATGCGGCGCCAGACCTGCACCCTCAACTGGGGCAGCGAGCTGCCGCTGGCGCAGGGCGTCGAGTTCGACCTCGACTAGCGGGACCGACAGCGGTGACAGGGACCGACAGCGGTGACAGGATACTCAGCCCACCGGTGAGCTGCCACGGAAGGGCGGTACCCTGAGTATCCTGTCACCGGGGTGACCTGTCACGGGGGTGTCTGTCACCGGGGTGACGTCACCGCGATACCTGCCCCCGCCACCACCCGCAGCGCCCCCGGCACCACCTCCACCTCCAGCCCCGCCGCCGGCAGCTCGCCCAGCACCTCTCCGTCGCTGGCGAGCAGCGCCCGGGGAGCGAAGCGCATGCGGACGCGGCGGGTGCGGTGGAGCGAGATGGCCGGGTGCGACACGTGGGTGCCGCGGAAGACGCGCGGGAAGACCCTCAGCAGGGCGGGCTTCGACACCCGGCGGACGATCACCAGGTCGAGCAGGCCGTCGGCCATCTGCGCTGCCGGCGCGATCAGCATGCCGCCCCCGAAGCGCGGCGCGTTACAGGCGGTGGCGAACATCACCTCGCCCTCGAACCGGCCACCGTCCCACTCGAGCTCGGCGTGCGGCGGCCGGAACCAGGCCAGGGTGCGCAGGGTGGCCAGCACGTAGGTCAGCGACGCCGGCAGCCAGCGCGCCTGCCGGTCGGCGGTGGCCGACACGGCGCTGTCGAAGCCGGCGCCGGCGTAGAGGGCGAACCACTCGCCGCCGGCACGCCCGAGATCGACGCGCCGCACCGGGCCGTCGAGCGCCAGCAGCACCGCCTGCTCGAGGCCGGCGGGCACGCCCAGGCTGGTGGCCAGGTCGTTGCCGCGTCCCACCGGCACCAGCGCCAGGGCGGTGGCGGCGCCGGCGAGCGCCGGCAGCACCCAGTGGAAGGTGCCGTCGCCTCCCGCCACCACCAGCCGCTCCACGCCGTCGGCCACCGCGCGGCGTGCCTCCGCCGCCAGGTGGCCGGCGTCGCGGCTCACCACCATCTCGGCCGCCGCCGGCAGGCGCGCGCGCAGCGCCGGCAGCAGCCGCGCCCCGCTGCCGCCCCCGGACGACGGGTTGACCAGCAAGCGGACGGTCACGCCGCGACCTCCGGCGGCCCCGCGCGGCGAGTGCGCGCCGCCGTCGCCCACGACACCGCCATCAGCACTGCCAGCGAGGCGGCCAGCGCCACCGCCGACGGCAGCACGCCTTCGGCCAGCGGCGGCTGCGGCAGCGCCGGCAGCCGGCGCCACAGCTCGAGCCCCAGGTTGACGCCGAGGCCGGTGGCGATCGACGCGGCGGCCGCCGCCGGCGTCACCCCCCGCCAGTTGAGACCCACCGCCAGCGCCGGCGCCAGCGCCGCCGCGAAGGTGCCGTAGGCGAAGGTGCCGAGCAGCGCCACCAGGTCGCCGTAGACCAGCGCCAGGCCGGTGGCAGCGACCGCCACCGCGGCGGTCGCCAGCCGGCCGGCGCGCAGGCCGGCCGCCGGCCGGCGACCACCGAGCCCGGGCAGGTCGCGCACCAGCGCCGCCGCAGCGATGTTGAGGAACGAGTCGGCGGTCGACATGATCGCCGCCAGCGCGCCGGCCACCACCACCCCGGCCACCACGGCGGGCAGATACCCGAGGATGAAGACCGGCGTCGCCGCGTCGGGGTTGGCGAGCGGCGCCAGCCGCCCCTGCGCCACCAGCGCGGGCACCGCCAGCCCGATCCCCAGCCAGACCAGCAGGCAGGCGGCCTGCGAGCCGCCGAGCACCGCCGGCATCCAGCGCAGCTCCGCCGGGTCGCGCAGCATGAAGAACCTGTGCAGCATCTGCGGCTGCCCCAGCACACCGAGCCCGAAGACGAAGAAGAAGCCGACCGCGGTGTGAACCGGGGCGCGTCCGAACGGCTCGAGGAAGCCGGCGAACGCCTCGCTGGTCGCCAGGCTGTCGAGCAGGCTCCGCCAGCCGCCGGCGGCCCCCAGAGCGCGCTCGAACACCGCCACCGCCGCCAGCAGCATCAGCGCGCCCTGCACCAGGTCGCTGTAGGCCCCGGCCACCATGCCGCCGGCCGCCGAGTAGGCCACCACCACCAGCGCGCCGGCCACGGTGGCGGCCACCAGGCCCCAGCCCGGCGGCCAGCCGAGCAGCGTCTGCAGCAGCACCCCGAGCGCCAGCAGCTGGGCGGCCAGGTAGCCGAGCGAGCCGGTGAGCACCGCCGCGGTGGCCAGCGCCGGCGTCGCGCGGCCGGGAAAGCGCACCGCCAGCGCGGCGGGCAGGGTGTAGACCCCGCCCCTGCCGGCCAGCCGGCGCAGGGCAGCCCCCACCGTCCAGCACAGCAGGCCGGCGGTAAAGCCCACCGGCAGGACGATCAGCAGCGAGGCGAACCCCAGCCGGTAGGTGAGGCCGGGACCGCCCAGGAAGACGAAGCCGCTGAACGCCGCCGACATGGTCCCGAGGCCGGTCACCCACAGTCCCAGCCGCTGGCCGGCGATGAAGAAGTCGCGCTCGTCACGGGTGCGCCGAGCCGCCCAGGCGCCGAGCGCCAGCATCCCCGCCAGGTAGACGAGCGCCACCGCGACCGTCCACGGACGTGCCAGGATCGGCACGGTCAGCCGCGCTCCTCGGGCGGCCGGTAGCCCGCGGCGTGCGCCCAGCCGAGCAGCACCAGCGGCACCACCGCCAGGCCGCCGAGCAGCAGCCAGCCTGCCCACGGCAGGCCCGCTGGGTAAGGCTCGGCGCGCACGCCGGCTTGCCCCGGAGCGAGCGCCAGCGCGGCCAGCCACGCCCCGGCCAGCAGCAACCAGAGCGCCACCGCCGCCCAGCGCGCGATGCGGTCCCGATCCCCCACCGCCAGCAGGATCACGGCAGGTGGCAGGCTGGACGCGGCCAGCGCCGCCACCGCCGCCGCCCAGCGGGCGTCCGCGAAGCTCGCCGCGATCAGCGCCAGCGGCGCCGCGCCGAGCACGCCGAGGGCGAGCCGCCTCACGCCGCCCCCCTCGCCCCGCCCCGCCCACCGGTGCGGCGCAGCCGGGGCCGGCCGCCGAGGGCGGCCATCACCGAGCCCACCACCACCACCGCCGCCCCCCCCAGCCCGACAGCGTCGAGCCCGGCCGCCATCTCGAGCTCCGGCCACAGCGGCGCCAGCCAGAGGATCGCCAGGATGGTCACCAGCGGCGTCAGCGCGATCACCGCGCTCACCCGCGACGCCTCCCAGTGCGCCAGCGCCTCGGCGAAGCAGCCGTAGGCACCCAGCGTGTTGAGGGTGCAGAAGACGAGCAGGCCGAGCTCGAACCCGCTCAGCCCGGTCACCGCGGCCGGCCGCGCCAGCGGCAGCAACGCGACGGCGCTGCCGGCGTAGACCAGCAGCAGGATGTTGACCGACGACAGCTCGGTCAGCAGCTGTTTCTGCGCCAGCGCGTAGCCGGCCCACACCACCCCGGCCACCACCACGATGGCCGCGCCCACGGCCTCCTGGCCCGACAGGCGGACCAGCGCCGGTAGGCGGTCGTTGAAGAACAGCGCCAGCCCGCCGACCAGCACCACCAGCCCCACCCACTGCAGACGGCTGAACGGCTCGCGGAAGACCACCAGGCCGCCGAGCAGGAAGAGCATCGGCGCCAGCTGGATAACCACCTGCGCGGTGGCCGGCGAGACGTACTCCAGGCTGACCACGAACAGCACGTAGTTGCCCACCAGCCCGGCGAGCGCCACCGCCAGCAGCAGCCAGCTCGACCGCGCCAGCCGCCACGGCCGCGGCAGCCGGCCGCGCCGCGCCTGCCACGCCGCCAGCACCAGCGCAGCGGCGGTCAGCCGGTACCAGGTGATGGTGAAGGCGTCGAGCCCGTCGAGCAGCAGCTTGAGGGCGATCGATAGAAAGCCCCACTGCAGCGTCGTTGCCAGCGCCAGCAGCAGGCCCAGCCGCGGGTTGCCGCCCGCCCGGTGCAGAGCGCGCGCCCCCGCGACCGGCGGTTCGGCGCTGCCAGGTTCCATGGCGGCGACCCTATCCCGGCAGGCCTGGTGGGGGAACCGTCGTCCCGCTTCGACCGGTAGAATTCACGCGTGCCGAAGCCAGAGGTCCAGATCCTGGTGTGCGTCAACGAGCGGCCGCCGGGAGCCCGCAAGCCGTGCTGTGCGGCGCGCGGCGGGCTCGAGGTCTACCGGCGGTTCAAGGACCGGGTGCGCGAGCTGGGTCTGCGCCACCGGGTGATGGTCAACCGCACGGGCTGCCTCAAGCACTGCAGCCGGGGCATCACCGTAACGGTCTGGCCTTGGAACCTGTGGTACACCGGCGTGCGGCTCGAAGACGTCGACGAGATCCTCGAGCGGACGGTGCTCGGCGAGGGGCGCGAGGTGACGCGGCTGCGGATGCCCGACATCCCCTGGGAGTGAGGCCGCCGCGCCAACGGCAGGCCGCGCCGTCTAGCGGGCGGCCTGGGCGGCGCGCGCCTCCCGCACCCAGCCGATCAGCCGGCCGTCGGCGTCGAACAGGTGGGGGTAGGTCTGGTGGGTCGCCCGCACCATCTCGTCGAGCGGCAGGTCGTCCCAGCTGCCGCGGTCGCGCACGTACTCCATGTGCTGCTGGCCGGCGCGGTCGAACGGGTGGAGCACGGCGTCGCTCTCGCCGTCGAACTCGAGCGGCAGTACCCCGAACCGCTCGCACAGCTCGAGGTTGAACGCCGGCGTGGCCTTCACCCAGCGGCCGCCGAGCTCGAGCTCGGTCATGCCGTGGAAGGCGAACACGTCGGTGCGCATCATCTCGAGCAGCTTGTCGGTGGCGAGGTGGTTGCGGACGTCGGCGAAGGCCAGCCGGGCCGGGATCCCCAGCGCCCGCGCCGCCGCTGCCAGCAGGATCGCCTTGGGCACGCAGAAGGAGCGCCCGCGGGCGAGGGTGGTCGAAGCGCGGAACAGCTCCGGCTCCAGGCCGAAGGTGTAGGGGTCGTAACGGATGCCGTCGCGGACGGCGTAGAACAGCCGCACCGCCCGCTGGCGGTCGTCGGCGGCATCGCCGGCCACGCGACGCGCGAACGCCACCACCTCGGGGTGGCGGCTCTCGATGAAGCCGGTGGGCTCGAGCGTGCTCACCTGCCGTTCAGCCGACCACCGGCAGAGGCGACGCCAGCTCGCGGTTGGCCGGAGTGAGGGCGGCACGGTAGCGGCGCGCCAGCTCGACGGTGTCGCCCGGCTCGACGAACCGCTCGTACAGGTTGGTGCGCTGGCGCGGCCGGTAGCCGGCCGAGCGGATCAAGTGCTCCATCTCCTCCTGGCTCATCTTGTAGGCCGTACCGGCAGCCGACACCACGTTCTCCTCGATCATGATCGAACCCATGTCGTCGGCGCCGAACTTGAGACCGAGCTGGCCGATCTTCTTGCCCTGGGTCACCCAGCTGGTCTGCAGGTGGGTGACGTTGTCGAGAAACAGCCGCGATACGGCGAGCGTGGTCAGGTACTCGTGGGCGAAGGTCTCAGGTACGTCCGCCATGTCGGTGTGGTCGTGCTGGAAGGTCCAGGAGATGAAGGCGGTGAAGCCGCCGGTCTCGTCCTGCAGGTCGCGCACCCGTTGGAAGTGCTCGACTCGCGGCTCGAGCCCCTCGCCCATGCCGTACATCATGGTGGCGGAGGTCCTCAGGCCGTGGCGGTGGGCCTGGCGCATGATGTCCAGCCACTCGTCGGCCGAGGTCTTGGCGTAGGCCAGCACCTCCCGGCGCACGCCGTCGGAGAGGATCTCGGCGCCGCCGCCGGGAATCGACATCAGGCCGGCGTCCTTCAGCCGGCCGATGACGTCGTAGAAGCTCATCCGCTCCTTGCGCGCCACGAACTTGATCTCGGGCGGCGAGAAGGCGTGTACGTGCACGTCCGGGTAGCGCGAGCGGATGTAGCCCAGCAGCTCCTCGTAGTAGCTCAGCGGCAGCTCCGGGTGGACGCCGCCCTGCATCAGGATGCCGGTGCCGTTGAGCGCCAGGGTCTCCTCGATCTTGCGGCCGATCTCCTCGAACGGCAGCAGGTAGCCTTCGTCGTCGCCCGGCGGCCGGTAGAAGGCGCAGAACCGGCACTTGTAGACGCAGACGTTGGTGTAGTTGATGTTGCGGTCGATGTTGTAGGTGGCCGCCCCGGGGTCGTTGAAGCGGTTGCGGACCTCGTCGGCGGCGAGGCCGAGATCGAGCAGGTCGCCGTCGCGCAGCAGGGTGTGGGCGTCGCCGGCCGAGATGCGGCGGCCAGCCACGGCGTCGTCGAGGATGGCGGCCACCGGCCGGCCCGAGGGAGCGAGATCCATGGCGCGTCGAGTCTACCGGAATCGACCGCCCGGCTCAGCTCGACACCAGCTCGCGCTGGATGCGCCAGACGCCGTCCTGACGCACCAGCTCGAGGGTCTTGCCGGTCGACAGTCGCTGGCGCTCGGTGCGGTAGCGCTGGCGGAACCGCACGCTGGCAGTCTCGCCGTCGGCGCTCACCTCCACCTCGAGCTCGTCGACCTCGACTTCGATGAACGCCGGCCGGCGCAGCAGGACCCGCCGCTGCTCCTCCCAGGTGTCCCGGCTGAGGCCACCGCTGGGCTCGAACGAGCTGGCGTAGAAAGCGAGGTAGCGCTCGGCGTCCTGGCTCGACCAGGCGGCCGCCCACTGCCGCACCAGAGTGGCCGGAGCTTCGGCTTCCCGGGCTTGGCGCGCGGACCGCGGTGCGGGGCCGGTGAGCTCGACCCCGGCGTCCTCTCCGGACCGCCGCGCGGCCTCCTCCGTCGGGACGGCTGCAGCCGGCGGCGAGCCGGCGACCTCTCCCTCCATCCGGCCCAGCCGGTCGAGCGCGCTCGCCAGCTGGCTCGCCAGCGCCTCCCGGTCCTGGCGCTCGGCCACAACCTGCCGCTCGAGCGCTTCGATCTGGGTGGCGGCGGCGGAGAGCTGCGCCGCCACCTCCTGGCGGCCCGCCGCCACCAGCTCGGCCATCGCCGCACGCTCGGCCTCGGCCAGTCGCTGGGCCTCGGCGCCGGCCGCCGCTCGCTGCTCGGCCGCCACCAGCCGCCGCTCGACCACCGCCCGCGCCTCCGCCTCCGCCAGAGCCTCCGCCCCCAGCCGAGCGATCTGCGCGCGCGCCTCGTCGAGCTGCCGGCCGAGCCCGTCGCGTACCCGGTTGGCCTCGGCCAGCTCGAGGCTGCGCTCTTCCCACTGGCCGCGCAGCTGCTTGACCGATTCGTTGAGGCGCAGGTTGGCGACCGTCGCCGCCTGCAGCCGATCCTCCAGCGTGCGGATCCGGGCGTCGGCGGCACGTAGCTGCTCGGCGACCTGTGCCTGCGCTGCCGACTGCGGGGCGTGGCGGGCGCTCAGCTCGTCGATCTGCGCCACCAGCCGGAGCCGGTCGCTCTCCGCCGCCCGCAGCTCCTGCTCGAGGCTGCCGATCCGGCCGTCGGCGGCCTGCAAACGGGTCGCAAGCTCCTGCCGGCCGGCCTCGGCCGTCGCCACCGCCGCGGCGCGTGCCTCGGCGTCGCGCTCGAGCTCGGCCAGGCCCCGCTCGAGCCTGGTGCGCGCCTCGGCATCCGAGCGGGCGGCTTGCTCGAGGCCAGAGATCCTCTGCCGCGCGGCCGCCAGCTCGGCGGCGAGCTCGCGCCGAGCCGACTCCGAGTCCGCCAGTAGCTCTCGGCTCCGCCCTTCACCGTCGGCCAGCTCGCCGAGCCGCGCCTCCAGCTCGGCGCGCCCGGCCAGCGCCTCGGTCAGGTTGCGCTCGAGCGCCGCTATCCGCGCGCGCGCGGCCTGTAGCCGGCCGCTCAGCTCGTCCTGCAGGCTGGCGGTGAGCTCCGCCGAGCGCGCCAGCGCCGCGTCGCGCTCTGTCACCTCCCCCGCCAGACCGTCGAGCCGAGCCTCCAGCCCGGCCTGCCTGGCGCGCAGCGTGGACAGGCTGCCCTCGAGCAGTGCGACCCGGTCGCGCGCCTCCGCCAGCTCGCCGGTCAGGGCGTCGCGCGCCGCCGCGGTCTCGGACAGGCTGCGGCGCAGCTCGGTCTCGACCTCACCGGCGCTCGCCGCCCGCGCGGCGAGCTGCTGCCGGGCATCGGCCAGGCTCTCCTCCAGCGCCGCGATCCGTCCACGGGCGTCGGCCAGCTCGGCCTCGAGCCCGCGCCCCACCGAAGCGGCGGCGGAGACCGCCTCCGCCAGCTCCCCCGCCAGGGCGTCGCGCGCCGCGGCGGTCTCGGACAGACTGCGGCGCAGCTCGGCCTCGACATCGCCGGTTCTCGCCGCCCGCGCGGCGAGCTGCTGCCGGGCCTCGGCCAGGCTCTCCTCCAGCGCCGCGATCCGTCTGCCGGCGTCCGCCAGCTCGGCCTCGAGCCCGCGGCCCACCGAGGCGGCGGCGGAGACCGCCTCCGCCAGCTCTCCCGCCAGGGCGTCGCGCGCCGCGGCGGTCTCGGACAGGCTGCGGCGCAGCTCGGCTTCGATGTCGCC
>JBFGNS010000128.1:0-12397 GCA_041574955.1 Thermoanaerobaculia bacterium | reverse complement strand
CGCTGGCAGGGGAGCGGGGGTTCTCGGCGGCCTGAGCCCGCCCGGCCCGGGGAGGGGGTGACCGGTGGCGGTCATTGCACCTTTGCACCGAGGGGCGCCGGCGGCCGGCTGCCTCCAGTGCGGAGACGGCGAGGGTGAAATGACCGGCACCTCGGATCGCGAGATCCGGCCGAGCGAGTGTGTCTGCCCGCGAGGTTGGGGGGTCGCGCGGGCTGCCGCCGCCGCCCCCGCGGGCGGGCGTCAGCCGTCGCGCCAGTGCGCCGGACGGTTCAGCCCTTCGGCGAGTCTGGTGTCGCCGTCGCCCAGAGCCTCTGTGACCTGGGCCTGGGTGAGGCCGACGGCACCGGTGAGGTCGGCGCCGTCGAGCCGGGCGCGGTAGAGCCTGGCGCCGGTCAGGTCGGCGCCGGTGAGGTCGGCGCGGCTGAGGAGCGCGTAGGACAGGTCGGCGCGGGCCAGCCGGGCGCGGGAGAGATCGGCCGAGCCGAGCGGGATCGAGCGCAGGTCGGCGCCGGCGAGGTGGGCGCCGCGCAGGTCGGCACCGCCGCGTGCCTCGCCCGCCGCGACCTCAGGCTCTCCGGAGGCCTTCTTTGCCGGCCCGTTCGTCTGCGGCCCCGTTGTCTTCAGCCTGCTGGTCATCGGGCCCATCCTAAGCGGTTTTCCACAGGTCGTGTCCAGAAGACCTCGTCCGCGGGGCATCGCGGGGAGTATCGACCTAAGCCGTTTAGACGGACTTCTACTATCTAGTTACGCGCGAAACGTCACCAGGGGTTGGTCACCGCGCCCGGCATTCGTTGTGGCTGACCTGAGAAGCGGCGCTGCGGCTGCCGGGCTCGAGGGGAGGCCCAGGGGGCGAAGAGCCAAGCCACGTGGGTCGTCGGCGTCGCCGGGCTCTCGCGCTTTCGCAGCCAGTTGTAGAAGGGGCTCGGCGTCGAGAGCAGAACGGGCGAGGCGGCCGCGCCGCCGGCTGGACCGCGCTAGGTGACGGTGACCGCGCCGCTGCCGCAGCGCTTGGCTGGGTCGGGCTCGCGGCCGGTGAGATGGCGGGACAGGACGCGGTACTGATCGCACAGGTTGCGCTCGGATGCGAGCACCGTTTCGAGCGCCATCAGGTAGCCGCGGGCGGCGGAGGACGGGCGGTAGCCCTCGAGCTGGGCCACCAGGTAGGCGTCCTGGTGGCCGGCCAGCCGGGCCAGGGCGCTGCGCGTGTCCTCCTGCAGGGTGTAGGCGGAGGAGAGGACGAACACCCGGTCGACGCTCATGTGGGTCAGCGACTCGGAAGCGACGGCGGTCTCCCAGGCGCCACGCTGGAAGGTCGGCGCCGCGCCCAACTCGGGATCGAAGCCGAGGGCCTCGAGGCTCGGCAGATCGGCGGCGCCCGCGGCGGGATCGACCGGCTCCTCGAGGTGGGCGGCCAGCCGCTGCTGGATCGCCTCGTGGTAGGGCAGCAAGGCCTCGAGCAGGCGCTGGTTGCGCTCGAGCTCGACCAGCAGCGAGAACGAGACCGACTTGACCAGCCGGCGCTCGTCTCGCGAGGTCCGCCAATCGTCGAGCAGCAGGGCCAGCAGAACGCTGAAGATGATGACCACGGTCTCGAGCGTGAGCCGCCCCCACGGGATGCGGGCGAGGCGGTCGGGTGTCTCTGCCGCGGGCGGTGAGGGCGCCCGAGGCGCCTCCGCCGGCGCCGACCTCCCGCCCGCCGGCGGGGCGGGCGCTGGAGCGGGCGCGACGGGCTCCCGCGGGGGGCTCGGTCCAGAGGGCATCGCGATCGTGCTGAGCGGTACGCTGCCGATTCTACCGCGACGCCTGACGGCGGTGGATAAGTGCGGTGACAAAGTGCGGTGACAGGATACTAATGCTCAGAGGCGGACTAAGTATCCTGTCACCGCGGGTGCTGTGCAATGACCGGCCCTGAGTGGTAGGTTCTGAGCTCCGGAACTCGACGAGGCGTTTGGATGGGAGTCAGGGAGCGGACGTGCTGACGGCACGGGCGCGGCGGCCGATCTCGAAGGTGGCCCCGGCGCGGGCGGGCGAGACGCCGTCTCGCGGCGTGTTCGCCACGACGGCGCCCGGAGGGCCTGTCCCCGATCGCGGCGGCCACCACGGGTCCGGCGTCGCGGCGTCGGCCCATAGCTTCGCCCGGCTGGGCGCGCCGGCCTCGGACACCGAGCCGGCTTCGCCCGTGGCCGGCGCCGCGCCGGTCCAGAGGCTCGCCTGGGTGAGCGACGAGTCGAGGCTGTACACCTCGAACGGGTGGCAGGACCTGAGCGAGAAGATCGAGGTGGCGAAGTCGGGCGGTACCGGCACCGAGGAGGTGACCCGCAAGATCTCGGACTACATCGCCGACGACCAGCTCAAGACCGCTCTCTTCAACCACTGGGGCGTGGATCTGTGGTCGGGAGAGGTCAAGACGGTCGGCGATCTGGACGTCGGCTGGATCGACGCCGCGAAGTACGTGGATCTCGAGAAGAAGCTGCGCGACAAGATCGTGGGCACCAAGCGCGCTGAGCGACGGGAGAAGCTCAAGGCGTTCCTCGCCAACGAGACCGTCACCGGCGGGCTGGTCAAGCCGGAGCTCGACCGCGTCGAGGTCGAGCAGGAGATCCGGGACACCTGGGACGAGCTGGGACGGACGGCCGAAGCGGGCCGGCAGCGGGCTCGCCAGCGGGTCAACGAGAACTACTACCTCTACAAGACCGAGAAGGCGTTGGAGCTGTTCAACAGCCGCGGCCCGGTGGCGAAGCCGGTGTACAACCCGGTGATCTACATGGAGGCCGACGCCGGCACCTCGATCAAGAGCGACTTCGTCAAGCTCACCTCCTGCGTGCTGCTGTCGATGGTCTACGAGGCGGGTGCGGGCGGCACGGGCAAGAAGCAGGCCCAGGAGCGCATCGAAGCCCTGGCCGAGAAGGTGGGCATCGACAAGCCGAGCCTGAAGAAGGGCGACTTCTACGAAGACCTGCGGCTCAAGAACGAGAAGCTCTACGAGACCGTCGGCAGCCTGCACGCCTACTTCAAGAACCAGGAAGGCATCGACTACGACCTCGACAAGAACGTCGAGCAGGTGATGACCAAGGCGGGCTACAAGATGGTCGTGAGCTGCAACTGCGCCTGGAGCGACCTGCCCGCGGCGCTGCCGCTGGGGTACACGCTACGGGCCGGCGTCTACATCTTCGGCATCGAGGGCCACAACAACGCGGTCAAGGTCAAGCAGGACATCACCGCCGACACCGTGATTGGCAAGCTGGGCGATTACTTCCAGGCCTACAACGAGTCCACAGACAACTACGACAAGACGCCGACGCTCAAGAACGTCCGCAACATCTGGGCGAGGACGTAGGTCCAACCGCGGTACCAACCCCAACTGCGGTGACAGGTTACTTATGCTCAGAAGGTGACTAAGTATCCTGTCACCGCTGGGACACCGCTGGGAGTCAGGGCTGGATCTCGACAGTCACCAGGAACGGCATGTGGAAGAAGCCGTGGGCGACGGGGTTGTTCCAGTCGTTGTTCCGGACCTCGCTCAGGCAGGCGCGGTCGGTGGCCGACGACTCCATCTCCCAGGTGGAGGCGTCGAGCCGGGTGACGCGCACCTTGTCGCCCGAGTCGGGGGCGCCCGATTCGCCGAGGCAGGCGACCACGGTCGTGTCGCGCCCGAAGCTCAGCCGCACGTGGTTCTTGCGGCCGTTGTCGAAGGCGATCACCAGCCCCACATAGTCGGTTTCGCCTTCGAGCATTCCGAGCAGGTGGACGCCGCCGGGGTCGGTGGCGTTCTCGATGCTCAGCACCGTCTGGGCCGAGCCGTTGAAGCCGGCCAGCTGGGTGCAGGGCGGTGCGGCGCACTGGCTGAAGTCGAGATCCAGCTCGCGCGCAGACCGCTCGAGGTCGAGGTGATGGCCGCCGTTGGCCTCGCCGATGATCGCGCTCACGTGGCGCTCGGCGTCGCAGTACTCGCCGGCCGCGGAGTTGCCGGCCGCCACGCCCTGGCCGTCGCTGGTGACGGCGTCGGCCGGATCGTCGCGGAAGGTGTCGCAGGTGGAGATGTACCCCCCGCCGCCGCCTCCGCCGCCGCAGTCGGCGGGGCAGCTCTCGGCGGTCTCGCCCCCGTTGCACTTGTTGTCGCCGCACTGGGGCTTGGCGGCCAGGAGCGGGTTCGCGACAAGGGCCGCGAGCGGTACGGCAAAGAGAAGACGTCGGCTCGACATAGTCGTACCTCCTTGGCTCTTGCTCCCGAGCTGTCGGGGGCCCGCTCGCGAGTCGGTTGGCGTTGGGATCAGGCTGCCAGGGCGTGGCGGACCGAGGCAAGCGAGAAGGCGCGCAGATGTGCGCGAATGCGCGCGGCGCGGCTTCCCGACACCGGTCGCCGGCCGTCCTGTATGCTTCTTGGCAACCCTGTGAGCGGTTGAGATGCCTGCCGAAGCGCCTTCCGGCGGCGCCCCGGCGCCGGACCGGGAACCGATCCTCGACTCGTGGAAGGAGATCGCCTCCTACCTCGGGCGGGCGGTGCGGACGGTCCAGACCTGGGAGAAGGAGGAGGAGTTGCCGGTCCACCGGCACCTCCACGCCAAGGGTGGCACCGTCTACGCGTACCCGTCCGAGATCGAGGCGTGGCGGCGGCAGCGGGACGAGCGGAACGGAGCCCCGGCGAGGGCTTTCTCGGGCTGGCGCCGCTGGTGGCCTGCCGCCGCGCTGGTGATGACGGCCGTAATAGCGGCCGGGGTCGTCGGGCAGCGCCGCGGGCGAGAGGCCGGTCCGGCGCCGGTGGTGGCGGAGCCGGGCCGCGCACTCGACCCCGGCTGGCTGGTGCTGGCCGAGATCGACAACCGCACCGGTGAGGCGATCCTGTCGGGCACGCTGGAGGCCGGGCTGCGGCGCGAGCTGGCCAACTCGCGCTTCGTCAAGCTGGCGCCGCCCGAGCGGATCGGCGACGCGCTCAGGCTCATGGGTCGGCCCGCGGAGTCCGCCATCGACGCCGAGCTGGCGCGCGAGGTGGCGCTGAGGGACGGCGGCATCGGCGCGATCCTGACCGCCCGGGTGGAGAAGGACGGCAGCTCGTACCTGTTGAGCGCCGAGCTGCTGCGAGCGGCCGACGGCGTCGGCCTGGCCAGCCTGCGCGAGCGGGCCAACGGGCAGGAGGCCCTGCTGGCGGCGGTCGACCGGCTGGCCGTCCGGGTGCGCGAGGACCTGGGTGAGACTGCGGCCGACATCCGTGCGAGCCAGCAGGTGCTGAGCCAGGTCTCGACGCCGTCGCTGCGGGCCCTCGAGCTGTATTCGCGGGCCGACCGGCTGCTGCGGGAGAGCGACCTGAGCGGCCCGTATCGGGACCGGACCGCCGAGGAGCTGCTGCGAGAGGCGATCGCCGAGGACCCACTGTTCGCCTCGTCCTACACCCACCTGGCCTGGTCCCTCTTCCGTCAGGGGCGGCCGGCAGAGGATTACCTGCCACTGGCCAGCCGGGCGGTCGAGCTGGCGGAGCGGGCGACCGCCGTGGAGCGGTACTTCATCCGCGCGAGCTTGCTCGAGCTGCGCGCGTCTTCCACGGGCCGGAAGTCCGATCTCGAGGCGGCGGTGGGGCAGTACCTGGCGCTGCTGCAGCTCGCGCCCGGCCACTACTGGGCCGGACGGAACGCGGTGGCGGTCCTGCGCCGGCTGGGTCGGGGGCTCGAGACCGTGGGACTGGCGTTGAGGCAGGTCGAAGCGCGGCCGAACGACGTGGCGACCTTGGTGCGGGCGGCGCGCGAGATCGTGCTGAACACCGGCGACCTGCCCAGGGCGCGCGCTCTGGTCGAGCGTGCCGAGGCGTTGCGCGCGGTGGCGGGGGGTCCGGAGGAGGTTGTCGATCCCTTCCTCGAGCTGGTCCCGGTGCACGAGGCGTGGTCGCTGGGCGAGGTCGACGAGGCCGTGGCAAGGCTCGACCGGTTGGCGGCCGGCCTCGACACCCGCCCGGCCTCGGCGAGGAGCGGTCTGGCGCGCGGCGTGATGCGCTACTACCTGGATCTCGGCATGGTCGAGGAGGCTCGGCGGATCTACGTCCGCTTCTCGGTGCCGCCGCGAGCCTTCTGGGATCTGCTGCTGAGATGGAGGGACGGCGACGGCGAGTATGTGCGCGAGGCCCTGCTGGGCCGGCTGGCGCCCGACGATCTGCCGCAGACCGCCTACGTGGCGTCGATCCTGGCGCAGTTCGGCTACTTCGAGGACGCGTCGCGGCTGCTCGCCAGGCTGTCGCCGGAGTTCGAGCTCGAGCCGGGACTGGTGGCGCGCGCCCTCGGCACCATCGCGGTCGGCGAGGGGCGCTACCGGGAGGCGGTCCCGCTGCTCGAGGAGGCGCTGTCGATCCTCCGCTACCAGGGGCACCTGGGCGACTATTTCTACGGTGCGCAGACCCTGGCTGAGGCCTGGGAGGCGCTGGGAGAGGCGGAGCGCGGCCTCGCGGTGCTCGAGGAGGCCTCCCGCGGCAAGGCCAGCGCTCTGCGCCAGGGGTACCACTGGATGGCGCTTCGTCTGCGCCTGGCCGACTCCTATCGCGCGATGGGCCGCGAGTCCGAGGCCCGCGCCGTCGAGGATGACCTCCGCCGCCACTGCGCCCACGCCGACCACGACTTCAGCATCGTCCAGGAACTCCAACCGCGGTGACAGGATACTTATGCTCAAAGTCGGACTAAGTATCCTGTCACCGTTGGGAGGGAGTGACTGGCGCCGACGTCAGCCCCGATGGGTGGGAAGCGGTCGTCCCGCTTTGTGCTAGCTTGATCGGGTTCGCCGCCGGCCGTTCGTCGTCGGCGCCTTCCTGACAACTCTCGCGAGGGGACCCGTCGATGTCCGTGGCAGAGAAGCGCTCCTGGTCAACCCTCGCCTTGCCCGCGGCGCTGCTCTGGGTGCTCGCTGCGGTGTTCGCCGCCGGCGGCTGCTCGCGCTCCGGCACGCCGGCCGGCGAGACCCTGAGCCAGGAGTTCTGGCCCACCGAGACCTGGGGTAGCGACGCGGGCGCGGCCAAGAAGGTGATGCTGTCGTCGTGGGAGGCCGGTGGCCTGGACGAGGACGGCGCCGCCGCCTTCCTGCCCGGCTTCCGCGGCGAGCGGTTCTCCGGGCGCCAGCACTCGGAGCGGCGGGTCGAGTCCGGTGTGGTGCTGCTCGACTGGGGGCCCGCGCCGAGCGACCTCGACCCCGCGGCCTTCCGCGCCGCCTGGAACGACTACCTGGCCGAGTTCGAGGAGATCCTCACCACCGAGGTGCACACCTGGGAGGTGCAGCTGCGCCCCGGTCCCGACGGTGAGCCGGGGATCGAGTCCAAGGAGGCGGTGTGGGTGCTCGGCCGCCTGGCCGACGACCGGCTGCGCGAGGACCGGCTCCACCTGGTGCTCGACCTGCTCAAGACCGGCGACGAATGGAAGCTCGCCGGCGTCCACTCGGAGGCCGGGCGCAGCACGATCGCTCCCGGTCCGTATTTCCACGACGTCACCACCCAGGTGCTGCCGCCGGGCTTCGACCAGACCGGCGCGCAGATCTACACCGACGGCGGGCCGGCGCTGGCCGACTTCGACGCCGACGGCGACGTCGACCTGTTCCTGCCCCGGCTGCACGCCCCGGCGCGGCTGTACGCCAACCGTGGCGACGGCTACTTCGATGACGTCACCGCCGCCCAGGGTCTGGAGGTCAACGCTCTTCGCCAGGGCTCGAACAGCGGCCTGTTCATCGACGTCGACGCCGACGGCGCGCTCGACCTGGTGGTGGGGCTGAAGCGCGAGGGGCTGCGGGTGTTCCGCAACGAGGGCGGCTTCTTCCGCGACGTGACCGGCGACGCGCCGTTCGGCGGCCCCGGCGAGTACGAGGCGCTGGCGGCGGCCGACTACGACCGCGACGGGCTCCTCGACGTCTACATGACGAGCTACAACCTGATCGACGCCGACCACCAGCCGGAGAGCTACGTCGACGCCCGCGACGGGATGCCCAACGTGCTGCTCAGGAACCTGGGCGGTGGACGCTTCGAGGACGCCACCGCAGCCGCCGGCATGGGCGTCAACCGCGAGCGCTGGAGCTACGCCGCCGCCTGGGCCGACTACGACCGCGACGGCGACATGGACCTCTACGTCGCCAACGACTACGGCCCCAACAGCCTGTACCGGAACAGCGGCGACGGCCGCTTCGATGAGGTCTCCGCCGAGACCGGGTCGCGCGACAGCGGCAACGGCATGGGCGTCTCCTGGGTCGACTACGACGGCGACCTGCTGCTCGATCTCTACATCTCGAACATGCAGTCGTTCGCCGGCAACCGCATCACGCGGCTCGAGAACTTCCCGGGCAGCCCCGAGCAGAGGGCGCTCTACCGGCGGTTCTCGAAGGGCAACACGCTGCTCAAGAACCTCGGCGACGGCAGCTTCCGCGACGTCACCGACGAGTCGGGCGCCAAGCCGGCGTTCTGGGCGTGGGGCAACACGCCGTTCGACTACGACGCCGACGGCGACGTCGACATGCTGGTGTGCGGCGGCTTCTACACCGGGGTGTCGGCCAAGGACACGTGAAGCATCTTCTGGCGCCAGGTCCTGGCGTCCGAGAGCGCGGAGCAGGAGGGGGACAAGGAGACCGGCCACCGCAACCACTTCCGGCAGCTCCAGGAGGAGGGCGCGTCGTGGTCGGGCCGCGAGCCCAACACCCTGTTCCAGAACCGCGGCGACGGTACCTTCGACGAGGTCGGCAACGTGCTGGGCACCTATCTGCGGCTCGACAGCCGCGGCGCGGCGGCGGCGGATCTCGACGGCGACGGCGATCTCGACTTCGTGGTCTACAACCGCAACAACCCGGTGGTGAAGGTCTACAGGAACGACGCCCCCGGGCAGGGCAACGTCCTGCTGGTGGACCTGACGGCGACCGGATCGGAGCCGATGGCGATCGGCGCCCAGGTGGTGGCCCGCTGCGACGCGGACGGCCGAAGGCTCCAGGTGCTGCGCCAGGTCGAGGCCGGCTCGGGGTTCATCTCGCAGCCGCCGCCGACGCTCCACTTCGGGCTCGGCAGCTGCCGCCGGGTGGACGCGCTCGCCATCCGCTGGCCGAGCGGCGCCGAGCAGCGGCTCGAAGGGCTGCCGGTCAACCACCGGGCGCGCGTCACCGAGGGCAGCGACGAGGTCGAGCTCGAGGAGCTGCGTCCCCGCAACTACAACCGCCGCGACCTGGCGCCGGCTGCCGGCGAGCTGTCGGCCGATCGGCCGGAGCTCGCCTTCCGGCGCCTCGGGGGCGAGTCCGAGCTGGCGCTCGCCGCCCTCGACCGCGAGACCGTGGTGCTCAACTTCTGGGCTACCTGGTGCACGGCGTGCGTCCTCGAGATGCCGGACCTCCAGGAGCTGTCGCAGCGCTTCGCCGGCAGGGTGCGGTTCCTCGGCGTCTCGCTCGACGAGGGCAAGAGCGACGCCGAGATCCAGGCGTTCGCCGACGAGCGGGGGACGACCTACGAGCAGCTCGTGGGCACGGTCGCCGACCAGGCGCCGTTAAGCTCGCTCGGCGCCTCGCCGCCGGGCGCCATCCCGTTGACCGCGGTGATCCACCGCGGCACGGTGCGGGCGGTCTTCGTCGGCCAGGTCGACCCGGACGAGATGGCGGAGCTGCTCGAGAACCTGGTGTGAGCGGGTGGTGGGGGAGGCGTTCGCCGCGGCCGGTGCCGGCCTTGGGCGCTGCCGCCGTCCGTGATCGAGGCGCGCCAGTCGCCCGAGCCACCCGAACCGCGGGGCCGGCGGTGAGCTGCCGGCGGCGGGGGGCCGGCTTTCCGAAGGCGCCACGCGGGCACCGGCGTGGGCTTGCCATCGTCGCTCTGGCGGCGCTGGCCGGCGCGCTCGCCGGCGCCTGCGGGCGCGAGCCGGCGGCCGAGCTGTCGCCAGGCGAGCGCGCGGCGCGCGTCCAGAGCCTGATGGTGCGCGGCGTGGCGCACGCCGAGATCGAGGAGTGGCAGGAGGCGATCGCGCGCTTCACCGAGGCGGTGGAGCTGGGCGGCGAGGACCCGGTGCTGGCGTTCGACCTGGCGGTCGCCCATCTGCGCAGCGGCGAGACCGACGCGGCCCGCGGCTGGCTCGACAAGATCCCCGAGAGCGCGCCCGAGACGCTGCGTGCCCGCGCCGAGTACGTGCGTGGCAAGCTGGCTCTCGAAACCGGCGACGCCGCCGCCGAGGCCGCCGCCTACCGGCGGGCGATGGCGCTCGATCCGTCCGAGGCCGCCTATCCGTACGCCCTGTCGCGGGTGGTGCCGAGGCTCGGCGGCGACGACGCCGAGGCCGAGTACGGCGCGATGCTCGAGCGGGCGCTCGAGCTGTGGCCGGACAACGCGCGGCTGGCCGCCGAGCTGGCTCAGTGGACGCTGGGCACCGACGCCGGCGGCCGTGAGCGCGGCCTCGCGCTGGTGAGCCGGCTGGCGGCGGGCGAGCCGGCGGTGGCCGAGCTGGTGGCGCGCGGCCGGCAGGAGCTGGCGGCCGATCCCGGGCGGGCGCCGGTGTCGCTGCGCCGGGCGATCAACCTGCTGCGACCGGCCAAGCGGTTCCAGACCGACTCGGCGGCGCTCGAGGCGCGGCTGGCCCTGCTGCCGCTGGCCGAACCGGTGGGCGAGGCGCTGCGGGCGGAAACGGCGGCCGGCGCGCCGGCGGTGTCCTTCGAGCGCGCCGAACTGCTGCCGGCGGCGCCGTGGGCGGCGGGCGAGAGGGTGATCGCGGTCGCGCCGTTCAACGACGCGGTGCCGGCGCCCGCCGATGCCGGCGAGGGCGACGGCGAGCGCGCGGCGTCGGAGGAGGGCGCCCCCGACGCGGCGATCGCGGCCGGCGTGCGCGAGGCGCGGCTGGCGTTCCTGACCGACCGCGCGCTGTGGCTCCTCGGGCGGCAGGGGGGGTCGTGGGAGCGGCTGGGCGAAGTGGCCGGCGGGCGGGTGGTCCTGGCCGGCGAGCTGGACGGCGACGGGCGGATGGAGCTGGTGGTGCTGGGCGAGGGCGGGGTGGCGCTCTGGGGCCGCGGTGGGGGCCCAGACGGGAGCGGCCGCTGGCAGGAGCTCGCCCTCGAGCCGGCGCTCGCCGCCGCCCGGCTGCGCTCGGGGCTGCTGGTGGATTTCGAGCACGACGGCGATCTGGATCTCGTGGCGGTCGGGGAAGACGGCCGGCTGCTGCTCGCCACCCACCGCGGCGAGGCCGGGCTGGGCGCGCCCGAGCCGGCGCCGCTGCCGGCAGGTGAGGGCGGACCGGCGGAGGCGCTGGCCGTGCTCTCGGCCGACCTCGACGGCGACGCTGACCAGGACCTGCTGGTGGCCGGCCGGGAGGCCTTGCGGGTGTTGGCCAACTGGCGGCAGGGGGAGTTCCGCCCGGGGGCGGAGCTGGCGCTCGGGGGCGCTTTCGAAGGCGCGGTGACCGCCGACCTCGACGGCGACGGCCGGTTCGACCTGGCGGCGGTGGCTGGCGGCCGGCTGGCGGTGTGGCGCAACCACGGGTCGCGCGGGCTGATGCGGGACGAGGCGGCGGAGGCGCGGGCGCTGGAGTTGCTGGCGGGATCGGTCGGGCCGGCCGGCGTGGCCGGCGGCACCGCGGCGCGCGCGAGCGGCGACCGGGCGCCCACGGCAGGCCCGACAGTGGTGCGGTCGCTGGCGGCGGGTGACGTGGACCTCGACGGCAGCGCCGATCTGCTGGCCGCCTACGAGGCGGCCGGCGAGGGAGGCCTGGTGGCGCTGTCCGGTGCGCGCGGACCGGAGCTGGCGGAGGTGGGCCGCTTCGCGGGCGCAGCGGGCGCGCTGGTCGCGGCGGTCGATCTCGACGGCGACTGCGACGCGGACCCGCTGCTGCTCGCGGACGGCGCGCCGGTCGCCCTGCGCGCGGTGGGCGGCGAGGGGCAGGGCTGCCTGCGCCTGGTGTTGCGCGGTCTCGCCGGCAAGGTGCCGCTCGACGGCCGCGGCGCGCGGCTCGACGTCTGGTTCGGGCTCGACCGGCGCTCGCGCGAGCTGGAGCGGCCGGAGGCGGTGGTCGGGCTCGGCGGCCGGCGGCCGGCGGTGGTCGAGGTGGTCTGGCCGAACGGCATCAGCGAGTACCTGTTCGAGCCCGAGCCGGGCACCACCCGGCGGATCGAGCAGGAGCTCAGGATCGAGGGCTCTTGCCCGTTCCTCTACGCCTCGGACGGCGGGCGGATGCGGTTCGTGACCGACATCCTGAGCCTGGCGCCGCTCGGCATGCTGGCCGCGCCCGGCGTCTACGTGCCGGCCGATCCGGAGGAGTACCTGCGGCTGCCCGGCTGGGTGGCGTCGGCGGGCGCGGTCGAGCTGCGGATCACCGAGGAGCTGCGCGAGGTGGCGTACATCGACCAGACCGAGCTGGTGGTGGTGGACGCGCCGCCGGGAGTCGAGGTCTACAACGGCGAGCGGTGGTTCCCGGGGCCGGTCGAGGGGCTGGAT
>JBFGNS010000127.1:0-12450 GCA_041574955.1 Thermoanaerobaculia bacterium | reverse complement strand
GTGGTTCAAGTCCAAGGTTGGGCTCGATGCCGACCAAACGCCGCGCGAGGTGGCGTTCTGCGCCCACGCCATCGTCGACAACCGTCTGCTGGTGGTGCCGGACGCCACCCACGATCCGCGCTTCGCCGACAACCCGCTGGTGACCGGCGATCCCAACATCCGGTTCTACGCCGGCACGCCGCTGGTAACTCCCGACGGTCACGGCCTCGGCACCCTGTGCGTGATCGACAGGCAGGCGCGCCAGCTCACCCCCGAGCAGGTCGCCGCCCTCGAGGCGATCGGCCGCCAGGTGATGTCGCAGCTCGAGCTGAGGCGCAAGATCCTCGATCTCGAGCAGCAGGAGGCCGAGCTGCGCGGGGCGCGCGAGGAGGCAATGAAGGCCAACGAGGCGAAGAGCACCTTCCTGGCCAACATGAGCCACGAGCTGCGCACGCCGCTCAACGCCATCATCGGCTACAGCGAGCTGCTCGAGGAGGAGGCCGCCGACAGCGGCGTCGAGCATCTGACCCCGGACCTCGAGAAGATCCGCTCGAGCGGCCGGCACCTGCTGGGGCTGATCAACGACATCCTCGACATCTCGAAGATCGAAGCCGGCCAGACCGAGCTGTTCCTCGAGCCGTTCGACGTCGCCGGGGTGGTGCGCGATGCCGCCGCCGCGGTGGCCTCGCTGGCCGGCCAGAACGACAACCAGCTCGAGATCGACTGCGCCGACGGCCTCGGTGAAGCGGTCGCCGACGTCACCAAGCTGCGCCAGATCCTCTACAACCTGCTGTCGAATGCCGCCAAGTTCACTCGCTGCGGGCGGATCACGCTGTCGGCGCGGGCGCTGAGCGAGGCCGGCACCGAGTGGATCGAGTACCGGGTGCGGGACAGCGGCATCGGGATGACTGCCGCCCAGCTCGAGCGGGTCTTCGAGGCGTTCCGCCAGGCCGACGCCTCGACCACCCGCGAGTACGGCGGCACCGGGCTGGGGCTGGCGATCAGCCGGCGGCTGGCCGAGGCGATGGCCGGCTCGCTCGTCGCCACCAGCACCCCGGGCGAGGGGTCGTCCTTCACCCTGCGGCTGCCGCGGCGGGTGCCGGCGCCGGCGGGTGCCGCGCTCGGCGCGCCCGCCCCGCCGCCGCCGCCGGCGCAGACGCTGGAGGCCGGGGCCACCGTGCTGGTGATCGACGACGACCCGGCGGCGCACGAGCTGGCCGCCCGTACCCTGGCACGCGAGGGCTACCGCGTGATCGGCGCCGCCGGCGGCGTCGAGGGCATCGAGAAGGCCCGCGCCGAGCGCCCGGACGCCATCCTGCTCGACGTCACGATGCCGGGCATGGACGGCTGGTCGGTGCTGTCGCTGCTCAAGGCGGATCGCGAGCTGGCGGCGATCCCGGTGGTCATGCAGACCATGCTGGCCGACCGCCAGCAGGCCTACGCGCTGGGCGCCGCGGACTACCTGGTGAAGCCGGTCGACCGCGGCAAGCTGACGGCGGCGCTCGGCCGGCTGATCGGCGGGCCGCTGGGCGAGGTGCTGGTGGTCGAAGACGACGAAGACACCCGCGCCTTGGTGCGGCGCACCATCGAGCGGGCCGGCGGCACGGTGATCGAAGCCGCCGACGGCCGGCAGGCGCTGGAGCGGCTGGCCGAAGCGCGGCCGCAGCTCATCCTGCTCGACCTGATGATGCCGCGCATGAACGGTTTCGAGCTGCTCGAGGAGATGCGCCGCGACCCGCGGCTCGACGCCGTCCCGGTGGTGGTGCTGACCGCCAAGAGTCTGAGCGCCGAGGATCGACGGCGGCTCGACGGCGCCGTGCGCGGCATTCTCGAGAAGGCCACCTGCAGCGCCTCGCGCCTGATCGAGGAGATCCGGCCGCTGCTCGGCTGAGCCCCCGCCGGGCGGCGCGGTCGGCTATACTTTCCGGCCCAGCACCCTGGCGAGGAGGTCGCCGAGAGTGGAGCAGCACACGCCGAGCAGGACAGTCCGGTCGCGGCCGCGACGGTCGTTGCGCGGGATCCTCTTCGCGCTGTTTCTGGCCGCCGGCGCGCTGCCGCTGGCGGTCGCCGACCTGTGGCTGATCGCGGCGGCGCCGCGCGCCGGCATGGTGCTCGAAACGGCGGCCATCGTGGTCGCCGGCGTGCTGTTGCTGGTGGCGCTCGCCTGGCTGGTGTCGCGGCACCTGGCGGAAGCCATCACCGCTCCGGCCGGGCGGCTGGCGGCCGCCTGCGACGAGATCCGCCGCGGCCGGCCGGACAGCTGGGTCAGCACGGCCGGTGCGGTGCGCGACATGGCCGACCTGGCGCGCGCCTTCAACCAGATGAGCGCCCGGCTGCGCGACCGCGTGCAGCGACTGGAGACGGCGGAGCGCGACAGCGCGCAGCTCGCCCAGGAGTGGATGAAGCTGATCGAGGAGACGATGAAGGCCCGGCAGCCGCTGACCGGCAACCACCCCGACCTGCTGGCGGCCTATAGCCGTGCCAAGGCCCACCAGCTGGCGGCGGCCGGGCCGGCGGTGGAGCCGATGATCGAGGGGCTGTCCGAGGCGCTTGCTACGGCGGGCGCCGCGGACCGCGACGAACGCCGCGCGGACGACCGGCTGGCGGTGCGCAACCTGCGCGTCACGGCGCCGGTCGGGGCGCGGGTGGTGGACGTCAGCGGCGGCGGCATGGGGCTCGAGACCATCGAGCAGCTCGCCGCCGGCACCGGTGCCCCGTTCGAGCTGGTCGAGGCCGGTCGCCGGCTCGAGATCCCCGGCCGCGCCGTCTGGTGCCGCATGGTGCGGACCCTGCGCACCGAGAGTGGCGACCGGGTTCCGGTCTACCGCGTGGGGGTGCGGTTCGAAAAGGCGTTCGCGGTGGTCGAGCGCGAACGTCTGCTGGAGCTGGTCCAGGCGCACCGGCGGGTGGCGTGAGGATGCCGCGGGCGCGCGCCAGCCGGCGGACCGAGGTCGAACGGCGCGGCTCGCCACGCCGCTTGCAGCCGGGCGTCGTGGTCAGCGCGCCGACCGGTGAGGTGGCGCTGGTGGACGCCTCGCGGGGCGGACTGGGCATCCGCACGTCGGGCGAGCTCCGGGTGGGGGTGCTGTACCCGTTCCGCCTGCACCGGGGCCGGCGGGTGGTGGAGGTCTACGGCATCGCGCGCTGGTGCGTCGCGGCCGGCCGGTCGGGTTACCGCGCGGGCTTGACGCTGGCCCGCACCGACTCGCCTCTGACTCGGCTGTGGAACGGCGGCTGAAGCGGCAGGCGCGACCCAGCCAGTGGCCGGCGGCGCTGGCGGCGCTCGCGCTGCTGGCCACCGCCACCGCCGCGCAGCCGTTCTATGCCCGCGACGGCGGCCGGCTGCCGTTTGCGGACGCCGCCGGCGCGCTCGAGTTCCTGCGCTCGGCGCGGGTCGTCCGCTGTGAGCCGATGACGGGAGGCACCGATCGCAAGAAGTTGCTGGTGGAGCTGGAGCAGGATGGGGTGGCGGCGCGGGCGGTCCACCGCTTCGGTGACCGGTTCGAACCGGCGGCGCCGCATGGCGGTTTCGTCGACTCCTACCGCTCCGAGCTGGCGGCCTACGGCATGGACCGTCTGCTGGCGCTCGACCGGGTGGCGCCGGTGGTGGAGCGCCGGGTGTGCGGACGCCGCGGGGCGCTGCAGCTGTGGATCGAGCAGGCGATGACCGAGGCCGAGCGGCTCGAGCGCGGGATCGAGCCGCCCGATGCGGCCGCCTTCGACCGCCAGCTACAGCTGATGCACCTGTTCGACAACCTGATCCAGAACATCGACCGCAACCCCGGCAACATGCTGGTCGACCGCGACTGGAGGGTGTGGCTGATCGACCACACCCGTGCCTTCGCCGGGCTGCGCGAGCTCAAGTACCCCGAGCAGCTCGGCGGCTGCGAGCGCCGGCTTTGGCGGCGGCTGCGCGGACTCGAGGAGCAGCAGCTCCGGCGGGCGGTGCACCGGCGGGTGCGCTATCCCGACGCGCTGGTCGCCCGCTGGCGGCGGCTGGTCGCGGTGATCGAGCGGCGGCTGGCCGACGGCGAGACCGATCTCCTCTGGTAGCCGGGCCGGCGAAGGATTCCGGCGCCCGCCGCATCCAAGGATGCAGGAGCGGCGCCGCGGGACCCGCCCCCGAACCCCGAACCTCCCGCGATCCAGGAGAAGAGGAGACGGTATGAAGAGCATCAAGAGCTGGTTGACGATGGCGGTGGTGGCGGCCGTGATCTCGGCGCTGGGAGCCGCCGCGGCGTGGGCGATCCCGCTCGCCGAGACCGCTATCTACATCGAGATCAACGCCACCGACGGCGATGCCGGCATCCAGATCTTCCTCGACGGCGAGGGCTGGGACAGCATGCAGGTCAAGGACCCGTACAGCCGGGTGGTGCTGAACGTGGCGGCCGAGGGCGGCGTGGCGTTGCAGGGCATCACCGAGCTGTTCCTGGAGAGCGCCGAGCCGTCGTTCGAGGAGCAGCCGCTCGAGGATTTCCTGGCGCTGTTCCCCGAGGGCCTCTACGGGTTCCGCGGCACCACCACCGACGGCCGGCCGCTGCGCGGCACGGCGCGGCTGACGCACCGCATCCCCGACGCGCCGGAGATCCTCTCCCCCGAGGAGGAGGAAGAGGTGGACGTCGATGACGTGATCGTCGAGTGGGAACGCGTGCCCAACCCGCCGGGCTCGCGCATCGTCGCCTACGAGGTGATCGTCGAGAAGGACGAGGGCAGGCTGCGGGTGTTCAAGGCCGACATGGCCGGCTATCAGACGAGCGTCAGCGTGCCGGCCGAGTTCCTCGAGCCGGGCACCGCCTACAAGGCCGAGGTGCTGGCGATCGAGCGCAGCGGCAACCGCACCATCTCGGAGGTCGAGTTCGAGACCGCCGGCGGTGGTGGTGGCGACGACGACTGAGCCGGCCGACCCGGCCGGGGCGGGGCCCGATCCGACCTCACCCGCCTGCCTCGAGGGTGAGGCGGCGGGCCCCGCTCTTCATCCGGCCCCGGCGGCCTAGCTCGCGGCTGGCCCCAGGAGCTGCGCCACGAGCTGGTCGAGCGCCGCTTCCCACACCCGCGGCTGGCCGGGCAGATCGGGCCGGCGCTGCGCCTCCCGCACCTGCTCGACGTCCTCCTCGGTCATCAGCTTCTGGGCGCCGAGCGCCGAGGCGCGGAACGGCGTGCGCAGCGCCCAGATGCCCTCGGCACCGCTGCGCGCCACCTTGCCGTCGGGCGCCACCACCACGCCGGTGACCTGCAGCACCCACACCGGGGTGTCGAGCGAGGTGAGCCAGGCCAGCGGCTGGACGTGGCCGGTGCCGAGACGCACCTCCTTCTTGCCCTTCAAGCCGCGCTGCGCGATCCACTGCGGGGCGATGGCCAGCTCGACCGCCAGGACCCGGCCGCTGCCGGTCTCGGCGGCCGCCCGGTTCACCAGACGGCGCCATTCGGCCGTGCCGCCGGTGACCGACAGCACGTTCACCCTCTCCTCTTCCGAGCACTCGTCGGTCAGGTCGAGCGAGCAGCCGAGGTAGACCGTCGGCGCCACCACCGGGCCGCCGCCGCCGCCGACCGACAGCAGCGGCGCCGGCAGGGTGCGGCTCAGGCGCTGCTCGAGGTCCGCCGCCAGCCGCTCGAGGGCCGCCACCGGCAGCCACTCCTCGGGCAGGCCGGCCGGCAGCGGCGCGAGGACCACCGGCAGACGCGCCACGCTGCCCTGCGGGATCTTGCCGCGGTAGTAGGGCGGCTGCTTCACGGGGCGGGTCGAGGTCGAGGTGCCGGGCGCGTGGATCACCGGCGCGGCCAGCAGGGCAGGCGCCAGCAGGACGAGCGCGAGCAGCAGCCCGGTAGCCGGCCCGCCCCGCGAGCCGCGAGTCGAGATGCGAACACGCTGGATGGACATCACTTCTCCTCCGTGCCGCGGCCGGCCGCCAAGGCGGGTGCCGCGGTGGGTAGCGCCGGCCCCGGGGTGAGAGCTCCGGTGCCGCGTTCGACGGCGGCGGGCTCTCTCGGCCGGCGGCCGGGAATCTTACGCCGACCGCTGCCGAAGTCAAGGATTTCCGGAGCGCCGACGCCGTCCGGCTGTCGCTCAACCGCCGGGCGCGGTCTCCGCGGCCGGCCGCTCCCCCGGCTCGGGCCGGGCCGGATAGGCGCGCAACATCGCCTGGATGGCCGATGCCGCCTTCTCCGCCAGCTCGCTCTGCCAGTCGCCCGAGGTGCCGTACAGGATCACCCGCCGGGTGGCCAGGTCGATCGGGATGTCGTCGGCGTTGCGCGACAGGATCAGCACCGGCTTGGCCAGGGTATGGGCCATGCCCAGCTCGTACATGACGTTGGGGTTGCGGCCGGTGATGTCGGCGATGATGAAGCGCGCCGCAGTGATGCCCCGCCAGATGTCGTCGAGGATGTCGGTCGGCGTGAACAGATCGTCGCCGCGCACGGGCCGCACTCCGGCCTCGCGGCAGACGCGGCGCAGGATGTGGTGGACCTCGTCCGAGTCCTCGAGGCTGAACGGCATCATGATGAAGCAGCCGGGCTCCTCGTCGTCGGCGGGCTCGGCGGCGGGTGGGTTGAGCCGCTCCGGGCCGAGGAACAGGATGTCCTGGCGCAGCCGGGCGGCGGCGGCGCCCAGCGAGTCGAGCGCGCGTCCCGCCGGTGGCCTCGAGGATCCAGTCGAGACCCAGCCGGAGACCGCGCCACTCCCCGGCCGCGAGCCGGCCGCTCAGCAGACCGGTGCCATACCGCTCGACGAACCGCACGGCGCGGTCGAAGTGGTCGGTGAGCCACACCATCACCACCACGAGCAGCACCACGAACAGGACGACAAAGAACGGCTGGCCGGCCGACGCCGGGTCGGGTGAGTGACCGAAGGCGTATTCGAGCCCGACCATCACCACCGCCGACAGCAGCACGGCACCCAGCGACAGGGCCAGCATGACCGTCGACAGGCCCGAGCGTCCGGCGCGCGCGAACGAGCCGGTCGCCCCGTCTGCGCTCGTCTCACTTTCTTCGCGCGGCAGCACCAGCGCGCAGGCCAGCAGCAGGAACAGCCCGAGGCTCCACACCGGGTCGACCCCGGTGAACCCCTCGGGGTGGAGCTCGACGTCGGTGTACAGCATGTCCGCGCCCGCCAGCAGCGCCATGCCGAACACCGCCAGCACCAGCGCCGTCGGGATGCCCAGCAGCAGCGCCGCCAGGCCGGTGATCACGCTGCCCAGCTCGAGCACCGCCATGGCGGCGTCGACCCGGCTGGAGAGCTCGTCGAGAGCGCCGCTGTAGACCGGTGCGTAGAAGCCGGCGAACAGCAGCGCGAAACCGGCCATCAGGGTCAGGAAGATGAGGATCGTCGGACGGCTCGGGCGGTTGATGCGGGCGAGGTGCAGGGTCAGGTAGCCCCAGGCGCCGATCCAGCCGGCCAGGAACAGCAGGTACGAGCCGTCGGAGAGGTCGACCGCGCCGAGCCGTAAGCCCTGTTCGTAGCTGACGGTGGTGACCAGCAGCAGCGCCAGGCTGGCGGCGAGCAGCAGCAGGAAGCGCCGCATCGGGGGCCAGCGCGACCGCCGGCCGGCTGCGACCAGCAGCACCGCGGCCGTCGCCAGCACCGCCCCCTCGTGCCAGTAGAAGGTGGCGGTCCCGAACAGCCGCTCGCCGAACAGGAAGTCGGCCAGCAGGTAGGCGGCGTAGAGAGCCGCCACCGCGGTCAGACGGAAGAGCGCGGAGTCGTTCATGCGGCGCGGGGTTCGAGAGCTGACCGCGGGATCCTACACCGCCCCGGCCTCGCGCCCGGCGAACCGCAAGGCGCATCTTTGCGTCCGCTCCTGCGTACGCATGGGGAAAGGAGAGCCGCCGTGAGACTCGAGATCGCACTATCAGCCGTTCTGCTGCTGGCCGTCCCGGCCGCGGCGGCCGACACCGAAGCCGCCAGCCCCGCCGTCGAGCAGCTCAGGCAAGCTGCCGGCGCGTGGCAGGTGACCACCGAGTTCCTGGCGCCGGACGGGACGGTGGCGCGCTCGGTCGAGGGCAGCTACGTGTTCGAGTGGGTGGTACCGGACCGGGTGCTGGTCGGCCGCTCGGAGCTGCCCGAGCTGGGCCGGGCCTCGGGGATCCTGTTCTACTACCAGCAGGCCGAGGAGCGGATCGGCATGGCGTCGGTCGGCGCCGACGGCCAGCTGTGGGTGATGACCGGCGCGGCCGACGAGGAGGTGCGGACGACACCGCCCACCGCGATGCCCGACGGCTCGGTGATCGAGCTCCGCTTCACCCGTTACAACGTCGAGCCCGACCGCTTCGAGTCCAAGATGGAGTACTCGACCGACGGCGGCGAGAGCTGGGTGCAGGGCAACCACCAGCTGTTCCGCCGCCAGCCGGCGGCGGCCGGGGAACCCTCGCCGGCTGCCGAGACCACCGAGCCGCCGCCGCTGACCTGGAACAACCTTGCCACCCGCCTCGACGCCGCGGCCGCCGATCCCGAGATCGCCTTCACCGGTGCCGTACTGGTGGTGCGTGATGGCGAGGTGCTGGTCGACCGGGGTTACGGTCCGGCCAACCGCGAGCGGGGCTACCAGGTCACCCCCGACACCGTGTTCGCCACCGGCTCGCTGCCGATCGACTACACCCACGCCGCCATCCTGTGGCTGGCGCAGAACGGCCGCCTCCATCGCGAGTCGCCGATAACGGATTTCTTCGACCAGGTGCCCGAGGACAAGCGGGCCATCACCGTCGAGCACCTGATGACCGGTGGCTCGGGGCTCCAGGACTTCCACGACCTGCCCGGCGACCGTGACCCCGACCACGCCTGGATCGACCGCGACGAGGCGGTGCGCCGGATCTTCGCCCAGGAGCTGCTCTTTCCGCCCGGCGAGGGCGAGGCCCACTCGCACTCCGCCTGGGGCCTGCTGGCCGCCATCGTCGAGATCGTCAGCGGCCAGAGCTACCAGGAGTTCACCCGCCGGCACATCTTCGAGCCCGCCGGCATGGCCGGCACCGGCTTCAACGGCGACCCGGTGCCGGCCGAGCGGCTGGCGATCGGCTACGGCGCGCGCTCCGACGGCGAGATCAACGCGCCGCCCTACTGGGGCCGGACCTCGTGGCTGGTGCTGGGCAGCGGCGGCCAGGTCGGCACCACCCGCGATACCGGCCGCTTCCTCGAGGCGGTGCGCGACGGCAGGATCCTCGAGCCCGAGTGGGCGCGGCGGTTCCTCGGCTCCGGCATCGGCGCCAGCCGCAACGGCGACGCCTACGGCTACGAGATGTTCTACTGCTACGCGCCGGGGGCGCGCTCGTACGCGGTCACCCTCACCAACGCCAACTACTGGCAGCCCGGCACCGAGAACGACACCCCGTTCGTGCGGTTGAGCCGTGAAGTCTGCGACCTGCTGCTGGCCGAGCACATGCCCAGGTTCCGGCTGGGGCTGGCCATCGACCGCGGCGCCGGCGGCATGGCGGTGGCCGGCGGGGTGTCGCCCGGCAGCGCCGCCGAGCGCGACGGCCTCCAGCCGGGCGACGTGCTGGTCTCGGCGGGCGGCCAGCCGCTGGCCGACGATCCGATGGCGGTCCTCCGGCCCTATCTGATGAGCGGCGAGCCGGTGCCGTTCCTCGTCCGGCGCGACGGCCGCGAGCTCGAGATCACCGTCAGGCCCGACCCGCGATGACGGGGCGCACCTTTCAACCGGCGGTCGAGGGACGCTGGGTGCCGGGGCCCTTGCGCGCCAGCAGGTAGAGCGTGCCGGTGGTGGTGCCCAGCTCGACCACCTGGAAGCCGGCGTCCTCGATCCGGGAGCGCCAGCGCTGGTGGTTGGTGCGGCCGCCAAAGTAGCCGTGGTGGACGAAGAACGGGTAGGCGATCCGGATCCAGAGATCCGGGTTGATCACCATCACCAGCAGCTCGCCACCGGGCACCAGCACGCGCTCGAGCTCGGCGAGCGAGCGCTCGACGCCCTCGGGTCTGAGGTGATCGATCACGTAGGCGGTGACCGCGGCGTCGAACGAGGCGTCGGCGAGCGGCAGCTCGCGCAGGTCGCCGGCCCGGGCCTCGACGCGGTCGGCGACGCCGGCGGCCTCGGCGTTGGCGAGCAGCCGCGCGGGGGTGTTGTCGTCGATGCCGAAGTACCCCTCGTAGAGGTCGACCGCCACCACCCGGGTGCCGGGTCTGGCGAGCAGGACCATGAGCGACGCGCGCCCCGACCCCGCGCCGCCGTCGAGCACCCGCCCCGAGCCGCCGGCCAGGAACCGCTCGGTCGGCAGCGCGAGCGGCAGGTTGATACGGAAGCCGAGCTGGACGATCAGCAGACCGGCGACGCCCCAGACGGCGAGGAGCAGCGAGAGCGCGGCGATCCAGCCGGGCCAGCCGCGCTTCCAGGCGAGCACCGCGAGCGCGGTGAACGGCACGATCGCCAGCAGGTGGCCGTAGTTCCACAGCCAGCCGTAGCCGAAGTCGTACAGGAAGAGGCCCATCTGTGACTCAGGCGACTTCGAGTGGCGTGACCGGCTAGTTGGGCTCGAGCGGAGACCGGTGGTGCACCCGGGAGGATTTGAACCCCCAACCTACGGATCCGTAGTCCGTTGCTCTATCCAGTTGAGCTACGGGTGCATGGGTTGCCAGGTACCGCGGCGCCCCGAGCGGGGCCTGGGAATCCTAGGCTAAAACCGGGGTGGAGACAACCGCGCGCCCGCCGCCGGGGCGCCGTCAGGAGATCAGTCCGTCGAGCGGCGAGGAGGCGGTGGCGTAGAGCTTGCGCTGGATGCGGCCGGCGTGGGCGGCGAGCCAGCCGGCCTCGACCGCCAGCCGCATGGCGCGCGCCATCCGCACCGGGTCGGCGGCCTCGGCCACGCCGGTGTTCATCAGCACCCCGGCGGCGCCCAGCTCGAGGGCGACGGCGGCGTCGGAGGCGGTGCCGACGCCGGCGTCCACGATCACCGGCACGGTGGCCTGCTCGACGATGATCCTGAGGTTGGCCGGGTTGCGGATGCCCATGCCGGAGCCGATCGGGGCGCCGAGCGGCATCACCGCCGCTGCGCCGAGCTCCGCCAGCTGCTTGCACACCACCGGGTCGTCGTTGGTGTAGGGCAGCACCACGAACCCCTCGCTTACCAGGGTCTCGGTGGCGGCCAGCAGCTCGCGGTTGTCCGGGAACAGCGTCTCGTGGTCGCCGATCACCTCGAGCTTGACCCAGTTCCAGCCGCCCAACTCGCGCGCCAGCCGCGCCGTGCGCACCGCCTCGTCGGCGGTGTAGCAGCCGGCGGTGTTGGGCAGCAGCAGGTAGCGCTGCTGGTCGATCTGGTCGATCAGCGAGCCCTTGCCGATCTCGTCGAGCGGCACCCGCCTCAAGGCGACGGTGATGATCTCGGTACCGGAGGCCTCGAACGCCGCCTTCATCGTGTCGGCGTCCTTGTACTTGCCGGTGCCCAGGATCAGCCGCGAGCGGAAGGTGCGGTCGGCGATCCTGAGCGGCTCGACCTCGGTCGGTGTCTTGGTTGCGGTAGTCATGGCCTCGGCGATCTCCTACCGCCCGCGGTGGACGTAGTACTTGGTGCCCTTGATCGGCTGGGAGAGCTGGCGGACGAGCTCTTCGAAGTCTTCTTCGCGGTCGACGAAGTTGAGGTCGCGGGTGTCGACCACCAGCAGCGGCGTGCGGTTGTAGTAGTGGTAGTAGTGGTTGTAGGCGTCGATCAGCTCGGTCATGTAGTCGCGCGACATGTCGCGCTCGAAGTCGCGCTGACGCTTGCCGATCCGCCGCATGCAGGTGTCGACGTCGGCCACCAGGTAGAGCACCAGGTCGGGCGCCGGCACCTGCGGCTCGAGCAGGGTATAGAGCTTGTCGAACAGCATCAGCTCGTCGTCGGTGAGGTTCAGGTAGGCGAAGATGCGGTTCTTGGGGAAGGTGTAGTCTGCCACCAGGAAGCGGTCGAACAGCTCGGGCTGGCTGACCCCCTGCTGCTGCTTGTAGCGCGACAGCAGGAAGTACAGCTCGGTCTGGAACGCCGCCCCCGGACGGTCGGAGTAGAAGTCCGGGAGGAACGGGTTGGAGACGTCCTCCAGGATCTTCACCCCCTCGAACCGCTCGGCCAGCATCTCCACCAGCGTCGTCTTGCCGACGCCGATCGGGCCGTCGACGGCCAGGTAGTGGAACGGCAGCGACTGCGGCACGCTCAGGCGGTGGCCGTGGCGGGGCGGGTGAGGGGGTTGTAGAGGGTGTCGCGCTCGACCGGCCGGTAGCCCGCCTGGCGCACGATCCGCTCCAGCTCGCCGCGCCCGATCTGCTGCTCGGTCTCGGCTCCGGCCATGTGGTAGATGGTCTCCTCGACCACCGTGCCGTCGATGTCGTCGGCGCCGAAGCTGAGCGCCACCTGCGCCAGCTTGGGCGTGATCATGATCCAGTAGGCCTTCAAGTGCGGCACGTTGTCGAGCACCAGCCGGGAGGTCGCCAGGTGGCGCAGGTCCTCGGTGCCGGTGGTGTGGTACCTGAGCCCCATGTAGTTGTTCTCGGGGTGGTAGGC
>JBFGNS010000126.1:0-12473 GCA_041574955.1 Thermoanaerobaculia bacterium | reverse complement strand
CGCCCTGCAGGCCGGCGAGGCCCCCTCGCCGCCCGAGGGTGCTGAAGCTGCTGACGAAGCCGAGCCGCGCACCGCTCTCCGCCACCGCCTCGAGCAGCAGGCGGGTGCGCTCCTCGGCCAGCGCCAGCGGCCGACGGCCGCCGCCGGGGAAGGCGTCTAGCGGGTAGGGCGCGGCGGCGTCGACGATCAGCTCGTGTCCGGCCGCCCAGCCGGCGAGCTGCCCGGGGTCGGCGGCGTCCCCGGCCAAGCGCCGGACGTCGAGCCCGTCGAGGTTGGGTCGGGCGCCGGCGGCGCGGCTGGCGGCGGTGACCTGCCAGCCTTCGTCGAGCAGCTGCCGGACGACGGCGCTGCCGACGTGACCGCTGGCGCCGACCACCAGCGCCCGGCGGCGCCGGTCAGGCCGGGCCGGCGGCATCGTCACCCAGGCGGATCAGCAGCTCGTCGGCGCGCTGCAGCCAGGTCGATCCCTCGCCGTCGCCGAACCGCTGCCGCAGCGGCTCGAGGCAGCCGCGGGCGGCGGCCGGGTCGCCGGCCTCGGCCAGCAGCTCGGCCTCGGCCAGCGCGGCGCGCAGCTCGAACAGTGCGGCACCCTGCCCTGCCGCGACCTGGCGCGCCCTGCGGAAGCTGGCCGCCGCCTCCTCGGCCTTGCCGGTGAGCCGCAGCAGCTCGCCCTGCACGCGGTGGGCCTCGGCGTCGTAGAACCGGTCCAGCTCGCAGCCGGCCGAGGCGGCGAGCGCTCGCTCGCAGGCCTCCAGCCCCTCGCGGCGCCGGTCGAGCCGGCGGTAGGCGTCGGCGAGATGGACCAGCACGGAGGCGTAGGGCACCACGGTGCCGATCGCGTCGATCATCACCTGGCCCTTCTGGATCTCGGCCAGGCCGTCGTCGCCCTGGCCGTCAGCGATCGCCGCCCACCCGGCCCAGATCGAGGCGTGGGCGAGCCAGAACGGAAAGCCCTCGGCCTCGGACAGCTCGACGCAGCCCTGCGCGGCCTTGAGGATCTCGGCCGGCTCCAGCCCGTAGTCGTACCCCAGGCCGGCGCGGAAGCACAGCGCCGTGGCGAGGCAGAACGGATCCTCCGTCGTCTCGGCCGCGGCCACCGCTTCGTTGAGCATCGCCCAGCCGCGCTCCAGCGAGCCGCGCAGCATGTGGCACCAGGCGCAGTACAACCAGGCGTCGAACGGCGGGTCGTTCGAGAACGCCATCATGCGCGCCTCGTGATGGTCGATATCGAAGGCGGCGGCGGCGCGCTCGAGCGGCTCCAGGGCGGCGTCCAGATCGCCCGCGTAGAACAGCGTCGTGCCCAGCACCCGGTCGGCCGTGGCGCGGTCGAACGGGCCGTCGGTGCGGGCCGCCAGCTCCACCAGCTGCTCCGCCAGCTCGCGGGACTCCTCGGCGTGTCCCCGCACGAAGTTGAACCCCCAAAGGCTGTAGAGGATCGCCACCCCCTGGGTGGTCTCCGGAGGCTCCTTGCACAGCTCCCGCACGCGCCTGAAGTTCTGCTCGAGACCCGCCGAGCCGAAGCCCTCGGTCGCGATCAGGCCGAGCACCAGGGACATCCGCAGCTCCAGCTCGCGCAGGTCGCGCTCGGCCGACGCCGGCTGGCCGCACAGCAGCTCGAGCGCCCTCTCGAGGTAGCGGGTGGCTTCGCGGAAAGCCGACAGGCGCAGCGCCCTGCCGCCGGCGGCCCGGTGGTAGAGGATCGCTTTCTCGGCGTTGCCTGCGATCTCGAAGTGACCGGCGAGCTGCACCACCACCTCCCCGACCGACTCGCCGTACAGCTCCTCGAGCGCGCCCGCCACCTCCTCGTGGTGGTAGGAGCGCTCGACCTCGTCGAGCTGGCCGTACAGGTAGCTGCGGAAAAGCAGATGCCGGAACCGGTACAGCGACAGCCGGCCGCCGCCGATCCTCCGGATGCCGATCGCCTTGACCAGCCGGTGCCGCTTGTCGAGCTCGCCGCTCAGACTCTTGACGACTTCGCGGCTGTCACGGTCGAGCACCCGCGCGATCGCCTCGGCGGTGAACTCGACGCCCTCGACGCTCGCCAGGTCGAGAATCTCGCGCAGCTCGGCGGGCACGCGGTCGATGCGCTCGCTGATGACGCCTTCGGTGCGTCCCGGCAGGGCCTCCCAATCGAGTTCTGGACCTTCCACCCATTTGCCCTCGGAGTCCTGCTTCAGCATACCGCGCTCGACCATGTTGCGCAGCAGCTCGACCGTGAACAGGGGGTGTCCACGGGTCTGGCGGAACAGGGCCTCGCGAAACCGCTTGCCCAGCCGGTTGGCTCGCGAGTCGACGTAGGCATCGAGAAACTGGCGGTCCTCGCTGTCGTCGAGCCGGATCTCGATCGATCCGAAATCGCGCTGCAGCTCGTTGAGCACCGGCTGCAGCGGGTGCCGGTCGCCGTTGCGGCCGAGAGCGAGCTCGGCGGTGCGGCAGGTGCCGACCACCATCACCGGGCTCTCGGCCAGCCGCCGGCCGAGGTGGAACAGCAGGTTGGCGGAGCCGGCGTCGACCCAGTGCAGGTCGTCGAGCAACAGCAGGAGCGGCTTGCGCTGAGCCAGACTGAGCAGCACCCGCGTGTACTGCTCGAGGACTTGCGTCTCCTTGACGCTCGCCGGAGGCAGCGCGGCGAGTCGCTCCACCTGGGCCTCGAGGCGGTCGTACCACTCCTGTCCATAACCGCCGCAGGCCGCGGCGCGGGTGAGCAGCGGCCGGCCGGGCAGCAGCGTCTCGATCAGGTCGGGGCCGTGCTCGACCAGCGCCGCGCAGGTGCGGGGGATGAGGCTCCACAGGCGGCCCGCCTGCAGCCGGCTCACGGCTCCGGCCGACCACTGCGCCTCGACGTCGCCCGACAGCATCTCGAGGATCTGGCGGAACGGGTGGTAGGGGTCGCCGCTGCCGGTCTGCGCGTCGCACCGTCCGGCGGCCACCACCAGATCGGCGTGGCGCTCCTGGGCGCGGCGCGCGAACTCGATGCTCAGGGTCGACTTGCCGCCTCCCGATTCGCCGGTGATGAACACCACCTGGCCGCGGCCGGCGAGCGCCGGGTCGAGAAAGCCGTCGAGCCGGGCGAGCTCGGCCTCGCGGCCGGCGAAGACCGGCTCTTCGCCGGGCTCGGCTTCCACCACCTCGTCGTCCAGAAACGCCGGCAGCGAGGCGGTGGCCGCGAACAGGGTGGCCGAGGATTCGCGGGGTCTGCCGCGCAGCTCGGCGAGGATCTCGGTCGCCTCGGAGAAGCGGTCGTCGGGGTTCTTCTGCAGGCAGGTGAGGATCACCCGCGCCAGCGTGGGGTCGAGGTCGGAGTCCAGCGAGCGCGGGTCGGGCGCCGGTGTCGTCTTGTGCTTGAGCGCCACGGCCAGCGGCGTGTCGGCCTCGAACGGCAGCCGGCCGATCGCCATCTCGAACAGGATCACGCCCAGCGAGTAGATGTCCGAGCGGCGGTCGATCTCGGCTCCCGACACCTGCTCGGGCGACATGTACTCCGGCGTGCCCAGCATGGTGCCCATCTCGGTCAGCCCGGAGGTGGCGGTCGAGCGGGCGATGCCGAAGTCGAGGATGCGCGGCTCGCCGTCCGAGTCGAGCATGACGTTGTGCGGCTTGAGATCGCGGTGCACGACCCCCAGCCGGTGGGCCTCGGCGAGTCCCCGGCAGATGCCTTCGGCGATCGGCAACAGCCGCTCCATCGGCAGCTTGCCCGACTCCTTGAGCAGCCGGTTGAGGCTGCGGCCCTCGATGTACTCCATGCTGATGAACGGCGTGCCGTCGACCTCGTCGAAGTCGAACATCCGGCAGACGTTGCGGTGCGAGATGCGGCGCGCCAGCTTGAGCTCGTTGCGGAACCGCTCCAGGGTCTCGCCCTTCTCGGCCAGCTGCGGCCGGATGAGCTTGAGCGCCACCTCCTCGTGGACCTTGGTGTCCAGCACCCGCAACACCTTGCCCATGCCGCCGCGGCCGAGCTCCTCGATCACCTCGTAGCGGCCGAACAGCACCTCGCGCCGGGGCGGCGGCGATTCGAGGGTCACCGCCTCGGTCTCGGCCGCCAGCGGCGCACCGCAGCCGTTACAAAAACGCGCCCCGGACGCGTTGTCCGAGCCGCAGCTAACGCACTTCATGTGCTCCGTTGGCCCCTGTCTGACTCTCTAGTTGAAGCTCTTCCGACGGCAGTGATTCTAACCCCGATCGGCCGCATCGCCGGTAGCCGGGCGCGCGGGGGCTCGGCAGGGGCGCGTGATACCGTGACCGGGCAACCCGAACCTCCCCAGCCGGAGATGGCAGAAGCAGACCGCAGGATCGCGGGTCCGGAGATCTCGTGGGCCGCCACGGCGCTCGAATTCGAGGGAGTGACCCTGCGCGTCTTGCCGCTGCGCGCCAACCCGTACAGCCTCGAGAAGTTCTGTGACGGCTACCTCAACATCGCGCCGCGCATCTGCCGCTTCGAGCCGTCGATGCCGTTCGTCTTCCTGCTGCTGATCAACTACGGCAAGATGTCGCAGGCGGCCTCCAATCTCGGCTGGGTGGCCCAGAACGAGGTCGCTTTCTCGGTGCCGGTGCGCTGGTACCAGAGCCGGCAGGACGGCTGGGTGGAGGACCAGGCGTCGGTGTCGCCGTTCATCTTCGTCGACAACGAGCAGTCGACGATCACCGGGCGGGAGGTGTACGGCTGGCCCAAGGTGATGGGCCGGCTGGCGCCGGGGGTCGACCGCTGGACCGCCGACCCGCGCGCGCCGCGCCGGCTGCTGACGCTCGAGACCCTGATGTTCTCCCGCCTCTACGCCGGCGAGCCGCTCCGCCCCCGGTTGCTGCTCGAGGTGGAGCACGAGGCGGCGCAGACGCCGCTGCAGTTTCCCCCCGATCCGGCCAACCTGTTCGCTCCGGCGCTCGAGCTGTCGCGTCTCGGCGCCGACGCCCTGCGGCTGGCGTGGGAGACGGCGACCGGCGGCGGGGCGCAGCTAGGCGGCTGGTTGACCGAGCTGCTGGCGCCGCTCGCAAGCGGCGGCGAGCTGCAGGGCAACACCATCAACGTCAAGCAGTTCCGCTCCTCCGACCTGCTGACGGACCAACCGGGCGGCGAGCTGGCGCCACGCGGCGCGGCGCCCGGCAGCGCCTGCTACCAGGCTCTGGTCCAGGCGCCGCTGCGATTCATGAGCTACCGCGGCTGCGGCCTGCTGGGCGACGTCGAGCAGCTGCGCGGCGACCCGAGCGGCGGCTTCCGCCTGCGGTTGCGGCGCACCCGCTCGTATCCGATCGTCGAGTCGCTGGGGCTCAGGGTCAGCGGCGAGGAACGGGTCAACGGCGAGGTGATGCAGACGCTCCAGCCGGTGATGCCGTTCTGGCTGTCGACCGACCTGCGCTACGAGGCGGGCCGGCGGCTGTGCTGGCGCGCCGAGGGCTCCGAGTGGTGCACCGGCAGCGATCCGTCGCCCCACGTCGAGCCCGGCAGGCGGCTGTCGATCCCGTACGTCACGACGGCCGGACCGCTGGCGCAGCCGGTCGAGGGGCCGTTCGACTTCTGGGACGCCAGCGTGCGGCTGGTGCCGCTGTGGGCCGACCGCGAGGTGCTGCAGGGCTACGTCGAGCGCTCCCTGCCGCCGGCCGAGGTGACCGGCGCCGGGGTGCGGGTGCTGCCCGACCCGCCCGCCGAGCTCGGCGAGGGGGAGAAGCCGCCGCCCGCGCTGGTGCTGCTGGTGGTGAGCACCTACGGCAAGATGTCGGCGCCGGCCAACGATGTCGGCTGGTGGGCAAGCCGCCAGGTCGGCTTCGCGGTGCCGATCGAGGTCACGCCGGTGGGAGGCGAGAAGTCGTTTCCGGCGCTGTTCTGGGCCTACGTGTTCAACGACAGCCCGCTGGCGGTGAGCACCGGCAGGGAGTTCACCGGCCTGCCCACCGAGTTCGCCCGCTTCGAGCCCGGCACCGACCCGTGGCTCGAGCCGGTGGGCAGCGGCGCCGGGCGCCGCCTGATGCGGCTGCATGCCAAGGAGCTGCCGGCTGCCGGCATGGGGCAGGGAGAGGAGGAGCGGCTGCTGCTCGAGATCGCCGAGGCGCGGCCGGCACCCGGGCGGCGACCGGCGCCGGGATGGCGGCGGCGCGGCGCGATGGCGACCCCCGGTCCGGCGGCGGCCGAGGCGCTCGGCCGGTGGCTCGAGGCCGGGCTGGCGGGCGGCGGGCTGGCGACGGACACTGACGACTGGAGCTCTCTGCGCCCCGTCGGTCCCGCCAGGGGCGGTTCGAAGCGCCCTATCGCCGGCCTCTACTTCGACAACTTCATCATGAAACGGTTCCGCGACGCCGAGGACCCGCGCCAACCGTGTTACGAGTCGCTGGTCATCTCGCAGACGGTGCTGGGCCGCTGGCGGGGCCGCGACAAGCCGCCGAGGGTGGGGGTCACCGAGCGCCCGCTGGCGGTGCGGCTGCACGAGTACCCGCGCCACCCGATCGCCAGCACCCTGGGGCTCGAGGTCGAGGCCGGGGAGCTGGGAGACGAGGGCGCACGGGTCGCCGTGGTGCGCGCCGATCGCCGCTACTGGCTCAAGGCCGACCTGCACCACCGCCGCGCCCAGACCATCGCCTGGCGGACCCACGACGGCGGCTGGCAGGCGGTGGAGAAGGGGCGCCGGGCGATCGAGCGCGCCGCCGAGGAAGATACCGGCGAGCGCGATCTCGACCAGCTGCTGGGGCTGGTGAGGGCCGCCATCGCCGACGAACATCTGTCGGGCCGGGCGCAGTAGGTCGCCGGCGGAGCGCGGCGCCCCGGCTCGCACCCCGATCGCTCTGCAACGCCGGGCGCCGCGGTCGCCGCCGTGCTACCCTAGGCGTCAAGTCAAAGGTCACCAGTAGTTCCAACGGCGCGTACGCGGCGGCCGGGCCGGCCCGACGGGGCGGCGCGCCTTCAAAGCGGAGGTTCCCATGTCCAAGAGCTCGAAGGGCAAGTTCACGGCCGACGAATGGAAGACCATCCGGGCGCAGCTCAAGGCCAAGCCGCAGCGCTATGGGCTGCCGCAGCGGGTCTACGGCTCGGTGGTGCTGGGCTCGTTCAACATCCGCAAGCTCGGCGGCATGTCGGGCGGCGGAACCCACCGCCGCGACGCCGCCCACTGGGAGTTCCTGGCCGACGTCTGCAAGCACTTCGACCTGCTCGGGGTGCAGGAGGTGATGCCCGACACCGAGGGCATCCTGCACCTGCGCAAGCTGATGGGCGAGGACGACTACGGGCTGATCTACTCCGACTCGACCGGCGCCTTCCCCGGCAAGGCCGGCCTCGCCGAGCGCATGGCGTTCCTCTACAACCGCAACGTCGTGCGGCGCGAGGAGCTGGTCACCGACCTGACCTACGACCGCACCGAGGTGATCAAGCGGATCGCCGACTCCAACGACGAGATCCACGACAAGCTCAAGGACTTCGCCGCCAAGCGCAAGGCCTACCGCGAGAAGCTCGACCAGTTCCTGGCCGGCAAGGGCGGCAGCAAGCCGCCCAAGGAGCCGCCGATGGGCGGCGTCAAGATGCCGGCGTTCGTCGCCTTCGCGCGCACTCCGTTCGCGGTCGACTTCCAGGTGCGCGGCTACCCCGGCACCGACAGCTACCGGTTCCTGGGCGTCAACGCCCACCTGCTGTTCGGCGACTCCACCAAGGACCGCCAGCGGGAGGGCGAGGCGCTGATCCGCTGGATCATGTCGAAGATCGTCGAGAACGCCGGCGAGAAGCTGAGCGTGGTGCTGTTCGGCGACCTCAACCTCGATTTCGACAAGCCCGACAAGGACTTCCAGCGCATCCACAAGGCGGTGAGCGACATCAACAAGGAGCTCGGCAGCAAAGAGGTGGTGATGAGCTTTCCGTTCATGTTCCCGCACCCCAACCTGCCCCAGGGCAGCGTCGAGAAGAGCGGCCAGGTGATCCGCACCAACGTCCTGCTCAACCAGACCTACGACCAGATCGGGGTGGTGTCGACCGACGACCGGCTCAAGAAGCGGCTCGAGACGACCGCCACCGCCGGTACCAAGAAGACCGTCTGGGGGCTGGCCCCCGAGGGGCCGGACTACGGCGTGTTCAACTTCTCGCAGCTGTTCAGTGAGGCGCTCAACGGCAAGAAGATCGAGCAGCTCGACAGGAAGAAAGGCGGCGAGCGGGCGCAGTTCGTCAACCGCTACGAGTTCCGGGTGAGCGACCACATGCCGATCTGGATGCGGGTGCCGCTGCCGCGGCTCGAGAGCGGCGTCGACATCCCCTGAGCCCAGGCGGGCACCGGCTGCCTGCCCGCGGGCGGCCGGCGTCGGCAGCGCCGCTTGGCCCGCGCTCGGCCGGGCGGGCAACCGGAGCCTACGGACGGCCCCTGCGGGTCGGCTAGGCCTCCGGCGCTGCGGTGGTCGGGGGCGGCCGCCAGTACCGCTCGCCGCCGGTGCGCTCCACCGTGCGCTCGACCAGCCGCCGCATGCGCCCGGCGTCGCCGAACATCAGCGGCACCTGCGAGCCGTAGGCCGCCATGGCGCGGCAGCGCGCCGCCAGCGCGGCCGGTGGCAGCGTGGCCAGGTACGGGCGCCAGCCGGCGCCGCGCGGCCGGCGCCGGCCCCGGCCGGGCCAGCGGAGCAGGTAGGGGAAGTCTTCCCATAGTTCGAGCCTGCCCGACTCGGCGGCCGCCGCCTCGGCGGCGCGGCGGGTGAGCCGGTGGTCGACGTGGCCCCCGATGGCGAGCGGTGCCAGCAGCAAGCCGCGCTCGGGGAGCGCGGCGACCGCCTCGGTGAGCGCGGCGTCGAACGCGGTGTCCGCCGGGTGCGGCCGGCGGAGAAGCGAGGCCAGGCTGGGGTAGAGCGGCGCGCCGCTCCGTGGATGGTGGCGGTAGACGGCGTCGGCCAGGCCCAGGTGGAGCAGTTCGGCGCCGAGCTCGGCCGCCGCCGCGCGGTCCTCGGCCCGCCGCTCGGGCGTCGCCGGCGGAGCGAGACCGGCGCGGTGGTGGAACCGCTCGGCCAGCGGTGACGGCGCCGCCGGCGCGTCGGCGGTGGCCACCGTGGCGACGAGCACCGTCAGGCCGTTGTCGACCTCACGCCGGATGCGGCCGCCGCACGAGAACACCGCATCGTCGAGGTGCGGCGACAGGTAGATCCGGTCGAAGCGCCGCATGACGGCAGGGCTCGGGCTCGCGGAGCCGCTCGGCTAGCCGGCCGCCTCGCCGTCGCCGACCTGGAACAGGTGGACGTCGCGCTGTGGAAACGGGATCGAGATGCCGTCACGGTCGAACCGCTCCTTGACCGCCTGGGTGAGGGCGAAGCCGACCGCGATGAAGTCCTCCTGCTTGACCCACGGCCGCACCACCAGGTTGACCGAGCTGTCGGCCAGCTCGCCCACCATCACCTGCGGCGCCGGCTCTGCGAGCACCCGCTCCTCGGCCGCCAGCACCTCGCGGACCGCCTCGATCGCCTGCCCCATGTCGTCGCCGTAGCCGATGCCGAAGACCATGTCCAGCCGGCGCTCGGGGTTGCGGCTCATGTTCTGGATCTCGGTCCCCCAGACCCGGCTGTTGGGCAGCACCGTGTAGACGTTGTTCGGCGTGTGCGCCTCGGTGACGAACAGCCCGATCTTGTCGACGATCAGCGTCTGGCCGCCGATGCTCACCCGGTCGCCGACGCCGAACGGCCGGAGCACCAGCAGCATCACCCCCGAGGCCACGTTGCTCAACGCCCCCTGGAGCGCCAGCCCGATCGCCAGCCCGGCGGCGCCCAGCACCGCGATCAGGCTGGTCGTCTCGACCCCGAACTGGTTGAGCACCGCGATCACCGTCACCACCAGGATCGCCAGCCGGGCGAGCGTCGCCAGCAGCGGTTTGAGCGTCGCCGGGATGCGGTCGGTCTTCTTGGCCGCCTTGCGTACGGACCGGCCTACGAAGCCGGCCAGCATGTAACCGATGACGAGGATCACCACGCCGCCGACCACCTGCAGGCCGTAGCGGGTCATGAAGTCGACGAGGATCTGGGGGTCGAAGGACATCTGGATTCTCCCGGGGTCTGGCAGGCCCCCTGCGGCCTGCGCGGGCGAGGTTACCAGGGCTGTCGGCCAGGGGCGCGCCGTCCGCCGCCGGCCGTCCGGTCAGTCCGCGGTGGGCGCGCGATCCACCGGGCGGAGCTCAGGCAGCGGGCACCGGCGGCTCGCGACCGGCGATCGGCCGGTCCTCAGGGTCCCGGGGCTCTGCTCGTGCGCGAGCCGAGCGGCCGCCTGACCATGAGATGGGCGACGACCTGCGACAGCTGCTCGCGCGAGCCCGGCCCGAACGGGTTCACTGCGCGGTCGCGGCTGTCGTTGACCCGGTCGATCGACAGCACGTACTCGAGCGCGAAGTCAACGATCCAGCCGCCGCCGCGCCAGCCCAGACCGGCCGTCAGGTGGTCCTCGGCGATCGCCGGGAACAGCGGCCTGAGCATCGAGTCGGGGATCGGCGAGTCGCCGTGGTTGAAACCGAAGCGCACCGCCCAGGCCGCCCGGGCCTGCCACTCCAAGCCGGCCGCGAACACCCACTGGTCCCGCCAGCCCATGCGCAGGGGGATCTCCCGCGCCGGCGGCGCCCCCGGCCGATCGGGGCTGTCGATGCGGATGGTCACCGTGTCGATGGCGCTCGACCAGTCCACCCAGTCGACGTCGCCCGCGAGCTTGACCGACGGCGTCAGCCGGTAGGCCACGCCGGCGCCGGCGTGCTGCGGCCAGGTCAGCCCCGCCATCTCGCAGTCGTAGCCCACCTTGCCGAGACCCAGCGCCGACAGGTTCAGGAACATCGAGCCGCCGTCCAGGCTGAGGTCGGTCTCGGAGAAGTAGATCGCCCCCAGCGACAGGTCGCCGCGGCGGTACTGGAGACCGAGGCGGAGGCCGTAGCCCACCCCCGACAGATCCTCGCCCGCCATGCCGAAAAAGGCGTCGGCGGTGCTGTCGCCCGGCCGGCCGCTGCCGTCCAGGTCGGCCACCACCGAGGTCTCCGGGAACAGGGCCAGCTCGGCGCGCGCGTAGCTCACGTCCAGGCTGGCGCCGACGCTCAGCCCCGGGCGCACCCGCCAGGCGACGCTGGGCGACAGCTTGACGTGCATGACGCTGGTGCGGGTCAGGTCGGTCGGAGGCAGCGAGCTCGCCGGTGTCGGCCCCGGCCCCAGGGCGCCGCCCGCCTCCATCGCGGCGAACGGCGTCACCAGACCCGTGTACTCCGCTCCCATGCCGCCCTGGACGAACAGCCCCACGCCGAGCGTCACCTCGCCCACCGGATGGACGTAGCCGACGAACGGCATCGGATAGCGGTCGAGCTCGTCCGAGCGCCGGTTGCCGAAGCGGTCGCTGTGCTCGAGCGACGGCTCCATCAGTCCGAAGCCGAAGTCGATCTCCGGCTCGGCGCACCAGGCGATGCCGGCCGGGTTGATGTTCATCGCCGACGGGCTGGCGGTGAGCGCCAGGTCCGCCCCGCCCATGGCGATCGACTCGGCGCCGTAGCCGATCATGTTCATGCCGTTCGAGCCGAAGGCCGCCGCCGCCAGCAGCAGCCCCGCCAAGCCGATCTCGATCGGCCGCCAGGCCGGGTGGGTGCGCATGCCGTGCCTCCTTGGGACGTGGAGTCCCGGGGCTACCGCATGTGGGACAGGATCACCCCGCACAGCACCGCCAGCAGGCCGCCCGAGATGGCCACGTAGTGCAGGGCCGAGCCCGTCGAGGTCATCACCCCGGTGGCGGCCGACATCCACTTGACCTCGGGCCCCTCGGCGTCGGGGTCGCAGCACAGCCCCTCGGGGTTGTACTTGCCGAGGATCTTGGGTGCCAGCAGGAACACCGCCACCGGCACCCCGGCGAACAGCACCTTGGCGCCAAAGACGCCCAACCGCTCGATCCCAGCCGGTGCGTCGGCGGAGTAGTGGAGCAGCAGCGCCCGCGCCACGCCGCTCACCACCAGCGCCCCGACCACCACCCGCATGATCGAGCGTGCCCGGGGTATGAAGCGCACCACGAACCGGTGCCGCACCTCCTGTGGCACCTCGGCCTTGAGCACCGGCATCATGGCGAAGGTGGCCAGGATCATGCCGCCGAGGAACACCACCGCCCCCAGCACGTGGATCCAGTTCAACAGGACGTCGAGAGCGAACATCGGGCCTCCTTTCCCCTGGGCGAGCTCCCGGGGACGGCTCCGCCCGATCGCACTGCTTCGCTGCGGCCCCACCCTAGGCGGGCATCACGGCAGCCGCGCCACCCGCGCGGGTGGGTCGCGAGCCGCTCGAGGCCCGGTGGCGGTGGCCGGCTCCATCGACCCCTTACCGGTGGCCGGCGGCGGGCCCGGTCGCTCGGCCGGTCGCTCGCCAGAGGCGGCGAAGCCAGTAAGGGGTCGATGGTTGCCGGGTCCGCGCGGCTGCTAGAATCCCGCCCGGCGCGCGCGGCTGGATGCCCTCCGCCCTCTACGTCCCCATCGTCTAGTCAGGTCTAGGACTCCAGCCTTTCAAGCTGGCAACACGGGTTCGAATCCCGT
>JBFGNS010000125.1:0-12474 GCA_041574955.1 Thermoanaerobaculia bacterium | reverse complement strand
GCCCCCGCCGGCTGGCGCTCCCTCCTGCCGAGCTGCTCCGAGCCTTCAAGCTCCCAAGCCCTACTTGTCATCCCGAGCGTAGCGAGGGATCTCGGCGCCGGCGGTGAGGGAGCGTGGCAGGTGCGGTGTGGGTGAAGGCCCGGTCGCTTGGCCAGCGGTGGCCCAGGCTGCGCTCCAAAGGCGAGGGTGATGTCGCTCCGCCCGGCCCCCCGCCGGCTGGCGCTCCCTCCTGCCGAGCTGCTCCGAGCCTCCGAGCCCTCAAGCTCCCAAGCCCTACTTGTCATCCCGAGCGCAGCGAGGGATCTCGGCGCCGGCGGTTAGGGAGCGTGGCAGGTGCCTGTGGGTGAGGGCTCGGTCGCTTGGCCAGCGGGGGCCCAGGCTGCGCTCCAAAGGCGAGGGTGATGTCGCTCCGCCCCGGGTCCCAACCGGCTGGCGCACCCTCCGGTGGCGGCCCCGGCGGCGCTCTCACTTCGAGGGATGCTGACTGAGCTCGGTTCGCTTTCTGCCAGTGCCTCGCCAAGTCTCTCAGGCCCAGCCCCCTCAGAAGCCATACCCGGAGGCCGGCGTCAGAGGCGAGGGGGACAGGGTCCCAGGGTCGCTCTCGGCCAAGCGTCTTCCCGAGCGCAGCGAGGGACCTCAGCACCGCCCCTGGCACGAGCACCCCGGCACTGCACGCCGGCACTGCGCGCGCGCGCCCCCGGCAAAGTCCGACAAGGCGCGAGCCGGTACCCTGGGACCCTGTCCCCCTCGACTCCAAGCCGGCCGGGCCAGCAAGAAGGCCGCCGGCCCTATCCCTCCGCCCCCGCCCCTCCTCCCTGCCAGGCCAGCGACCGCCGGAACCGCTCCACCGCGCGCTCGACCACCTCGACGCTGGCGGAGCGCAGCTGCTCCATGTAGTCGAGCTGCCCGCGCCGCAGCCGCTCGTCTTCGATCGCCGCCAGCACCTCCTGCTGACGCTGCCACTCGGCGAGGAACTCGCGCTGGTGGCGCGACAGCTCGTCGAGAAAGTCGCGGTAGCGGCGCGCGAAGTCGCGCACTCCGGCGTGGCTCTCGTCCGCCATGAAGCGGCTCTCCTGCGCCAGCACCATGTGCGGGTAGAGCACCCGCTGCAGGCTGTCGCGCCGGGCGCGCACCTCGCGCCGGGCCTGGAACTCGGCCAGCCGCAGCCGCTCGTCGTACGGGCCGCGCGGCGTGAACCCCTTGAACACGATCGGCAACGTGTCGACGAAGACGAAGAACAGCAGCAGGAACCACTTGACTCGGTTGACGTGCGGCTCCTCGGCCGACAGCGCGGACAGCGCCCGCGCGCGCGCCAGGTAGTCGGTCGACTGCCGGAAGCCGGCCTGCCGGCTCTCGAGCTCGCCCGCGAGCCGCCCGATCTCCCCCTCGATCGCGGCGATCTCGGCCAGGTTGCGCTGGCGCGCCGCGTCGAGCTCGAGCTGGGCGACCTGGAGCTGCAGCTTCTTCTCCGCCGCCGAGGCGCCGCGGCCGGGAATGCCGGTGGTCCGTCCGCTGACGATGCCGTCGATCTCGTCCACCAGCCGCTGCTGGTGGTCGTTGCGTTCGCGCTCGCGCTCCCGGATCTCGCTCTTGAGGGCCGCGACGCGCTCGCCGAGCGGTTGACGCCGCGCCGCGGTCTCGTCTGCCAGCGCGGCGAGCTGTCGCCGGCCCTCGAGCGCCAGACGCTCCTCGATGGTGTCGGAGAAGTACAGCATCACCAGCGGATGGGCGACGATCACGCCGACGAAGACCGCGAACACGAGGCGGCTCAGGAACACCGCCGAGGTGACGTCTTGCCAGGTGGAGCCGGACTTGCGGAAGGTGGAGACGATGAAGCGGTCGAAGCAGAACACGATCGCCGACCAGACCACCCCCGCCGCCAGGCACAGCGGCAGGCTGTCGGTCAGGGTGGAGATGGCGTAGGTCATGGCGAACAGCGCCATCACCGCCGGCACCACCACCAGCGTGCCGAAGCCGACCTGCTTGATGGTCTCCGAGCGCGGTAGGGATGCCAGCGCCGACCGGTCGGTGCCGGCCGCCCACAGGAAGAAACGGGTGGCTCGTCCGCCGGCTGGCTGGCGGAAGGGTTCGGCAGCGTCCATGCACACCTCCTCGGGCTCTGATCGAAACGGTCGATGACCGGCCGCCGGGCGGCGCAGCTCTCTCGCCGGACCGCCGCGGCGGCCTTTCGGGGTAGGACGGAATCGGGGCGAAAAAGGTTCCGGCGAGCACGCCGGCTCAGGGAAGCTGCAGCACCACCACGGTCAGATCGTCCTCCATCGGCTCGCCGCCGGCGAACCGCTGCAGGTCCCCCAGCACGCCGTCGCGCAGCCGCTCGACGCTGCCTCCGGCATGCGCCGCCAGGCTGCGCTCCAGCCGCTCGAAGCCGAACAGCTCGTCCGAGCCCGGCGGGCGCGCCTCCACCAGCCCGTCGCTGAACAGGAACAGGCTGTCGGCGGGCGCCAGCTCGGCGACCTCCACCCGCACCGCCAGGCGGTCGCGTACCCCGAGCGGGTAGGAGATCGACTCGAGAGCCTTGACGCCGCCGTCACGGCCTACCCGGTAGGGGAACAGGTGACCGGCGCTGGCGAAGCGCAGCCGGCGCCGGCGCGGATCGAGCAGGGCGTAGCAGAGGGTCGCCAGCAGCCGCTTGCGGGCGCTCTGGTAGACGGTCCGGTTGAGGGTCTCGAAGACCGCTTCGACCTCGGGATCGAAGCTCACCTGCACCGCCAGCGCCGACTTCGCCATCGACATCACCAGCCCACTCGAGACACCGTGCCCGGCCACGTCCCCGACCGCCACCGCCAACCGGCCGTCCTCGAGCGCCAGCACGTCGTAGAAGTCTCCGCCCACCTCGGTCGCCGGCCAGTAGGCGTGCGCCAGCCGCACCCCGGCCAGCTGGGGCGGCAGCTCGGGCAGGATCGAGCTCTGGATGCGCCGCGCGGTCTCCAGCTCGACCTTCTGCCGCTCGCGCTCGGCGATGCGCCGCACGTGCGGCGGCACCTCGTCGTACTGGTACTCGAGCTCCTCACCGGCCCGCAGCTCGCGCAGGTTGAGCACCAGCGGCAGGCAGACTCCCAGCAGCACCAGGCCACCCTGCAGCCGGAGGGTCGGGTCGGCGGCGCTGGCCAGCATCACCGCGCCGGGCAGCAGCAGGACCGCCAGCGACGCCACCACCGCGGTGAGCAGGTCGTAGCGCAGGAACAGCACCACCAGCGTGCCCGACACCAGCAGCCACAGCGGTACGCTCCAGCCGACCGGCAGGACCAGCACGCTGGGCCAGAGCAGCAGGCCGGCGGCCACCGCCGCCACCGCGCCGCCGGCCCAGCGACCGAACCGCCGCACCGCCGCCGACACCAGCAGCAGCCGGCCAAAGTTCTCGAAATAGAGCACGTAGGCGACGCCGCTCGCCAGCATCGCCACGCCGGGCCAGCGCGCCGACGACCACCACGGGTCGAGCAGCACCCCGGCGCTGGGCCAGGCTCCGAGCTGCCGCAGCGCCACCAGCAGGGCGGCGATCACGCCCGACAGCACGGCGCCGGCCGCGACGCCGCGCAGCGCCGAGCGTCCGACGGTGGCGTTGATCCAGCGCGACCGGAACAGCGCGTCGAAGGCCGCCAGCTTGGCACCCCACATCCGGCGGCCGAGCGACTCGCCCACCGACCAGGAGAGCGCCGTCAGCAGCGCCAGGGGCAGGAACATCAGCAGCAGGAACTGGCCGGTGAACAGCCAGCTCAGCACGCGCCGAGAGAGCAGACCGGTCTGCATCTGTGACGCGGCGCCTGCCTGGCTCATCAGCAGCACCAGCAGGCCGAGGCCGAGCACCAGCAAGAACAGCTGCACGCCGCGCCGCACCCCGACCTCTCCGGCGTGGTAGCGGCGCAGGAAGAACAGGCCGACCACCAGCGACAGCGGCAGGGGCACGAAGAACCACCCCTGGTTCAGGACGAACAGGCTCTGCAGCGAGGCCACGGTCTGCCGCTGCTCGGGGTCCTCGAACCAGGTGGTGAAGCCCACCAGCCGGTCGCCGGCGAACCGCGCCTCGATGCCGTAGGGGAACGCCTCGCCCAGCACCGCCTCGCGGTCGCGGTAGCGGATCTCGAGATCGCGCCTTGCCGGCCGCTCCACCACCTTGACCTCGGGCTCGCCGTAGAGCGCCAGGTCGATTCCCAGCCGGCGCAGGAAGGCGTCGGCCGCCGCGGTGGCGGCCGCGGGCTCGATCGGCGGCAGCTTCTCCTCCGGCCGCACCCGGCGCACGAGCGAGAGCAGCTCGCCGCCCACACCGATCTCGGCCCGGTAGGAGTAGTCGGAGTCGAGCGCACCGGGGGCGAACAGGATCACCCGCCAGGCCAGCACCCGCCGACCCAGACGGCTGTCTGCCAGCTCCTTCGTGTCGCGGCCTTCGGCCGCCAGCTCGAGCCGCCGTCCCAGGGCGTGGTCGGTACGCAGCCCGACGATCAGCTGGGGCTCGGCCGGGATCTCGCCCAGATCGGCGGACAGCTCGATGGCGGTCGCCACCGCCTCGTCGCGGGTGATCTGCCAGCCGTCGGGCAGCATCGGGTAGGCGCGCGGGAACGCCCACACCAGCAACACCGCCCCGGCAGCACCGGCCACCAGCCAGGTGAGAATCGTGCGAAGGCTCATCGGACGCCGGCTCCGCTACTGCTTACGGCAACCGCCGCCGCAGGTTGCGCGCGGCTCCGGCGGGAGCGCCGGGTGACGCCTCAGAGCTTGGCGACCAGCTCGCGCACGTGTCCGGCCGAGCGCTCCAGCTCGGCCTTCTCGGCATCCGTCAGCTCGAGCTCGACGACCTGCTCCAAGCCGCCGCGCCCGAGCTTGGCGGGCACGCCGACGAACAGGCCTTCCAGTCCGTACTCGCCCTCCAGGTAGGCGGCGCACGGCAGGATCTTCTTCTTGTCGCGCAGCACCGCCGCCACCATCTCGCAGGTCGCCGCCGACGGCGCGTAGTAGGCCGAGCCGGTCTTGTAGTAGTTGACGATCTCGATGCCGCCGTCGCGCGTGCGCTGGTTGATCGCCTCGATACGGTCGGCTGCCAGCAGCTGCGGCAGCGGTATGCCGTTGACGGTGGCGTAACGCGGCAGCGGCACCATGGTGTCGCCGTGACCGCCCAGTACGAAGGCGTCGACGTCCTCGACCGACACCCCCAGCTCGGCCGCGATGAAGTACCGCATGCGGGCGGAGTCCAGCACGCCGGCCATGCCGAAGACCCGCTGGCGGGGGAAGCCCGAGATCCGGCGCGCCACCTCGCACATGGCGTCGAGCGGGTTGGTGACGATGATCAGGATGGTGTCGGGCGAGTGCTCCACCAGCGCCCGCACGACCTCGCCCACGATCTGGGCGTTCTTGGCCTGCAGATCGTCGCGGCTCATGCCGGGCTTGCGCGCCAGCCCGGCGGTGACCACGCAGACGTCGGAGCCGGCGCTCAGCGCGTAGTCGCCGCCGCCCTCGATGCGGGCGTTGAATCCCACTACCGGGGCCGACTCCATCATGTCGAGCGCCTTGCCGGTGGCCAGCTCGTCCATGATGTCGAGCATCACGACGTCTGCCAGCTCCCCCTCGGCGATGCGCTGGGCGGTGGTGGCGCCGACGTGGCCGGCGCCCACGACTGTGACTTTGTGATCCATGACGTCCCCCCTCAGAGATTGGCGACGATGGCCTCGGCGAACTCCGAGGTCTTGAGCAGGGTGGCACCTCGCATCTGGCGCTCCAGATCGTAGGTGACCCGCTTCTCGCCAATGGTTCGCTCCATCGCCTTCTCGACCGCGGACGCGGCCTCGACCCATCCCAGCCAGCGCAGCAGCATGACGCCCGACAGGATGAGCGATCCGGGGTTGACCTTGTCCTGGCCGGCATACTTGGGTGCCGTGCCGTGGGTGGCTTCGAACAGCGCCAGACCGTCGCCTTCGTTCGAGCCCGGGGCCATGCCCAGGCCGCCGACCTGCGCCGCCAGGGCGTCGGAGAGGTAGTCGCCGTTCAGGTTGGTGGTGGCGATCACCTGGTACTCGGCGGGGCGCAGCAGCACCTGCTGGAACATGGCGTCGGCTATGCGATCCTTGACCAGGATCTTGCCCTCGGGCAGCTTGCCGTCGAGCTCGTCCCAAAGCTGCTGCTCGGTGACCGTCTGCTCACCGAACTCCTCGCGCGCCACCTGGTAGCCCCACTCCTTGAAGGCGCCCTCGGTGTACTTCATGATGTTGCCCTTGTGCACCAGCGTGAGGTCGGTCCGGCCCTGCGCCACGGCGTGCTGGAGCGCCTTGCGCACCAGCCGCTTGCTGCCGGTGACCGACACCGGCTTGATGCCGACGCCCGAGTCCTCGCGCACCCGCTTGCCGAGCTTGTCGCGCAGGAAGGCGATCAGCTCGCCGGCGCCGGCGGAGCCCTCCTCCCACTCGATGCCGGAGTAGACGTCCTCGGTGTTCTCGCGGAACAGCACCATGTCGACCTTCGCGGGCTGGCGCACCGGCGACGGCACACCCTTGAAGTAGCGCACCGGACGCACGCAGGCGTACAGATCGAGCACCTGGCGCAGGGTCACGTTGAGGCTGCGGAAGCCGCCGCCGACCGGGGTGGTGAGCGGGCCCTTGATCGCCGCGCGGTAGTGGCGGACGGCGTCGATCGACTCCTGCGGCAGCCATTCGTCGCAGATCTCCTTGGCCTTCTCACCGGCCAGGATCTCGAGCCAGGCGATCGAGCGCTCGCCGCCGTACAGCTTCTCCACCGCCGCGTCCAGCACCCGCCGGGTGGCGCGCCAGATATCGGGCCCGATGCCGTCCCCTTCGATGAACGGCACGATCGGCCGATCCGGGACCTCGAGATGGCCCTCCTGCCACCCGATCTCCTGCCCGTCCGCGGGCGGAGTCAGCTCCCACCGTTTTCTGCTCACAAGCTCCCTCCCGCTTTTCGCAACAAGACCGCCCGGGGGCGGCTTCGAAAAAGCTATCACAGCCGAGTCGCGTGGTAGATTCCTCGCTCCATGGACTGGCAGCCGCTGCTCGCCGCCGCGACCACCGCCCGCGCGCGCGCCCACGCCCCCTACAGCCGATTCGCCGTGGGCTCGGCGGTGCTGACGGCGAGCGGCGCCATCCACGCCGGGTGCAACGTCGAGAACCGCTCCTACGGCGCCACCGTCTGCGCCGAGCGCGTGGCGCTGGGCAGCGCGCTCGCCGCCGGCCAGCGGCAGCTGACGGCGGTGCTGGTGCTGGCCGAGGCCAGCCCGCCGGCGCCGCCGTGCGGCATCTGCCTGCAGTGCCTGGCCGAGCTGGCGACGCCGGATCTACCGGTGCGTCTGGTCAACCCCGGCGGCGAGACCCGCGACCTCCGCCTGGCGGAGCTCCTGCCGCACCCGTTCGAGCTGCCCCGCGGCTAGCGCGCGCCGGTCGCGCTCCGGCTTCCCCTGGCCCGACCTTCTCGCCGAGCCGCTGCTGCGCGTGGCTAGGCCGTCACGTACTCCGCTTCGACGCGACGGGGGATCAGCCCGGCCTCGAACCCGCGATCGAGCAGCTGCTGGACGGCGCGGCGCCCCGCCTCGCCGTACTCCTGCGTCCAGTGGTTGACGTACATGCCGACGAAGCGGTCGGAGCGCTCGGCGTCGTCCTCGATGCCGCGGGCGTAGCGGCGCGCGTAGCCGAGCGCCTCGTCCCGGTGCTCGAGGGCGTAGTCGATGCTCTGGCGCAGCAGCCGGCACAGCCGGCGCTGGAGGTCGGCGGGCAGGTCCTTGCGGATGCCGTTGGCGCCCAGCGGCAGCGGGCCGCCGGTCTCGTCCCGCCACCAGGCGCCCAGGTCCACCACCGCCGCGAGTCCCTGGTCGCCGTAGGTCAGCTGTCCCTCGTGAATCACCACCCCGGCGGCGACCGCGCCGCCGGCCACCTCGTCGAGGATGCGGTCGAACGCCACCACGCGGGTCTCGACCGCCGGCTGCCACAGCCTGAGCGCCAGGTGAGCGGTGGTCAGCTCGCCGGGGATCGCCACCTCCACCCCGGCCAGGCCTTCGCGGCCGACCGCCTCGCGGCTCACCACCACCGGCCCGTAGCCGTCGCCGAAGCTGGCGCCCGACGGCATCAGCGCGTAGCGGTCGGCCAGGTGCGCGTAGCCGTGCAGCGACAGCGCGGTGATCTCGTAGGTGCTCTCGAAGGCGGCCTGGTTGAGGCTCTCGATGTCGGCCAGCACGTGCTCGACCGCCAGGCCCTCGACGTCCAGCAGCCCCTGGGTCAGGGCGTAGAACATGAAGGCGTCGTCCGAGTCGGGGCTGTGGGCGATGCGGATAGGGATCTCGGTCATGGCGGCCGAGGACGCTATCAGACGTCCGGCGGCGGGCCCGCAGCCGGCTCGGCGCCGAGGCTGGTCCAACCGTCGAGCCGCCCGTCGATCAGCACGGCGTAGCTGCAGCCGCGCTCCAACAGCAGCCGCATCCCCTGCTCGCCACACTTCCGGTCGCCGCCGCAGTAGACCAGGAAGGTCCGCTCGCGGTAGTCGACCAGCTCGTCCAGGTGCGCCGGCAGCTCGGCCAGCGGCACGTGACGGGCGCGGCCGAGCGACCCGGACGACTCGCCCACCGCCGCGCGCAGATCGAGGATCAGGGCGTCGGGGCTGTCGCGCAGGATCTCGTAGGCCACCGCCGGCCGTACCCGCCGGTAGCGCAGGTCGGTGCCCTCGATCGACCCCCGCGCCGTGCAGCCTGCGGCGATCGCCGCCAGGGCCAGGACTCCGGTTGCGCTGCGCAGCGACACGAGGTGGGACTATAGCTGCTCGAGCTCGGCTTCCGGCACCAGCTCGCCGACCTCCTGCCCGCTCCAGTTGCGCAGCGAGCGGCGGTGAAAGCCGCTCAGCCGGGACAGCTCGTCGCCGCTCAGCGCGCCTACCTGCCGCAGCAGGTCGAGAACCACGCCGTCGCGGCAGCTCTCACTGCCGTCGGCGATCTTGAGCGCCAAGCCGAGCGCGGCCGGACCTCGCACCGCCGCCGCGTAGAAGCCGGCGGCGCCCTCCTTGCCCAGGACGCGGCCGCCGGTGACCTCCATCAGGCTGGTGGTGAAGCGCCCCGATCCGGCCACCATCGCCGGCTCGGAGGTCATCGCTTCGACCAGGCGCGTCGCGGCGGCGCGGCGCTCGCCATCGAGCGGCGCGGCCCGCGGGTCGGCGAGGGCGGCGTAGCCGCGAGCCGTGGCGGCGAGCGGCAGCCGGTAGGTCGGCGCCCCGCAACCGTCCACCCCGGTGCCGATCCGCGCCGGCTCGAGGCCGGTGAACGCCAGCAGCTCGGCGGTCAGACGCTGCTGTAGGGGGTGGCCCGGCGCGAGGTAGCCGGCGGTCGGCAGGCCGAGGAGCCGGCAGGTGAGCAGCATGCCGGCGTGCTTGCCCGAACAGTTGTTGTGCAGCGGCCCGGGCGCCTCACCCCGCCGCCGCAGCGCCTCGGCGGCGGCCTCGTCGAACGGCGGATGCGCGCCGCAGGCCAGGTCGGCCGGCGTGAAACCACCCCGCTCGAGCAGCGCCCGGGCGCGCTCGACGTGCTCGTCGCGGCCGGCGTGCGAGCCGCACACCAGGGCCAGATCGGCGGCCTCGAGCTGCCAGCGCTCGACGCCGCCGCCGGTCACCAGCGGCAGCGCCTGGAACGGCTTGGCCGCCGAGCGCAGGAAAGCGCCCAGACCCGGATCGCCGAGACCGGCGACCAGGTCGCCGGCCGGCGTCGCCACCGCCGCGGCGCCGAAGTGCCAGTTGTCGGCGGCCTTGCCGCGGTAGGAGATCGCGACCAGCGCGAACCGCTCGTCGGCCCTCACCGGCGGCCTCCGCCCGCCGGCGAGGCGGCTCGCATCCACCGGCTCAACCGGCGGCCGCCCGGCGGCGGAACATCCCCGGGCTGTAGGGGGTGATGCGCCCGCAGAAGGCGGAGGCCGCCACCGTCAGCGGCGACGCCAGATACAGCCGGCCGGGGCCCGACCGGCCCTTGTAGTTGCGGTTGATCGCCGACACGGTGACCTGCTCCTGGCTCTCGGAAACGCCCGGTCCGCAGCCGATGCAGGCGCCACAGCCGGGCTGGATCACCCGCACGCCGGCGCGCGCGAAGGTGTCGAGAAAGCCGTGCTCGCGGCAGAACGCCTCGACTTCCTGCGAGCCGAACTGGATCAGGAAGTCGACGCCGTCGGCCACCCGCAGGCCGGCGTCGACCGCCTCCTCGACCACCCGGTGGTAGAACACCAGATCGTCGATCTTGCCCGCCGTGCAGCTACCGCCGTAGGCGATGTCGATCTCGACGTCGCCGATCTCGTCGACGAACGCGCCGTTGGTGGGATCGGAGGGGATGCCGCGCTCCGGCGCGCCCGGATGGGCCACCATCGGCCGCATGGCGGACAGGTCCAGGGTGTGGACGCCGCCGTCGTAGACCGCGCCGGGATCGGGCGCCACCGCGGCCCGGGCGAGCGCTGCCGGATCGGTGTCCGCGCGGCGGCGTGCGATCCACTCGCAGGTGGCGTCGTCGGCCTCCACGATGGCGGTGCGCGCCGAGCACTCGGTCGCCATGTTGGTGAGCGTGGCGCGCTCGTCCATCGACAGCGAGGCCAGCCCCGGACCGGTGAACTCCATCACCCGGTTGAGCGTCTGCTGTGGCCGCGCGTAGTGCAGCAGGATGTACAGCATCAGGTCCTTGGCGGTGACCCCCTCGGGCAGCTCGCCGGCCAGCTCGAAGCGGATCGACTCCGGCACCTCGACCCCGGCGAAACCCGAATGCACCAGATTGGCGTACTCGGTGGTGCCGACGCCCCACGCCAGCGCGTTGTTGCAGCCCCCCATGCAGGTGTGGCTGTCGGTGGCCAGCACCAGCTCGCCGGGAGAGATCAGCTGCGCGCGGGCGACCTCGTGGCAGATGCCCGGCGAGACGCCGTCGCGCGCCGAGAAGTCGCGCACGCCGGTGTGCCGCTGGAACTCGCGCTGCAGCTCGCGCAGCCGCTCGATCTTGTCGAGGAAGGCGCGCATACGCGGCACCTCGTCGGCGTAGATCAGGTGGTCCTCGAAGACCGCGAACCGCTCGGGGTTGCGCAACCGGTAGTCGGGGCCGTACTCGAGCTCGAGGAAGTGGTGCACCTGGGCTGTGGTGAACTCGTGGCTGTAGCCGCCGTCGACCTTCACCACCACCGAATCGCCGGGCTTGACGTAGCGCGTGCTACCGGACGGCAGATGGGCGGCGAGGATCTTCTCCGCCATCGTCATCGGGCGCTCGCCGGTGTCCGGCCGCGGCAGCTCGACCTCGCCGCGCGCCAGCGCCTTGGCGAACGGGAACAGCCCGCCGTGCTGGACTACCAGCCGCCGCACCGGGTCGAGGCCGGCGCAGAACTGCTCGAGCGGCACGCCCTCGCCACGCTCGAGCCGGCGCAGGATGTCGTGGTCGCCCATCAGCACGCCCTGGTTGATGTTGTTGCCGGCGTGGATGGGAGCGAACGACGCCGCGATGGCGATGCGGATACCGCACCACTTCTCCGCCTGCACCGCGGTCTCGCGCGAGCTGCCGACGCCCTTGCGCAGCCCCGAGACGATGACCTCGAAGCCACCTTCGCGCAGCGCATCGGTCTCGAACAGCCGCTCACCGTCGACGATCAGCCCGGCGTAGGCGTCGCGCGCGAGGTCTTCGGGCCGGTGGTTGAAGCACACCCAGGCCGGGGTCATCGCGTCGGTGTTGATGTCGTCGAGCAGCTCGTCGACGCCGATGTCGTCCATCGTCAGATCGAGCTCGCCGGCCAGCTGGCGGCGGATCAGCCGCGGGTCCTTGGTCAGGAAGAGGACGCGCTTGCCCGGCGTCAGCCGCACGGTGTCCGGGGGTCGCTCGGAGCTCACCATCGCCGCTTCATTCTACCCCCTCGGGCCGCTCCCTCCGGGCGGCACCGCGGCCCGCCGGCGAGGGCGGGGGAACGAGCAGGACCCAACGCTCAGCCCAGCAGGACCATGGCGCCTGTCGGCTGCGGCACCCCGCCGGCCGGCTCTTCCGTGACCGCCCAGTTGTCGATCCGCTCGGGCGGGGCGATCCGCTCCACCACCAGCGTCGCCGTGCCGTGCTCGTCGACGTCGAAGACGCCGGCCGACGCCGGCTGCCCGTCGACGATTGCCCATAGCTGGTAGGTGCGGCCGGCCGGCGCTGGCGCCAGGCCGGAGGCGAACATCACCGCCCTGCCGGTCGCCGGATCCACCAGCGCGCGGGCCGACGCCCGCGGCGCCGCCTCGAGGCCCGCCAGCGCCACCGCGCGGCCGCCCGGCGAGCCCGCGATGCGCGCCGCCAGCCGCAGCCGGCCGAGCTCGGCGCGGGTCCGCGCCAGCTCGTTCTGGGCCGACGCCAGCCGCTCGCGGTACTCGCCGCGGGCCGCCTCCAGCCGCGCCACCTCGGCGCCCAGCGCCCGCAGCCGGGCGAGCCCCGCCAGGCCGGCCACCAGCAGCAGCGAGGCGGCCAGCGCGCTCCACAGCCGGCGGCCGCCGCGGCGG
>JBFGNS010000124.1:0-12513 GCA_041574955.1 Thermoanaerobaculia bacterium | reverse complement strand
CAGGGCTTCGCGTAGCCGGCTCACCCCGTCCGGGCTGATCTGGGTGCGGTCGAGGTGGAGCTCCTCGAGCTGGTCGAGCGCGGCCAGCGCCGGCACGCTGTCGTCGGTGACCCGCACCCGCTGCAGCCACAGCCGGCGGACATCGGGCAGCGCGCCCAGGGCGGCGAGGGTCTGGTCGGTGACCGCCGGGCCGGCGAGCCGGACGGAGCGCACGTCGACCAGCCCGTCGGCCATCGCCAGACCGCGCGTTGCCCAGTCCTGGAACGGATCGGCGAACTCCGAGCCCGGCGGTGGCCGGAAGATCACGGTGTTGCCTCCGCCGCCCAGGGCGTCCACCTGGAAGCCGTGCGCCCGCATCTCGATCGCCGCCCGGTCGTGCGCCTCGGCACGGCGGATGGCCAGGCTCTGCCGCACAGCCAGGCCGGCCAGGCCGGCCAGAAACAGCGTCACCACCGCCACCGCGGCGACCAGCCGCTTCTTCTTGCGCTTGCGCTCCGCCTGGAAGCGGTCGTAGACCTCGGCGACCGACAGCCGCCAGGCCTTGGCGACGATCTTGTGGCTCTCGTCCTCGAGCTGGTCGAGCCAGTCGTCGAACGAGGCGACCACCGACGGCGCCAGGTTGGCGCCGACGGTGCCGTCGGGGAAGAACTCCGGGAACGCCTCGTCCGGCATGACGTTCCACAGGCCGGCGATGAGCGGCTTGTCGGGGTGTCCGGCGCGGAAGTGCTCGAGCTCCGAGAGCACGTAGCGGCTGTCGCGAGAGGCCTCGGAGCAGATCACCAGCACCGCCCGGCTGCGCTCGAGCTGGGCCTCGATCGCCTCCTTGACCTGGCCGGTGAGCTGGAAGTCCTCCTCGAAGGTGCAGACCCGGAACCTCCTCGGCCGCCCGTTCACCCGCTCGCTCGGGTGGTAGTGCTCCTCGAGCATCTTCTTCAGCCGGTCGATCAGCCGGAAGTGCCGCCCGTGCACCGTCACCAGGCAGTCGGCGCTCGAGTGGCTGACGAACAGGTCGTGCTCGGCCTCTACCGCTCGGGGCATTTTGGGGTCAGCCTACCCCACGCCCCGCCCGCCACCGGTTGTCGCGCCGGCAGCGGCCGCTAGGATCGGGGCCATGCCGATCGAAACTGCGCTCTACCGTCGCTGTCGACAGGCCGCCCTCGCCGCGCTGCTCGCCGCCGGTCCCGGCCTCGCCTCGCCGCCGCCCCCCGATCTGTCCCCGGCGCGCTGGAGCGCCGAGCAGATGGCCGCCAACCGCGAGATCGACTTCCGGTGGCAGCAGCCGCCGGTGGGAGCGGCCGGTGGCCACGGGGTGATCGCCGCCACCACCTTCGGCGGCACGGCCACCCGCGTCGGGCTCGACTGTCTCGCCCAGGGCGGCTCGGCGGTGGACGCCGCGCTGGCCGCGGCGCTGGTGCAGACGGTGTGGAACCTCGGCAGCTGGACGAGCTTCGCCGGCACCCTGTCGATGGTGGTCTACGACGCCGAGAGCGGCGAGGTCCACACCCTCGACGGCGGCTGGAACACGGTGCTGGGCGAGACCGAGCCCGAGACCATCCCGGGGCCGGACTCGGACGAGGCGCCGGGTCGGAAGGTCCTGGTCCCCGGCTTCATGGCGGCGGTCGAGGCCGCCCACGACCGGTTCGGTCGGCTGCCGTTCGCCGAGCTGTTCGAGCCCGCGATCTACTTCGCGGAGGAGGGGTTCGAGCTCCACGCCGGCCACCGCTGGCTGGTCGAGAACCGGCGCGAGGTGCTCACCCGCCTGCCCGGCGGGCGGGCGATCTTCCTGCGCCCCGACGGCGAGCTTTACGAGGCGGGCGATCTGTTCCGCCAGCCGAAGCTCGCCGCCACGCTCGAGGGCGTGGCGCGTGAGGGAGCCGCCTACATGTACCGCGGCGCCTGGGCCGAGCGGCTGGTTGCGGCGGTGCGCGAGCACGGCGGCAGGCTCGCGGCGCGCGACCTGGCGAGCTACCGGCCGGCCTGGCGGCCGCCGGCGCGCGGCCGCTTCGGCGGGTACGAGGTCGCCGGCCTGGGGCTGCCGATGCCGGGCGGGGCCGACACCGTGCAGGCTCTCCAGCTGCTCGAGCTGGCCGGTCTCGACCCGGCGCGCCACTACACCGAGGACGCCGCCGATCTCGAGCGGGTGATCCGCGCGGCGCACGCGGCGCTGCTCTTCCTGCGCGACGACCGGCAGTTCCTGGGCGAGCTGTTCGGCGAGCGGGAGTGGACTCCCTGGGCGCGCGTCGACCCCGACCTCAACCGTGAGCTGTGGCAGCGGATGAACCGGCCGGATTGGCTGGCTACGCTGGGCGCCGCCGTCGCCCGGCGGGCCGAGCGGGCCGCCCACAGCGACGCCATCGTGGCGGCCGACGCCGACGGCAACGTGGTGGCGCTGCTGCACACCATCAATACCGCGCTGTGGGGCTCGACCGGCCTGTTCGTCGATGGCGTGTCGATCTCCGACGCCGGCGGCTTGCAGCAGCGGGCGGTGGCGGCGGCCGGCCCGGGCCACCGCCTGCTCGACAGCGGCCATCCGTTCCTGGTGCTCGAGGGTGGCCGGCCGGTGGTGGCCTCGGCGTCGGTCGGCCGCGGTCTGCACATCACCGCCGTCCAGCACGTCGCCAACCTGCTGGTCCACGGCATGAGCCCGCTCGACTCGGTGCGCGCGCCGCAGTTTCTGGGGCCGTTCTTCGAGCGCTTCGACCACCAGAAACGGCCGCTGACCCGCGAGCGCGTGTACGCCGGGACGATCTCGGACGAGGTGCTGCAACGGCTCGCCGAGCTGGGCCGCGAGGTGGCGATCCTGGAGGCGGGCGACCAGCAGTTCATCGGTTACTGGGCCGGGCTCAAGATCGATCCCGCGAGCGGCCGGGTCGAGGCCGCCGCGTCGCACGACGGCTGGGCCGCCGCCGTGCCGCCGCCGCAGCCCTAAAGACGCGGTGCCAGCGTTCCCCGGTGCCCCGGCCCGGCGCGCCGGTCGAGTTGTGTGATAGTATTTGGTCAATATTTCGTAACAAACCTGTCAACCCTCAGGTGAAGGGAGTAGCACTATGGGCGGCGGCGGAGGCAAGGGCGGAAAGGGCGGCGGCGGCGGCGGCTCCATTTCCGTCACGGTCGATTCGAACAGTGTTGTCGACTCCGACAACACGATGAACTCGACCCTCAACTCGACATCCAACTCCAACAACCAGATCGACTCGACCTCGACGGCGCAGCTGCAGATCGTCGGCCTGGACAACATCAACGTCAAGACGGAGTCGGACTCGGACTCCAAGAACGACGTCAGGCTGGCGATCACCGAGCCGATCCGGACCGACAGCAAGAACATGGTCGACATCAAGCCGCTGCAGGCGGACCTGTGCCTGAAGCTGGGTATCGAGCGGCTGCCGTTCACCAAGGTGTGCAAGCCCACCGAGCGCCACTTCGCGATCTCGCTGTTTGGAACCGAGGTGCTGGGCTTCGATTTCTCGGAAGAGCGGGTGACGATCATCGAGGACCGCAAGCAGCCGTTCGTGGTCCAGGGGCCGGCGGTCAAGAGGAAACGGCACGGCCACCACCACGGCCATCACCACGATGGCGGCCACACGGCCTCCAGCAGCGACGGCGGGCTCCACATCAAGCTCGGCGAGGGCGAGTAGGAGGCCGCGGTGAGAGTCCTGCCGGACTACGAGCTGCTGGACCAGCCGCGGAGGAAGCCGATCGTGCTCTCGGGCCGCCCGCGGGAGCTGCGGGGCGAGATCTGCCTGTGCAACCCCGGCGACAAGAGGGTCGTGGTGCGAGGGGCGAGGATCGTCGACCTGCCCAGCGAGGCGGTGCCCGCCCGCCAGGCCGCCGACGGCCCGGCCGTCAGGCTGACGCGGATCCTGCGCTCCGGACAGTCGTCGACTGCGCCGATCGTCGCCGGCGTGAACCCGCACACGCCGCCCGGCGTCTACACGGCCCGCTTCGTGCTGGGCGAGCATGCCTATCCGCTGGAGCTGCACGTCGCCGAGAGCGTCGAGCTGGAGATCTCGCCCAACCCGCTCATCATCGAGTGCCCACCGGGCGGCCGCGAGCGGAAGCAGGTGACCATCTGGAACCAGGGCAACACCCCGCTGGCTCTGCCGCAGAACTGGGTCCTGCCGATCGACGACCCGATCATCGAATGCCGCACACTGCGCTCGTTGGCGGCCGAGGCCGAGGACGGCGCCGAGACCCTCGAGCAGCTGCTCGCGGCCTATCTGCGCAGCGGCAAGAGGCACCTCGACGCGGCGGGTCTGCTGTGGGTGGAGAACCTCGACGGCGAGACCGTCATTCCGGCCGGGCGCAAGCACACCTGCTGGTTCGAGGTCCGTCGACCCAAGACCCACGATCCCATTTCGCGCTACGTCGCGCTGCTGCCGATCAGCACGGTGGATCTCGAGATCATCCTCGTGCCGTTCGGCAGCTCGGTCGAGACCGACAGGCCGCCCGTGAAGAAGAAGCCCGCCCGCCGCAAGCCGGGCAAGGCCACCGCAAAGGGCCTCCGCAAGCGAGTGGCCGAGACGATGGAAGCCGCCGGCAGGGCGGGCGCGACAGCCGCCGAAGCGGCCCAGAAGCCGGTCAAGAAGACCGCCAGGAAAGCGGCCAAGAAGGCAGCCAAGAAGCCGGCGGAAGCCTCCAAGATGACAGCCAAGAAGGCGGCCAAGAAGACGGCCCAGAAGGCAGCCGGGAAGAAGGCGGCAGCCAAGAAGACGGCCAAGAAGGCGACCAAGAAGGCAGCCGGGAAGAAGACGGCAGCCAAGAAGACGGCCAAGAAGACGGCCAAGAAGACACCCGCGAAGAGCTAGAGCCAGCAGCGCACAAGGAGCAAACCGATGGACTACTTCGCTGCCCGCACCAGGGTTGATCCCATCTCGACGTCAGGCCAGGCGGCACCGCCGCCACCGAGCGCTCCGGACGTGACCCGCCTGGTCACCGAAGGGCTGATGCAGCCCGTCCTCCAGGGGCTCAGCCAGGCGGCGACGAACCTCTCGGACTCGATGGCGGGGCTGAGTGCGCCCGGGGTACGGAGGCCGGAGCCGGTCGCCGGTCGCGGGCACCACGGTCACCACCATCACCACCACGACCATCACGACCACCATCACCACGACCACCATCACCACGACCACCACGGGCACGGCTGCGACTGCGGCTGCTGTGACTGCTGCGACTGCTGCGACTGCTGCAACTGCGGCTGTTGCTGCTACGAGGACCCGTGCCACTGCAGGTGTTGCATCGTGGACGCCGACCTGGTGGTCTACGCGCGGCTGGGCGAGCAGCGTGTGGTGCCGTTGACGGTCGAGAACCGCTGGCGCCGGGAGCGGCAGATCAAGATGGAGCTCGGCGAGTTCACCCGCCGCGGAGGTGGCAAGGCTCCGGTGACCGCGAAGCTGATGCCGCCGGCGCCGGAGTTCGAGCTCGGGCCCTGCGCCCAGCAGGACGTCGTGATGGTCTTCACCACCAATATCGGAAGCTTCATCGATTCGGGGGCCAAGACGGCCAAGGCCAGGAAGGCGGAGGCCGAGATCGTCACTTTCGACAGGTATGTCGTGGACACCAAGGACGAGCTGCGGCGGCTGCCGGACGTCGACGACTGCGAGGTGTACTACGCCGATCTCAAGGTCGAGGGCTGCGACCTCCGTCCAATTCGCATCGCGCTGGCGGTACTGCCGAGGGACTGCTCGTCGTACGACATCGAGTGCCGCTGCAGGTGCTGCTAGCGGCCGTCGCTGACGATGCAGGTCGCGGCGCTCAAGGAGTATCTGGCCGGGTGCCGCGAGCTGGTCACCGGCGAGATCCAGGCGATCGTTCCCCGCAACCGGTACGGGCCGGTTCTGTACGACCTGATGCTCGAGTACCCGCTGCGGCTGGGCAAGGGCTTCCGTCCGGCCCTGTGTATCGCCACCTGCCGGGCGTTCGGCGGCCGGCTGCAGGACGTGCTGCGCACCGCTGCCGTGCTCGAGCTCTACCACAACGGTTTCCTGATGCACGACGACGTCGAGGACGGCTCGGCGCTGCGTCGCGGTCAGCCCACCCTGCACGCCAAGTACGGCGTGCCGATTGCGGTCAACGTCGGCGACGCCCTGTTCGCCCTCTGCCTGCAGCCGCTGCTCGACAACGTCGAATCGATCGGTGTCGGCAAGGCGTTCACGGTGCTGGAGACGGTGGCGCGAATGGCCAAGGAGTCTGCCGAAGGCCAGGCCATCGAGCTCAACTGGGTGCGGCACGGCGACTGGGCGCTGGAGGACCGCGCCTACTGCCACATGTCGTTCAAGAAGACCTGCTGGTACACCTTCATCGCGCCGATGCAGATCGGTGCCCTGATCAGCGGCAGCACGCCGCAGCGGCTGCGCATGCTGCGCCGCTTCGGGGCCTACATCGGCGTCGCCTTCCAGATCCAGGACGACGTCCTGAACCTGGTGGCCGACGAGGAGCTGTATGGCAAGGAGATCGGCGGCGATCTGTGGGAGGGCAAGCACACCGTGATGCTGCTGCACGCCATGCGCACCGCCCAGCCGCAGGAGCGGCGCGAGGCTCAACGCATCCTGGAATGCCCGCGAGCCGAGAAGACGGCCGATGAGGTCGCCTTTCTGTGGCAGCTCATCCAGCGTCGCGGCAGCGTCGACTACGCCTCCGCGCTCGCCGGACGCCTGGCGAGGAAGGCCCTCGGTATCCTGGCGTCACAGCCGGGGGCTCTGCCGGCATCGGTGCACCGCGACTTCCTGGTGGGCATGGCGGACTACGTGATTTCGCGCAACAAGTGAGGTGGCGATGAGCGAAGAGTCCAAGACCCGATCCGACGACGTCGCCTCGCAGCTCCAGGAGCTGGCCTCGCGCGCCATCCGCGAGCAGGTGCGCAACAACCAGAAGTTCGCCGACCTGCTGCAGAGGATCGCGCGTGGCGAGCTGGACGAGCAGGAGGTGCGCCAGGAGTTCCGGAGCTTCTCGGAGCACGAGAGCAACGAGTACGTGCGGACCCTCACCGCCATGGGGGTGAGCTTCTTCGCCAACCTGATCGAGCTCAACCGCGCTTACAACGAGCGGTTCTTCCAGCGCATTGCGCACGACGACTCGGAGGGCGGCGACGGGGCCGGCGAGGCTCATGCGCGCCTGGCGCTGCGGGGTCCGCTGGGGGCGGTGGTGCGCGGCTCGTTCCTCGTGCAGAACACCCGCTCGGAGCCGACCGACATCTCGGCCGTCGTTCTGCCCTTGCGGCGGTCCGACGGCTCGACCTTCCAGGCGCCGTTCGTGATCCGGCCGACGGCTTGCCGCGTCGAAGCGGGCGACGAGCGCTCGATCGAGGTGTTCCTCGAGCTGCTGACCGGGCTGTTCCAGCCCGGCGAGACCTGTCACGGACGCATCCTGGTGCGGGGCGTCGAGGATCTGATCCTCGATCTCGACGTCACGGCCGAGCTCGCCCCGGCCGAGATGGCCTCCGCCGGCGCTCGTGCGCCGAGCGCCAGCCCGGCGGCCGCCAGCGCGGTGCGCAAGACGGGGACGAAGACGGCCAGAGAAGCCACCAAGAAGGCGCCCAAGAAGGCCAAGAAGAAGGCGGCCAAGAAGGCGGCCAAGAGGGCGCCCAAGAAGGTGAAGAAGAAGGCGGCCAAGAAGTCGGCCAAGAAGGCGCCCAAGAAGGCCAAGAAGAAGTCGGCCAAGAAGGCGGTGAAGAAGGCCGTGAAGAAGAAGCCGGCCAGTAAGAAAGGGGCCGGAAAGGGCACGCAGGCGGCGAAGGCCAAGGGCAAGAAAACGGCCGCCGGCAAAGCGAAGAAGGCGGGCAGGAAGTCAGCCGGCAAGGCGGCCAAGAAGTCGGTGAAGAAGTCGGCCGGCAAGCAGGGCACGAAGCAGAGCAAGAAGGCCTCCGCCGCGACGAGGAAGAGCAAAGGGTGAGGAGGGTGGCGGATGCCGAAAGTACCGCGCCAGCGATCTCGAGAGGAAGCTTCCGTTCCGCGACTGGTCATCCGCGAGCCTGACCTTCTGGGCCGATCGCTGGGCTCCCTCGAGCTGCTGATCCAGGCCTATCCGCGGGCCGCGTCCGCGATCGTCGACCTGTTGGTTCGGGAAGGCCGCGCCTACGCCGAGACTCCCCGCGGCCGCCGTCTCGAGCGTCAGCTGTCGCGCTCACGGTGGGTCGAGCGTGGACGCCTGCTGTGGGAGGCGTGCGGTCTCGATCAGTTGGTGGCGGACGGCTCGGCGTCGACCAACGGGTCTCGGCGGCTGCCTTCGGAGTGGCTGCGGAGTCTCGCCCGCTCGCTGGCCGAAACCGACGTCGAGCGCACGCTCGCCTCCATGATGCTGCGAGTCGAGAGCGAGGTAGATGACCAGGCCGCACGATCAGATCCCCGAGTACGAACGTCGCAATAACTTCCTGTGGTTCGTGCTCGGCCTGCACTCGCTGTCGGCCTCGGTGCACGAGCTGCTGGTGCCACTCGCCGGTGACTCCGAGCCGGCGGGCTCCGCGCCGCCGGCCCGCGGCTCGTCGCGGCGCGATGCCGAGCAGGAGCCGCCGGCCCTCCTGTTGCGTTAGCCGCGCGCGACGTGTCGTTTCCCGGGCTCGATCACCTGATTCAAACGAGGGACTGCGTGCGGTTTCCGCAGCCCGGCGATGCCCGCGGAGGGTGGCAGAAGGAGTGGTACCACTTCTGCATCATGGCGCCGGAGGTGGACGTGGTGGTCAACCTCAACGTCGCTGGCGATATGCGGCCGGCGGCGCGTCCCGGGAGCCGGGTGGCGCGGGTGATTGTGCTGGCCCGTGAGCGGCAGTGGGGAGGCGATCTGGAGACCATCGCCGAGCGGCAGATCGAGCTGCTGCCCGGCGAGGTCTGGATGCGGCTCGGTCAGAACAGGCTGCGTTTCAGCGACGGTCGTTTCTCGCTGGTGGCGGCGCTCCAGGGGAGGCCGCTGGTGGTCGAAGCGACGCTCGAGCCGCAGACCATGCCGCTGGCTCTGGGACGCGAGGTGCGAGTCGGGCTGGGCTCGATCGACTGGTTCGTGCTGCCCCGGCTGAGCGCCAGCGGCCGGGTGATCAGCGGCGGGCGGCTGCACGAGTTCGACGGCGCTCCCGCCTACCACGACCACAACTGGGGTCGCTGGCTATGGGGTCACGACTTCTGCTGGGAGTGGGGGTTCGCCCACTTCGAGGTGGCGGGCGAGCCGTGGAGCCTGGTCTACGACCGCACGCTCAACCGGCCGCGCACCCACGCACTGGAGCTCACCCTGGCGGTGTGGCGAGGAAGCCAGCTGGCGCGGATCTTCTCGCGCCGGGAGGTCGGCGTGGGCCAGAGCGGCTACGTCGACAACGGGCGGCCTCTGCGTGTGCCGCGCCCGCTGGCGATCGCCGTGCCCGCCGCCGGCGGCGACGTGCCCAGGCGGCTCGAGGTGTCGGCGGCGGTGGATGGGGACCGGCTGCGGCTGACGGTGGAGCTGGACGACTACGCCCAGATCCTGGTGCCTCACGAGACCGACCTGGGCACCACCGTGATCAGCGAGGCGGCGGGGCGGGTGAGGGTCGAGGGCCTCATCAGGGGCAGCAGGATCGACGCTTCGGGAAGAGGCATCTTTGAGTTCCTCGCGGCCTGAACAGACCGTCCCGGGCTTCATCCGCTTCGCGCTCGAGCTGCTTCGCCGCGAGCTGCCGCAGGCCTACTACCAGATGTGCAACAGCCTGGCCGGGCGCTCGGCGGTCGTCCGGGTCGAGGGGGAGGAGCTCGGCATCGCGGGGCGTCCGTTCGAGCTCGCCTTCGTAGCGCTGCCGCGGCGCCCCGATATCACCGTCGAGACCGACTGCCGGACCATTCTGCGGGTGATCGATGCCGAGCTCACGCTCGAGGAAGCGGTGCGCTCGGGCGATCTGTTCGTGGTCGGTGACCGTGCCAGCCTGCCCCGTTTCCACGAGGCCTTGCTGACCTTCGTCCGCGGCGCCGTCCGGAGCCCCGGCTTTCCGCACCTGCTGGAGGAGTTCCGCTGGTTCGCCGAGAGCCGGCGGGGCGGCTGAGCGCGAGCGGCCTCAGCTGAGCAGGCCGTTGAGCAGGCTGCGCATCTGCTGCAGCACCAGCTGGTAGCACGCCTCGACCGCCGCCCGGTCGCGGGCGTGCTTCGGCCGCAGGTCGGGGAAATGGATCGGGTCGCCGAAGGCGATCCGGATCTGGGCCGGGTAGGGAACGTGGTAGCCGGCGCCGATCTCGAGGCCGAACAGTGCGAGCGAGATCGGCAGGCGGTCGATGCCGTGCTGCTCGTCGAGGCCCAGCTCGCGAGCCAGCTCCTCGCCGTCGTCAATGACGAGCACGGTCTCGTGGGCTCCCGCCGTCACCACCGGCACGATTGGCACGCCGTAGCGCAGCGCCAGCTTGACGAACCCCCGGTTGCCGCCGAGCTGGATGTCGTGTCGCTGCGAGTAGGGCCGGTAGGCGTCGCGCGCCCCGCCGGGGTAGACCAGCACCACCGCGTCCTGTTCGAGAGCCTCCATGGCTACCTTGGGGTGGGCTGCCAGGCCGCCGCAGCGCACGACGTGCTCGGCCAGCTTGCGGTCGGCGAACATCCTGGGATCGACCAGGCCGTAGGCCGCAACGTCGGGCCCGCGCTCACGCAGCCAGATGTACATCGTCATGGCTACGTCGGGCGCGACGATGCCGCCGCTGTGGTTGCCGACCACCAGCGCCGGCCCGGCCGCGGGCAGGCACTCGACGCCGCTCTCCTGCACGCGGAAGTAGGACCGGTAGCCAAACTCCATGACCGGCAGCACCCGGCGGATGTAGCCGGGGTCCCGCATGCCGACATGGCGTCCGTCGTAACGGCTGTTGCCCGCGGGTTCCGTCATCGTGGCCGACCCGGCGGCCGAGTCTCGAGGCGAGACTGCCCGAGACGCTAGCACGAGCGCTGACGGCGCGAGTGCCGGCAGCGCGCTAGGCCCGCGCCGTCGCCGTCAGGGCGTTCTCGCACACCGTCTCGATCACGATCTCGCGGCAGCGCTCGACGATGTCGTCGAGCGAAGGGGTGTGCGCCAGGGTGCGCTGTGCCCGCCGGCGCACCTCCTCGAGGCTGGGCAGCTCGGGCAGGTGGAGCTCCTCGATGAGCGCCTCGAGCCGGGCGCGCGCTTCCGCGCCGCGCTCGCGCAGCTCGCCGAGGTGGTCCCGCTCGCGGGCCAGGAGCTCGCGCGCCTGGGCGCTCAGCTGGTCGATCTGGAAGGAGGCGGCGAGCTGGCGGGCGACCCGCTCCACCACCGGCCGCGGCAGCGGCTTGTCGCCGGCCAGGACCGACTCCGGCGGCGCGCGCAGCTCCCACACCACGCCCACCCACGACAGCGCCTTGAGCAGGTAGTAGGTGACGTCGATCTCCCACCAGCGGAATCCCTGGCGGGTCGACGACTGGTAGTAGTGGTGGTTGTTGTGCCAGCCCTCGCCGAGGGTGATCAGGGCCAGGAACCAGTTGTTGCGCGAGTCGTCGCCGGTGACGTAGCGCTGGTTGCCCCAGGTATGGGCCAGCGAGTTGATGGCGAAGGTGCCGTGGTAGGTCAGCGCGGTGCTCCAGAAGAACCCCACCACCAGCCCGGGCCAGCCGTCGATCGCCAGGCAGAGCGTGGCCAGCAGGATGGCCGGCAGAAGCTTCTGCCGGTCGAGCCACACCAGCTCCGGGTAGCGGGTCAGGTCGGGGACGGTCGAGTAGTCGGCCTTCGCGTGCCGGCGGTAGAAGATCCAGCCGAGGTGGGCGAACAGGAAGCCGTGGTGGACCGGCGAGTGGACGTCGCCGGGCGTGTCCGAATGGGCGTGGTGCTCGCGGTGCTTGGCGGCCCACCACAGCGTCCCCGACTGCGCCGAGGTCTGGCCGACGAAGGCGAGCAGGAACTGGAAGACCCGCCCGGTCTTGTAGGAGCGGTGCGAGAAGTAGCGGTGAAAGCCGGCGGTGATGGCGAACATGCGCACCAGGTAGAAGGTGACGCACAGCACCAACGAGGTACCGGTGACCCCGGTCCAGATCGCTCCCAGGCAGGCCAGGTGGACCAGCACGAAGCCGACGGCCGAGGGGTAGATGATGTCGTCGTGCTCGAGAGGCGGTGGTGATCCTGGCACTGGCTGCTCCGCGGGTAGGTCCTGGTGTCTCCGGGGAGGAGGTGGCCTGACAGTAGCAGACGAGCCGGCCAGTCGCTCCTGGCGGTTCCGGCGGTGAGCGAGCCGGTGTGCGCATGCCGGGGTTGGTGCTGAGGTCCTTCGCTGCGCTCAGGATGAAAGCCCGCCTCGAGCCCCGGCGTCGGACTTCGGTCCCCTTGCACCACCGAGAAAGAGGGGCACCCCTCGAAGGGACAGCTGCGAAGCAGCCACCCCCGGAGGGTGCGCCCGCCGGGTGGGGCCCGGGGCGGAGCGACATCACCCTCGCCTTTGGAGCGCAGCCCCGGGACCCCGACCGGCCAGCGCACCCGGCCCGAAGCCTCAAGCCCCCTCACCGCCGACGCCCGGCGCCGGAGGTATAATCGCCACTCCGTGAGCGTGCTGGAACGGTGGTTCCGGATCGAGGCCCAGGGCAGCT
>JBFGNS010000123.1:0-12700 GCA_041574955.1 Thermoanaerobaculia bacterium | reverse complement strand
CGGCCGCGCCGCCGCCGGCCAGGCTCGCCAGCTCCACCACCAGCGCCTCGACCGCCGCCTGCGGCCGGCTGGCCTCGCCCTTGAGCTGGAGCTCGGTCTCCAGCAGCCGCCACGGCAGGCGCGCCAGCCGCGCGGCCGGCGCCTGCGAGGCGGCAAGGTACGCCTTGTGCAGCCGGAACGGATGGAGCCCGGCCAGCGGGCTGGGGACGCCGTCGTCGAGCTCCCGCTGCAGCCTGGGTGCGATGCGGTCCTTGAACCGTCCGTAGTTGCGCTCGCCCGCCGGCACGCCGCGGCCGAGCAGGCCCGCCACCGCCGTCAGGTGCCGCCCGAACTCGGCCAGCAGCCCGAAGAACGCCAGCCGCGCGCCCGTCGGGTCCTCGCTCGCCGCCAGCAGCCGTCTCAAGCGGTGGACCGCCTCACCGGCGGTGCCGGCGCCGACAGCGTCGAGGACGTGGAACAGATCCTCCTCGCCGCGGTCCTCCACCACCTCCGCCACCCGGCCGCGGTCGATCGAGCCGCCGGCCGCCAGCGCCGCCAGCTTGCGGTACTCGGCGGCGAACCTCTCGGTGGAGTCGGCCTCGACCGCCTCCTGGCGCCGCTGCCGGCCCTTCTGGAGCGTGCGCCGCGCCAGCTCGCCGACCGCGTCGCGCGCGATACCGACGCCGGTCTCGCGCTCGAGCTCGGCAACCAGCTCGTCGAGCCCCTGCCAGCCGCCCCGCCGGCCGGCCTCCACCCGCGTCAGCTCGACCAGCGCCCCGGCCTCGTCGAGCGCCCGCACCAGCGGATGGCCGCGGGCCACGCCGCTCTCCGCCAGCACCAGCGCGTGGCCCTCGGGCAGGCCGCCGGCCGCCACCTCGGCGAGCTGCACCAGATCGCCCTCGGCCCGCCCCTCGAGGCCGGCGGCGCGGGCGGCCTCGAGCAGCTCGGCCAGCCCGGAGCGCAGCTCGGCCACCCTGGCCTTGGACGGCGCGCGGCCGCTCGAGCCCTTGAAGGCGGCCGGCGGCAGCGATGCCAGCACCTCCCCGGCCGCCCCCTTCTGGGGATCGATCTGGTAGAGGCGCAGGGCCTGCATCAGCCGCGCCGCAGCTCGTCGCTGGCTGGCGGTGAGCTCGCCGGCGCCGCCCGGCGGCAGCTCGCGGGCCGCCTCGCCGATCAGGGCGGCGGCGGCCGACAGATCCGCCAGCACCGCCGAATCGACCGCCACCACCACCTTGGCGGAAGCGAACAGCGAGTAGGTCCGCAGGTCGTCGAGGATCGCCGCCAGGCTCTCGGGACGGCGGTGCACCTCGGTGTCGCAGCCCGCCTGGGCCGCCAGTCGCTCGCCCAGCCTCACCGCCGCCGGCTCGGCGAGCACCCGGTCGCCGACCACCAGGTAGAGCGGACGACGCCGGCCACCCTCGACCGCCGCCAGCACCGTGTCGAGATCAGCCATTGGGGTTCCGGTAGCGCGCCGCCGGGCGCGCCGGGCGCCGCGGCGGTGGCAGCCGCTCAGGCCTCGCCGTCGTCGGAGGCGACCATACCCTGCTCGGTGTAGACCGCCCACACCGGCCGCTCCCGCACCCCCAGCTCCTCGGGCGAGATCTTCTCCTCCTGGAAGTCGAGCTCGACCGAGTTCCACGAGCCACACAGGTCGCAGCGGTCCTGCCACGACGGGTACTTGGTGCGGCAGATGCCGCAGCCGTACTCGGCGGCCGTGATGCCGGCCTCCTGGACGCATGCCAGGTAGCCCTCGACCGCGCGCCGCAGCTCGCCGCGGCGCTCGTGGATGCGGGCCAGCAGGAAGTGGAAGGTGGGCGAGCTGTGGATCCGCTCCCCGAGCCCTGCCAGCACCTTGAGCGCCTCGGCATGCATCTCGAGGCGGTAGTAGAGCCGGCCGAGGAAGAAGCGCGGCAGCAGGTCGTTGTCGGCCTCGGCGATCAGGCCGTGCAGGGTCTCGATCGCCTCGAGCGGCCTCTCGCTCTCGATGAAGTGGTCCTCGATGCGCTGCAGGAAGACCGGGCTGCCGGTCGTCTGGAAGCCGCTGCGCCACTCGGCCAGAGCGGCGTCGTCGTCGCCCTCGAGCGCCGCCGCCTCGCCCAGCATGATCGCGGCCGGCAGGAAGCGCGGCTGCTCCTCGAGCAGCCGGCGAAAGACGGTGCGCGCCTCTTCGACCCGCTGGGCCTCGAGCATCGACACCGCGTCCTGGTAGGCCAGACCGCGGCGCACGCCCTCGTCACGCTCGAGAGCGTCGGCGTCGCCGTTCTCGCCCAGCAGCGCGTCGATCTTCTCCTGCAGCTGCGAGGCGAGCTTCCAATCGGCGGCGCCGAGGGCGGCGTTGCGCCGCCGGCGCAGCACCTGCAGGCCGAGGCCGGGGTAGTCGCGCAGCACCCGGTCGCGGATCTGCTGCGCCACCTGGCCGTCGCCCAGCACTTCGTAGTCCTCGGCCAGCTGGTAGAGCACCGCCACGCTGTGCGGGTAGAGAACCGACGCCCGGCGGTGCACCTCGAGCGCCTCCTGCACGCGACCCTGGTGGCGCAAAACCTGGCCGTGGTGCAGCAGGGTGGCGAACTCCTCGGGCTGCTCGGCGAGCAGCGCCTCGAGCTCGCTCCCCGCCCGCGCCCACTGGCCGTCGGCCTCGAAGTCCACCGCGCGCCGGAAGCTGCCCCGCAGGCTGTGCGCCTCGCGGTTGAGCCGCCGCTGGCGGCGCTGCGCCAGGTCACGCCGCAGCGTCTGGACCAGCAGGATCGAGACCACCGGTAGGAAGCCCAGCAGGAACACCGCCAGGACGACGCCGTACAGCGGTATCGACCGCGCCTCGGTCAGCTGGAACGGCTGGTTGAGCAGGCCGACGTTGAGATGCGACAGGTAGGAAACCGCGACGACGATCAGCAGCGCGGCGAGGATGCCGATGAAGGTGCGCAGTCGCATCCTGAGCTGGCCGTTTCTAGCCCTTTCGCCTTATTCGAGCGACCCCTGCTCTTCCTTCTCCTGGCAGTCGATGCAGTAGCGCGCCCAGGGGATCGCCTTGAGCCGCGGCGCACCGATCTTCTCGCCGCAGTGGTCGCAGACGCCATAGCCGCCAGCATCGAGCCGCTTGAGCGCCTGCTCGATCTGCAGCACGAGCTTGCGCTCGGTATCGGAGAGGCTGAACATGAACTCCCGCTGGTAAGCGTTGTTCGCCCGGTCGACGATGTCCTCCGACGCCTCGTCGCTCGACTGCTGGCCGATCCTGAGGTCGTTCTCGTACATGTCGAGAATCTCCTGGCGCTGATCTACCAGCTTCTGGCGGATCGCTGCCAGCCGCTTGGGCATCGCGGTCGCGGTCTTCTTGGCCTTCTCGCTCGCTTTGGGCATACTGCCCTCCTTTCCATTCGGCCAGTCGAAACCCCCGGGCCAGGGGCTTTATAACCGCGGGCGATGGTAGTTTATTCCGGCGTCTATGGATAGGGCCCGGTATAGCTGCTCGTAGAGCACCAGCCGGGCGAGCTCGTGCGGCAGGGTCAGCGGCCCGAACGACAGGCTGTCGCGGCACTGCCGCCGCACCGCCGGCGCCAGGCCCAGGTCCGAGCCCACCAGGAAGGCGATCGGGTGCGGCCAGCCGTCGAGCCGCCGGCGCAGCCACGCAGCCAGCTGCTCGGAGCTACGCGCTTTGCCGCGGCGGTCGACGGCGACCTGCCAGCACGGCTCGGGCAGGGCCGCCAGCAGCGCCTCGCCCTCGGCCGCCCGGCGCCGCTCGGGGTCGCCGCGCTTCGGCAGCTTGACTGCCTTCTCGGTGAGCGGCAGAAAGCGCCGGATCCGGCGGCGGTAGACACCGCACAACCGGTCCCATTCGTCCCGCCGGTGACGGCCGGCCCAGGTAACCACCAGCTGCCTCGCCACGGCCGGCATTGTAGCCGCCGCGGCGCCGCTCCGCGGCGGTCTCGACCCCCTGCCTGCGTGCTAAGGTTGGCGGCCCATGGCGGCGCAGACGTCACAGCAAGAACAGAAGCGGCGACGGCGAAAAAGGCTGCTCAAAGGGCTGCTGCTGGGGGGCGCCGCGGTCGGCATCCCGGCGCTCGCCAACGCTCTCATCGCGCGCCGCACACGGCGGCTGCCGGGCACGGGCTGGGGGTCGAGCCACCGCTACGCCTGGCGCTACGGTGAGATCCGCTTCCAGCTGCTGGGCGAGGGCGATCCGGTGGTGCTGCTGCACTCGTTCGGGCCCGGCCACAGCGGCGACGAGTGGCGGCCGGTGGCCGAGTTCCTCGCCGCCCGCCACACTGTGATGGTCCCCGACCTGCTGGGCTGGGGGCGCTCCGACAAGCCGCGCATCGGCTACGACGGTGAGCTGTACATCCGCCTGGTGCACGATTTTCTGGAAGACGTGGTGCGCGAGCGCGCCACCCTGGTGGGAGCGGGCCTGAGCGGTGCCTACGCGGTGCAGGTGGCCGCCGACCGGCCCGAGCTGGTGCACGCCCTCGGCCTGGTGGTGCCCGCCGGCATCGACTTCCACGGCGACGAGCCTGACATCAAGGACGCCCTGGTCTTCCGCCTGCTGCGGCTGCCGGTGCTCGGCACCTCGGCGCTCAACCTGTACACCAGCCGCACCGGGCTCGCCCACTACCTCAGGCGCGACGTGTTCGCGGCCGAGGAGCGGGTCGACGCCGCCGCCATCGACCGGCTGTACCGCTTCAGCCACCAGCCGGGCGCCCACACCGCGCTCGCCGCGTATCTCAGCGGCTACCTCAACCACCGCGTCCTGCGCTCGCTGCCGCGCCTCAAGACGGCGCCCTGGATCGCCTGGGGGCGCGCCGCGACCTCGCCGCCGGTCGAGTCGGCCGACCTCTGGCTGCACCACCTGCCGGAGGCCGAGCTGGAGGTGTTCGAGGACAGCGGCAACCTGCCGCACCTCGAGCAGGCGCAGGCGTTCAGCCGCAAGTTGGAGGGCTACCTCTCGGCCCTCGCCGCCTAGTGAGCCGCAGCCGGCACCGAGCCGCCGCCGCGGCCGGCTAGCGCAGGCTCGCCCCCCGAGATGAGCAGCCCGAAGTTTCCGGACGTCGCGCCGGGCTACCCGTTCCCCGAGCTCGAACGGCGCATCCTCGAGCGTTGGCAGCGCGAGCGGGTGTTCGAGCGCAGCCTCGAGGCCACCGCCGAAGCCGAGCCGTTCGTCTTTTACGAGGGACCGCCGACCGCCAACAACAAGCCCCACGTCGGGCACGTGGTGACGCGGGTGGTCAAGGACCTGTTCCCGCGCTACCGCACCATGCGCGGCCACCACGTGGCGCGCAAGGCGGGCTGGGACACCCACGGCCTGCCGGTGGAGATCGAGGTCGAGAAGACCCTCGGCTTCAGCGGCAAGCAGCAGATCGAGGCGTACGGCATCGCGCGCTTCAACCAGGCGTGCCTGGAGAGCGTCGCCACCTACGAGCGCCAGTGGCGCGCGATGAGCGAGCGGGTCGGCTACTGGGTGGACCTCGATCACGCCTACGTCACCTACAGCAACCGCTACATCGAGTCGGTGTGGTGGGCGCTGGCGCGGCTGCACGAGCAGGGTCTGCTCGAGAAGGGCTACAAGATCCAGCCGTACTGTGCCCGTTGCGGCACCACGCTGTCGAGCCACGAGGTGGCGCAGAACTACCAGGAGGTCGAGGACCCCTCGATCTGGGTGCTGTTCCCGGCCCGCCCGGGCCAGAGCGTCGAAACGGTCGACGGCGAGTCGTGGCGGGTCCCGGCGGGCTCGCGCCTGGTGGCCTGGACGACGACGCCGTGGACGCTGCTCGGCCACTCCGGGCTGGCGGTCCACCCCGAGCTGGTCTACCGCGCCGTCGAGCACCCGGCCGGTGAGGGGCTGCTGGTGTTCGCCGAGCAGCTCGACACCGAAGTGCCGTATCAGCCAGCGGGCAAGGACAGCCGCCGCGACCTGCGCCAGGCGCCGGCGGTGGCGCGTTTCACCGGCGCCGCGCTCGAGGGCCTGCGCTACGACCGGCCGTTCGCCACCGACCCCGCCGACCAGACGCCCGACAGCCGGTTCTCGCCACCGCCATCCGACGCCGACGGCTGGCGGGTGGTATGCGGCGATTATGTCAGCGCCGCCGAGGGCACCGGCATCGTGCACACCGCACCGGCGTTCGGCGAGGACGACTTCAAGAGCGGCGAGCGGTACGGGCTGCCGGTGTTCCTGACGGTCGACGCCGAGGGCCGGATCGAGCACCGCCGGGGCATCGAGCCGTTCGCCGGCCGGTGGTTCAAGGAGGCCGACCGCGACATCCTGCGCGACCTCAGGCAGCGTGGGCTGCTGCTGCACGACGCCCGCTACAAGCACTCCTACCCGTTCTGCTGGCGCTGCGACCAGCCGCTGCTGTACAGCGCCTCGCTCAGCTGGTTCGTGCGCACCACCGCCGCCAAGCAGAGGCTGATCGAGCTCAACCAGACGATCGACTGGCACCCCGAGCACATCCGCGACGGCCGCTTCGGCAACTGGCTCGAGAACCTGGTCGACTGGGCGCTTTCCCGCCGCCGCTACTGGGGGACGCCGCTGCCGATCTGGGAGTGCGACGGCTGCGGCCGCGGCGAGGCGGTGGGCTCGTACCAGCGGCTGTTCGAGGCCGCCGGCGTGACGCCCCCCGACGACCCGTACGACCGCGCTCGGTTCGACCCCCACCGGCCGTTCATCGACGAGCTCAGCTGGCCGTGCGGGCGCTGCGAAGGCGGCACGATGCGGCGGGTCGAGGAGGTCATCGACGCCTGGTTCGACTCCGGTGCCATGCCGTTCGCCCAGCACCACTACCCGTTCGACAACCGCGAGCTGTTCGAGAGCCAGTTCCCGGCCGACTTCATCGCCGAGGCGGTCGACCAGACGCGCGGCTGGTTCTACACGCTGCACGTGCTGGGCGTGCTGCTGTTCGACTCGGTCGCCTACCGCACCTGCATCGTGCTCGGCCACGTCAACGACGAGCAGGGACGCAAGATGTCCAAGCGGCTGGGCAACGTGGTCGATCCGATGGCGGTGATGCGGGAGACCGGCGCCGACGCCCTGCGCTGGTACTTCTGCGTCAACAACCCCGAGGTCAACGCCCGCTTCTCGGCGCGGCTGGTGCGCGAGGCGGCGCAGAAGTTCCTGCTGCCGATCTGGAACGCGCTGTCGTTCTTCACCATCTACGCCAACCTCGACGGCTGGCGCCCCGGCGCTGCCGAGCCCGCCTTCGCCGGCCGCCCGCCGCTCGACCGCTGGATCCTGGTGCGGCTCGGCCGGCTGGTCGGGGAGACCACCCGGCTGCTCGACGGCTACCGCGTGGCGGACGCCGCGCGAGGCGTCGAGCGGTTCGTGGACGACCTCACCAACTGGTACATCCGGCGCAGCCGCGACCGCTTCTGGGCCGCAGCCGGCGACGACCCGGCGGACAAGGAGAGCGCCTACCAGGCGCTGTACGAGGTGCTCACCACGCTCGGCCCGCTGGTGGCGCCGTTCACGCCGTTCCTCGCCGAACAGCTCCACCAGCAGCTGGTAGCCGGGCGGCTGGCTGGGGCCGCGGACAGCGTCCACCTGACGAGCTGGCCGGAGCCGCCTGCCGGCCGCGCCGACCCCGAGCTCGACGCCGCGATGGCGGCGGTGCAGCGCATCGTGCGGCTCGGCCACGCCGCGCGCAACAGCCACGGGCTCAAGACCCGGCAGCCGCTGGCCGGCGTCACCCTGGTGAGCGCCGACCCGGAGCTCGAGCGGCTGGTCGCGCCGCAGCTCGACCTGCTGAGCGACGAGCTCAACGTGCGCCGCGTGAGCTGGGCGCGCGAGCGCTCGGACTACGTGCGGCACGAGGTCCACCCGGTCTACCCACGCTGCGGCCCGCGCTTCGGCAAGCGGATGCCGGCGCTCAAGCAGGCGCTGGCGGCGGCCGACGGCGACGCGCTGGCGGCGGCGCTGGAGAGCGACGGCCGGCTCGAGATCGAGCTCGCAGGCGAGACGGTGGCGCTGGCCGAGGACGAGGTCGAGGTGCGGCTGGTCGAGCGCCACGGCACCGCCACCCAGGGCGACCGCGAGCTGCTGGTTGCGCTCGACACCGAGCTCGACGACGAGCTGGTCGCCGAGGGCTGGGCGCGCGAGGTAGTGCACCGCATCCAGGCGGCGCGCAAGGCCGCCGACCTGGACTACGCCGACCGCATCCGGGTGCGCTACCGGGCCGCTTCCGAGCTGGCGGCGGCGATCGCCACCCACCGCGACTGGATCGCCGCCGAGACCCTGGCGGTGGAGCTGACCGAAGACGGCAGCGGCGCCGAGCTGGCGGCCGCGCCGGTCGACTCGCTCGACTTCGAGCTGGCGATCGAGACCGTCGCAACCGACAAGGCTGGAGACTGATACCCATGGCAGGCATCTTCAAGGCGTACGACGTGCGCGGCATCTACCCCGAGCAGATCGACGAGACCAAGGCGCGCCAGATCGGCCAGGCGTACCGGCGGCTGCTGGACGGCGAGGCGCCGGGTGATCCGGTGGTGGTCAGCCGGGACATGCGCTCGCACAGCGCCCCGCTCGCCGAGGCGCTGATCGACGGCCTGCGCACCGCCGGCCTCGACGTGCTCGACATCGGGCTCGCCACCACCCCGATGAACTACTTCGCGGTCGGCCATCTGGGCGCCGCCGGCGGCATCCAGGTGACCGCGAGCCACAACCCGGCGCGCTACAACGGCCTCAAGTTCAGCCTGCGCGAGGCGCGCCCGGTGTCGGGCGATCACGGCATCCCGCTGCTCGAGCAGCAGGTGGAGAGCGGGGAGCTGCCGGTCGCCGAGCGGCGCGGCGAGCTCTCCCGGGGCGAGGTGTTCGACGACTACCGCCGCCACATCCTGTTCTTCCTCGAGCGCCCCGAGAACGCGCGGCCGCTCAAGGTGGTGGTCGACGCGGCCAACGGCATGGGGGCGGTCTACCGGCCGCTGCTCGAGCAGCTCGGCATCGAGCTGGTGCCGCTCTACTTCGAGCTCGACGGCACCTTCCCCAACCACGAGGCCAACCCGCTCAAGCTCGAGAACCTGCGCGACCTGAGGCGCGAGGTCAAGCGCCAGAGCGCCGACCTGGGGGTGTCGTTCGACGGCGACGCCGACCGCGCCGCTTTCGTCGACGAGCGCGGCGAGGCGGTCGGCAGCGACCTGATGACCGCGCTCGTCGCCGGCGAGCTGCTGCGCAAGAGCCCGGGCTCGCACGTGCTGTACGACCTGCGCTCGTCGCGCGCCGTCGCCGAGTACATCACCGAGTCGGGCGGCGTGCCGGTGCGCGAGCGGGTGGGGCACTCGTTCATGAAGGCCACGCTGCGCGACAAGCAGGGGGTGTTCGGCGGCGAGCTCGCCGGTCACTACTACTTCCGAGACAACTACAACGCCGACTGCGCGGTGCTGGCGGTGGTCGAGGTGCTGAACCTGCTGTGGCGCAGCGGCAAGCCGCTGTCCGAGCTGGTCGACCCGCTCGAGCGCTACGCCAAGAGCCCCGAGATCAACTTCGAGGTCGAGGACAAGCAGGCCAAGATCGCCGAGCTGGCCGAGCGCTACGCCGACGGCGAGATCGACTACCTCGACGGCATCACCGTCTCCTACCCCGACTGGTGGTTCAACGTCCGGCCGTCGAACACCGAGCCGTTCCTGCGGCTGGTGCTCGAGGCGGCGACCGACGACGAGCTGGCGAGCCGGCGCGAGGAGCTCGAGGGCCTGCTCGGCAGCCCCGTGGACTGACTAGCGGAGTGAACCCGTGGCGGCCGCAGCGCCGCCGGCAGACGCTACCTCCGGCTAGCGGCGGCCGCCGAGCAGCCCGGCGCGCATCAGATAGTAGAGCAGCGTCAGCAGGGTCGAGATCGCCGCCGCCACGTAGGTCAGCGCCGCGGCGTTGAGCACCTTGCTCATGCCGTCGCGCTCCTGCGCGGTGACCAGGCCGTACTCGAACGCCAGCCGCTTGGCGCGCGCCGAGGCGTCGAACTCGACCGGCAGCGTGACGATCTGGAACAGCAGCACCGCCGAGAACAGGATGGCGCCGACGATGACCACGCTCTGCCCCAGCCCGATCGAGCCCATCGACAGCAGGATCAGCCCGCCGAGCATCACGAAGTAGCCCAGCTTGGAGCCGACGTTGGCGGTCGGCACCAGCAGCGAGCGGGCCCACAGCGGGGCGTACTTCTTGGCGTGCTGGATGGCGTGCCCGGCCTCGTGGCAAGCGACGCCCACCGCCGCCACCGACGGCGAGCCGTAGACCGCCTCCGATAGCGCCAGGGTCTTGGTCATCGGGTTGTAGTGGTCGGACAGGTAGCCCCGGGTGGGCTCGACCTTGACGTCGCTGATGCCGGCGCGGTCGAGCAGTACCTGCGCCGCCTGGGCGCCGGTCATGCCGCTCATCGCGCGCACCCGTGAGTACTTGGTGAAGGCGCTCTTGGTCCGCCAGCTCGCCCACAGCGAGAGGATCAGGGCGGGCGCCAGGAACAGCAGATACACAGGATCGAAGAACATCGTGGTCAGACCTCCGTCAGACGAGGGAACAGGGCTGCGGGCGGTGGTTATTCCGGCACGGGACCCCGGCCGGGGCCCCGCCCCCGGATGCTACACTGCGCGGCCGAGCGATGAGCCCCGAGACCCCCTCCGACGGCCGCACGGCCCTGGTCACCGGCGGCAGCCGTGGCATCGGCCGCGCGGTGGTCGAAAACCTGCTGGAGGCGGGCTGGCGGGTGCGCTTCTCGAGCCGCTCGCCCGAGTCGGTGGCCGAGGCGCTGAACGAGCTCGAGCCGAGCTGGGGCGCGCGGGTCGCCGGCGAGGCGGTGGACGTGCGCGACCGGCAGGCGGTCGAGCGCTGGGTCGACGGTGTCGGCGAGCGCGACGGCGGCGTCGAGCTGCTGGTCAACAACGCCGGCCTGGGGCGGTTCGGCCCGGTCGACGAGCTGTCGGCCGACGACTGGCGGCTGGTCCTCGACACCAACCTCAACGGCGCCTTCTGGGCGCTGCGCGCCGCGGCGCGCTGGATGAAGCGCGGCGACGGCGGCTGGATCATCAACATCGCTTCGCTGGCGTCGAAGAACCCGTTCGCCGGCGGCGCCGCCTACAACGCCTCCAAGTTCGGCCTGCTGGGGCTGTCGGAGGCGGCGATGCTCGACCTGCGCCACGCCGGCATCCGGGTATGCGCCATCCTGCCGGGGAGCGTCGACACCGACTTCCACCGCAGCGGCGACACCTCCTGGAAGCTGACCGCCGAGGACGTGGCGCGCGCGGTCACCGACCTGCTGCGCTACCCCGACCGCGCGCTGCCGTCGCGGATCGAGCTGCGCCCCAGCCGGCCGCCCTCCAAGGGCTGAGCCGGGCGGGCCGCCGCCCGCCTCACAGGATCCGCATCACGTCCTCGCCGTGGAGGACGCGCTGGCCGGTGGGCTGCTCGGAGCCGCCGGCCGGCTCGAGCGTCACGCTCACCGCGCGGGTGTTGGCCGGCATCCGGTCGGAGCTCAGCTCGACCCTGACGCCGGGCACCACGTCGAAGGTGCCGGCGCTCACCGGCGGTCCGTCGGCGGTCACGAACCAGAGCTGGTAGGAGCGGCCCTCGCTGCACGGCATCAGGCCCTCGATCGCCAGGTACCAGTGCTGGTGGTCGGGCGCCACGAACAGCACGCCGCGCGAGCTGGCGGACAGCTCGGGCGCGCCGTCCATCGGCTTCAGGGTGCAGACCTCGACGCCGCTCTGGGTCACCAGCTCGAGCCGCTGGCGCAGCTCGCCGAACTGCCGCTCCATGCCACGGGCGCCGTCGGCGCGCGTCTCGAGCTCCGCCAGCCGCCGGGAGAGCTGGTCGATGGTGGCGCGCTGGGAGCCGAGCTGGGCGAGCTGCCAGCCGGTCAGTCCGGCCAGCACCGCGGCCAGCGAGGCGGCCAGCGGCAGCGCCCAGCGGCGCAGGCCGCCGCCAGCGGCGGGCCGCGCCAGCGGCACCACCGCCGCCGGCGCGGCGGCCGCTTCCGGCGGCGCGACCGCCGCCATCAGCCGGCGGCGGCAGGCCTCCGAGGGCGCCACCGGCTCGAGCGAGGCGGCCACCAGGCCGAGGGTCTCGAGGTAGGCGCGCCGCTCCGGCGAGCCCTCATCGGCCGGCTCGCCGGCGGCCGGCAGCCGGTCGGCGGCGAGGTCCTCGAGCAGCCGCTCGAGAAGCATGTCGTCGGCCGGCGGCCGGCGGCTCGGAGTATCGCTCACAGCAGCTCCTCGATCTCTTCGCTCAGTGCCTTGCGCAGCTTTCTCATCGCCAGCAGCGACCGGGTCTTGACGGTGCCGAGTGGAATGGCGGTGCGCTGGGCTATCTCGCTCTGGGTCATGCCTCGGAAGAACGCCAGCTCGAGCACCTGACGCTGCTCGGCCGGCAGGCGGGCCATCTCCTGGTGCAACCGCTCCCGCCGCTCGTGCCTGAATACGTTTCCCGTGCCCTCGGGAGATGTATGGTGCCGCCCCTTCTGCTCCTGCTGGACGCCGGCCAGGGTGCGCTCCTTGACCCGCCGGCTGCGCAGCCGGTCGATCGCCCGGCTGCGGGTGATCAGCACCAGCCAGGTCGAAACCGACGAGCGGCTCGGGTCGTACCGGCCGGCCTGGTTCCAGACCTGGAGGAACGCCTCCTGCAGCACCTCCTCGGCGTCTGCCGGATCCCCCAGCACCCGGGTGGCGAGCGCCAGCAGCATCCCCGAGAAGCGGCGGAACAGCTCTGCCAGGGCGTCGGCGCTGCCGCCGCCGATCGCCGCCACCAGCTCGGCGTCGGCGGCGG
>JBFGNS010000122.1:0-12772 GCA_041574955.1 Thermoanaerobaculia bacterium | reverse complement strand
GGCGGTGTCGCCGTCACGGTCGGCATGCTTCGAGCTCTCCTTCTTGCGCCGGCGCCGCTCGCGGTCGATCTTCTGCTTGAGCTGGAGCATGCCGTACATCAGCCCCTCGGGCGTCGGCGGACAGCCGGGCACGTAAACATCGACCGGGATGATCTCGTCGATCCCCTGCATCACGTGGTAGGCGCGATAGAAGCCGCCCGAGCAGGCGCAGGCGCCCATCGAGATCACCCAGCGGGGCTCCGGCATCTGGTCGTAGATCCGCTTGAGCACCGGGCCCATCTTGTCGGTGATCGTGCCGGCGACGATCAGCAGGTCGCTCTGACGCGGCGAGAAGCGCACCACCTCGTAGCCGAAGCGGGCGGCGTCGTAGTGGCTCGACACCACGCTCATGAACTCGATCGCGCAGCAGGCGGTGCCGAACGGCAGCGGCCAGAATGAGTTGCGCTGCGCCCATTCCTCGAGGGCCTCGACGCGAGTGGTGAGCCAGCTTTCTCCGATCATTCCTCGACCCTCCCGGCCGCCGGCAGTCTAGCCGATGGCCCCGAGCCCCTCAACCGGGCTTCCCGTCGCGCCGGCGGCGCACAACCCGCTTCCGCAGATCACTTCGCCCCGGCCGGGCGCACGGTTGCCCCTAGCCGGCGAGGTCGCCGGTCGCCGCCTGCAGCTCGCGGCGCAGCGAGCGCAGCTCGGTCAGATGCTCCTCCTGGCGGGCGACGGTCTCCTGCAGCCGCGCCGCCACCTCCTCTTCCACCTCGGAGATCATCCGCGGGTAGAGCACCTCGTTCTCGTAGCTCTCCTCGCCGATCGCGTCGCGCACCGCCTGCGCCGGCGCGGCCGCCTTGCCGGCGGCGGCCAGCAGCCCGGCTGCCAGCTCGTCCTTGGCGGCGGCCAGCTTGCGCCACCGCCCGGCGAGCGCCGGCAGGCCCTCGTCTTCGGCCCGATCGGCAAAGAAGCGGAAACGGGCGGCACTCGCCGCCTCGGCGTTGAACGCGGTCTTGAGATGCTCGAGCGAGCGCGGCAGTCGAGACACGGACTCCTCCTTGCAGACTGCCCCTGCGCGCCGCACCCCGGCCCTCGCCACGGGCTATCATTCTCAAGCGCGCCAAAGGCGCCCGCGATTCTATACCGCTACGGCCGCGAGCCGCGGCGTTCCACCGCGACGGCGTCCGGCTCCTGTGATGGTCAGCCCCAGCCCCCGGCGGCGAACCCTCGGCTTCGCCCTGCTCACCGGCACGGTCGCCCTGACCGTCGGCCTCCTGCTGGTCGACTGGCTGGTGCCGGCGGGGCTGGCCAGGGTGGTCCTGCTGCCCGCCAAGGTGCTGCTCGGCGCCCTCGTGGTGGGCCTGGCGCTGTGGCTCGTCTCGGGTCTCCTGCAGCGGCTGCTCTGGCGGGTGGGCCGGCGGCTGGCATTCTCCTACCTCCTCATCGGGGTGCTGCCGATCCCCATGCTGGCGCTGATCGCCGGGCTCAACACCTACCTGTTGAGCGGCTACTTCCTCGGCCATCTCTATCGCGACGAGGTGGCCCGGCTCGACGCCGAGCTCGGCGCCGCCGCCGCGGTGGCGCTGGCCGCCGGCGAGGGAGCGGCAGACGAGGCCGCTGAGCGGCTGGCCACCTACCGCGACGGCCGCCGGGTGGCCGGCTCGGCGCAGGCGCCGGCGCGCTGGCCCGGCTGGCTGGAGGGGCCCGGCGAGGCGGTGCGCTACGTCCAGCTGGCCGACGGCTCGATCACCCTGGCCGCGGTCGCCGGCGGCGCCGGCTACGGAGTGCTGGCCCTGGGGCCCGCCGAGCTCGCAGCGACCCTCACCCGCCGCAGCGGGATCTGGGTCGAGCTGCTGCCCGCCGGCGACCCGCGCGCGGAGTCGATGGTCCGCTTGCGGCTGGGCGGCAGCGAGTTCACCCTGCAGCCCTTCGGCGCGCGGCGCGGCTCCGAGGCCCGGGCCGCCTTCTTCGGCGGCGAAGAGCCGGCCGGTCTGCTCGATCGGCCGATCCTGTGGTGGGGCGAGGCCGGCTGGTCGCTGCGCGCCCTCGACGGCGGCGCCACGGAGTCCGAGCGTGTGGCGGTCAGCCTCAACGGCAACCTGCGCCACCTGAGCCGCAGCCTGGCGTCGAGCTCGGGCGAGGTCGACACCGCCGTCTGGGCCGGCCTGGTCGGCCTCAGCGGCCTGCTGGCCACCGTCTACGCGCTGGCGGTCGCGATGGCGCTGTGGATCATCACCGGCCTCAGCCGGGCGGTCAACCGGCTCAGCGGCGCCACCGCGGCGGTTCGCCGCGGCGACTTCTCAGCCCGGCTGCGCTCGCGCCGCCGCGACCAGATCGGCGAGCTCGAGCACTCATTCGACGAGATGGCCGCCAACCTCGAGCGCCTGGTCGACAGCGCCGCCCGCCAGGAGGTCGTCCACAAGGAGCTGGCGATCGCCCGCGACCTGCAGCAGAGCCTCCTGCCGACCGATCTGCCGGCCACCGAGGCGATGGAGTTCTCCACCCTGTTCGAGCCCAGCGCCGCGATCGGCGGCGACTACTTCGACGTTCTGCGGGTCGACGAGGAGCGGCTGGCGGTGGTGATCGCCGACGTCTCGGGCCACGGCCTGCCCACCGGCCTGAGGATGGCGATGCTCAAGGCGGCGCTGGTGATCCTGGTCGAGGAGCGCAAGCCGGCCGAGGAGATCCTGCGGCGGCTCAACGAGATGGTGCGCGCCGAGCAGAAGCAGCGCTTCTTCGTGACTGCCACGATCGCGGTCGTCGACTTCGAGCGCCACACGGTGCAGATCACCAACGCCGCCCATCCGCCCACCTACCTGCTGCGCGGCGGCCGCGTCGAGGAGATCCTGCTCCCCGGCAGCCCGCTCGGCGCTCTGGGCTCCGAGTACGGGCGGCGCGACCTCGAGCTCGCGCCCGGCGACGCCCTGGTCTGGCTCTCCGACGGCCTGATCGAGGCGGCCGACCCGCGCGGCGAGCCGTTCGGCTACCGGCGCACCGAGGTGGCCCTTGCCGGCCCCGCGACCAGCGCGCTGGAGGTGCGCAACCGTCTTCTGGCGGCGGTCCGCGAGCACGGCGCCGGGGAGCCTGCCGACGACGACCGCACGCTGGTCGTGATGCGCTACCGCCCGCCGGGCGGCGAAGCCTAGCGGCCCGCCGCCGCGAGGCCGGGTCAGCCGCCGATCGCGGCCGGCTCCGGCTCTAGCCCGAGGAAGCCGTAGATCCGCCGGATGTACTCGCGGGTCTCGCGGAACGGCGGCACCCCGCCGTAGCGGGCCACGTTGGTCTCGCCGGCGTTGTAGCCCGCCAGGGCCAGCGGCAGCTCGCCCTCGTAGCGGTCCAGCAGCCAGCGCAGGTAGCGCGTCCCGGCCTCGAGGTTGCGCTCGGGCCGGTAGCGCTCGGCGCTGGTCAGACCGAACCGGCGGGCGGTCGCCGGCATCAGCTGCAGCAGCCCCACCGCCCCCTTGTGCGAGACCGCCCGCGGATCGAAGGCCGACTCGGCGCGGACCATCGCCGCCACCAGCCGCGGGTTGAGCCGGTGGCGCCTGGCGGCCGCGAAGATCAGCTCTCCGTACGGGGTCTCGGGGACCGTGTCCGAGGTCCGATAGTCGGCCGCGAAGGCCGGCTCGGGCAGCGGCTCCGGATCGGGCACGATCTCGTCGTCGACCACCCGGTCGATCCGCAGGAGCGGCAGCTCGAGGATGCCGCCTCCGGGCAGCTCGATCACCGCCCGCCGCCCTTCCACGCGGTAGCTCTCCGCCTTGAGCACCCGCCCCCCGCCGAGGATCACCAGCTCGGCGGCGGCAGGCGCGGCGAGGAGCGCGAGCAGGGCGGCGAGCTCGAGCGCACGGCGGACCGGGGCGGCGGACACGGCGCTATCTTATGCCGTCCCACCGCCCGCGGCCGGCCCTACGGCCAGCGGCTCGGTATCCTCGTGCGGGAGAATGCCGTCGGCATGATCGACGAACCCGTCAGGCCCGCCACCGGGCCCGCCCCCGCTCCCCGCGAGCGCGCCCTCGCCTGGGCGATCCTGCTGACCAGCCTGGCCGCCTATCTCTGGGCCGCGTCGATCGGCCTCCACGGCGCTCGCTTCTACGACGAGCGCTTCAGCATGCAGAACGTCGAAGCGGCGCTGGCCAGCGGCAGCCTGCGGCCAGCCAACGGCTGGTACCCGCGGCTCTCCTGGCTGCCGCAGACCGCGGTCGCGGCGACCGCCGGTGCGCTGGGCCGGCTGACCGGCTTTGAGTCGCTGACGGTGCTGGGCGACGACGGCCGGGCCACCGCCACCACCTATCTGCTCTGCCGTCTGGTGAGCGTCGCCTGCGGCGTGGCGGCGCTGTGGCTCGTTTGGCGGCTGGGGAGGCGGTTGTTCGGGCCCGCGGTGGGCCTGGGGGGCCTGTTCCTGACCGCGGTGACGCCCTGGCAGATCCGTGCGTCGCTGGAGTTCAAGCCGGACGCGCTGCTGTTGATGATGACGCTGCTCGCGCTGCACTGGACGCTCGACATGGCCCGCGCGCCGAGCGCCGGCGGCTATGCGCGCGCCGGCCTGGGCGTCGGTCTGGCGCTGTCGAGCAAGCTCAACGGCGGCGTGGTGGCTCTGCCGCTGGTGCTGCTGACCGCGCTCCGCCGGCGCGTGCGGCACTGGCTCTGGCTGGTGCTCGCCGGCGCGACCGCAGTGGCGGTGTTCGTCGCGCTCAATACCCCGGTGGCCTACTACTGGAGCTACTTCCGCCGCATCCATCGCTTCTACAGCCGCTACGAGGAGAGCGGCTTTCTCGAGATCCTGGGCGGCGAGGTACAGCTCCTGCTGTCGAGCCAGTTCCATGGCTGGCTGGTCGGCGGGCTCGCCCTCGCGGGACTCCTGGCCCTGGTCTGGGAGGTGGCGCGGCGGCGGCCGGACCCGGAGGCGGCCCTGGCACGGCTGCTCTTCGTCTCGTTTCCCATCGCCTACGCCCTGCTGCTCGCCGCCGGCTCGGGGCGGGCGAAGAACAACAACCTCGTGCAGCTCGTACCGTTCACCTCGATCGCCGCCGCCTGGCTCGTCTGGAGCGGCTGGCGGTGGCTGGCCGCCCGCCGCCCGGCCCTGGCGCGGCCGGCGGTGCGGCTGCCGCTGGTGGTCTCTGCGGCGGCACTGGTGGCGCTGCCCGGCCTCTCCTTCACCTGGCGCTCGGGCACGGTGTCGACCCTCGAGACGGCGGGCGACCGCCTGCGCCGGGGCCTCTCCGGGGTGAGCCGGCCGCTGGTGGCGCACGAGCCGCTGCCCCGGCCGCTCGACCTCACCGGCCTGCCGCATCACACCGCCACCATGGAGGTCGAGAGTCTGGTCGACGTCCCCCGGCGAACGCTGGAGCGCGCGGACGCGGAGGTCTTCCCCGTCGCGCGCCTGCGCGGGCGGCAGCTCCAGCTCTACCTCGACCGGCTGGTGCGGGGGGAGCCGGCGGTGTCCGAGGTCGCGGTGATCGATCCACCCTGGCACCGCTCGCGCGGCCCCTCTCTGGTGGTGCTGGTCCATCCCTGGCAGGAGCTGGGCCAGCCGCTGGCGTTCCGGCTGCCCCTCCGCGGTCAGGCGCCGCCCGAGGGGCGGGTGTACCGCGGTCCGCTGCCGCGGGCGGTCGAGCCGGGCGATCTGGTTTCGATCGAGATCGAGCCGCCGGCGGGCACCGCGCTCGCCGAGCTGCGCCTCAGCGGCCGTCCGATGCGGCTCTTCCCGACCCGCCGGGGCGGCGCTCTGGTGAGCGAGCGGATGTCGGTGGGGCGGCGGCGGGCGCCGCTGCGGGTCGAGCTCGCGGGGCCTGCGGCGACCGGGGCGCCGCTCCGGCTCACCGCCCGGCGCTGGCTCGACCGCTCGGCCCCGTAGCGCGGCGGCCGTCCCCGCGGCGCCGTCGCCGGCGGCGCAGCCGCAGCCGCAGCGCCGCCCAGGTGTAGAGCATCAGCGTGCGGATGAACGGCGTCTTGGAGACCCCGTAGTCGCGGTCCCGCGACCACACCGGGATCTCGAGGATGCTCATCCGGTTGGCGCGCGCCTCGTAGAGCAAGCGAAAGAAGTAGTCGCCGTAGTCGCGGAAGATGTGGTCCAGGTCGAGCTCGCGGAGCCGCTCGCGGCGGATGCAGTAGAAACCGGCCAGATTGTCCTGGGTCGGCAGCACCAGCAGCACGCGGATGAACAGGTTGAAGACCAGGCTGCACCACCAGCGCAGCCGGCTCTGCATGCCGCCGCCGGTGGTAAAGCGCGAGCCGCTGACGATGTCGTAGAACTCGGCCATCTTGACCATGCCGCCGGTGACCGCCGGGTCGTGGTTGAAGTCGCTGTCCATGACCAGGACCCAGGTGCCGCGCGCCATGCGGATGCCGTCGTAGATCGAGTCGGCCAGGCCACGGGGCCCGTCGCGCACCACAACCCGGATCCTGGGGTCGTGGGCGAACTCGGCCTCGATCTCGGCCACCGTCCGGTCGCGGCTCTGGTCGTCCATGACCAGGACCTCGAACGCCTTGGAGACGCTGACCATCTGGCGCCGCAGCTCGCCGACGATGCGCACCGCGTTGCCCTCCTCCTCGTAGGTCGGCAGGACGATCGAGACGTCCGGGACCACCGGCTCGGGCGTCGGTGGCGGCAGCGCCAGCGGACGGGTGCGGCCGCTGCCGGGGCGGTCCTGGGCCTCGATCAGCCGGCAGGCCGTGGTGGCGATCTCGTCGATCTCGCCGTCACCCAGCCCGGTGTAGGTGGGCAGGCAGAAGCCGTGACTAGAGAAGAAGGCCGAATGCTCGTCGACGGTGCCGAACCGGCTGTAGCCGGGCATGCTGGCGATCGGATAGAAGAAGCGGCGCGAGTCGATCCCCTCGCGGCGCAGCGCCGCCAGCAGGCGGTCGCGGTCGAGGTCCCGCCCCGGGGCCAGGACCGGGCTCACCAGCCAGTTGACCGGCTCCACGTCCGCCGGCGGCTCGACGCGCAGGAAGTACTCCTTGCCGTCGAAATGCTCCTCGTAGCGCCGCAGGATCGCCGCTCGGCGCGCGATCGCCTCGCCGATCTCCTCCAGCTGCCCCAGCCCAACCGCAGCCTGCAGGTTGGTCATCCGGCCGTTGTAGCCGATCACCCGGTGCCAGTAGTGGTGCTCGCGGCTCATGCCGTGGTCGCGGTAGCGGCGCAGGCGCTCGGCCAGCTCCGCGTCGCCGGTGACGCACATGCCGCCCTCGCCGGTGGTCAGCACCTTGTTGCCGTAGAAGCTGTAGCAGGCGACATCGCCGAAGGTGCCGACGAAGCGGCCGTCGACCCGTGCCCCCAGCGCCTCGGCGCAGTCCTCGACCACCTTGAGACCGTGGCGGCGGGCGACCTCGACCACCGCGCGGATGTCGCACGGCACGCCGTAGAGGTGCACCGCCACCACCGCCCGGGTCTTGGGCGTGATCAGCGCCTCGAGCGCGCCGGCGTCGAGGTTCCAATGATCGGCGGCGGTGGGCGCCAGGACCGGCACGGCCTGCTGGCGGTAGATCGGCGAGACCGAGCCCGCAAAGGTGAGGTTGGGCACGATCACCTCGTCGCCGGGCGCCACGCCGACCGCGGTCAGCGCGAGGTCGATCGCCATCGTGCCGCTGCCGGCGGCGACCGCGTGGGCGGCGCCGAAGGTGCTCGCGAAGAGCTCCTCGAAGTCGGTGATGTACTTGCCCGCCGAGGAGATCCAGTGGCTGTCCAGGCAGTCGATGACATAGCGGCGCTCGGCCTCGCCCAGCCGCGGGTCGGCTACCGGGAAGCGGATCGGCGGCAGCGCCGCCGGGGCCGTGTCCGGGCGGCTCACGCCGCCTCCGCCACGGGCCTGCGCGCCAGCAGCCCGATGTTGCCCGACAGCCGCAGCCAGGCCTTGAGAACGCCGGCCGGCACGAGCGCCAGCCGCAGCGCCGGATGCGCCAGGGGCAGCCGCAGCCCCAGCCGATGCTCGGCCAGCGCGGCGAGGCTCATCGAGCTGTCGAAGCTCAGCGGGTGGTGCCGCAGCCGCAGGCGCTCGAACCCGGCCCGGCGCACCAGCTCGACGAGCGAGCGCGGGGTGAAGAACGACAGGTGCTCGGGCAGCACCAGGTGGTGCCAGTAACCGCCGAAGAGCCGCGCCTCGGGGCAGCCGTAGTTGCACACTCCGACGAGCAGGTAGCCACCGGGCTTGAGCAGCCGGCGGGCGGCGCGCAGATGGTCGAGCGGCCGCGGCGTGTTCTCGAGCATCCACCACATCGTCACGACGTCGAAGGTGGCCGCGGGGAGGTCGCTCGAGGTCAGCTCTCCGAGGTGCACCGGGATCTCCTCCGCCCCGCTCGCCAGCGGGTAGCGGGCACGGTCGAAGCCCTCCACCTCGAGCCCCAGCCGGCGCGCCCAGAGCAGGTACTTGCCGTTGCCGCAGCCGACGTCGAGCAGGCGCCCGCGGCGCACCGGCGGCCAGCGGCAGGTGGCGAAGAAGAACCGGTCGGCGGCGCTCAGCTCGGGCCGCTGATTGGCCGGCGCGGTGTGGTCGGCGGCGAAGTAGTCCGCCCCGTAGTAGAGCTCGAGGCTCTCCTCGGTGGGCGCCGGGTCGAGATAGTGGTGCGGGCAGTCGCGGCAGGCCACGATCGTGAAGTCGTGCTCGACCCAGTCGGCGAGCAGCGGCATCCGGCGCCGCCGCACCAGCCGGTGGCTGCGGTGCGGCCGCGAGCGGCGGCTGCCGCAGACCGGACAGGGGACGGGCCGCAGCTCGAAGCGCCGCTCGGCGGCGATCGCCGGCGGCGGCTCGATCTCGGTGGGCAGCGCAGAACCCTCCTTGCTCCTCAGCCCGTGCTCCTCCGGTTTCCGTTCGCTAGCTGGTGGACGGCCGCCGCCGAGCGGGGGGCTGCGAAGCGCCGGCCCGCGCAGCGTACACAGGCCGCCGGCGCCCCGCAAGCGCGCCGCGGGCCGCTCCCGCCTTCGGTTCGCCGTCCCGAGCCGAGGACGGACCGGCAGCCGGAAGCTAGGAGCGCGGATGGTGACTGTCGTAGAGCTGGCGCAGCCGCTGGGCGTGGATGTGGGTATAGATCTGGGTGGTCGTGATCGAGGAGTGGCCGAGCATCATCTGCACCGCCCTGAGGTCGGCGCCGTGCTCGAGCAGGTGGGTGGCGAAGCTGTGGCGCAGGACGTGCGGCGAGAGCGCGGCGATGCCGACCTGGCGGCCGTAGCCGGCGAGGATCTTCCAGCAGCCCTGGCGGCTCAGCGGCGCGCCCCGGTAGTTGACGAAGACCCGCTCGTGGCGGCCCGCGACGAGTGGCGGCCGGGCCTCGGCGAGGTAGGACCGCAGCAGGGACTCGGCCCGCTCCCCCACCGGCACGGCGCGCTCCTTGCCGCCCTTGCCGAAAGCGAGCAGAAACCCGAGGTCGAGCCGCAGCTGCGCCAGCTCGAGCCCGACCAGCTCGCTCACCCTGAGGCCGGTGGCGTAGAGCAGCTCGAGCATCGCCTGGTCGCGCAGGCCGAGCGCCGTGGCCGGATCGGGCGCCGCGAGCAGCGCCTCGACCTCGCTCTCGCGCAGCACCCGGGGCAGCTTGCGCCACTGCTTGGGCGGTGTGAGCCCGGCGGTGGGATCGTCGGCGCGCTCGCCGAGCTCGACCAGATGGCGGAAGAACCCGCGCAGCGCGACCAGGTGGCGGGCCACGCTGCGCGGCGCCAGGCCGCCGCGGCGCAGGCTGGCGAGGTGGCCGGCGAGCTCGCGCGGGCCCGCCGCCAGCGGATCGGCGCCCGCGGCCCCGAGCTCGGCGCCGTAGCGCTCGAGGTCGCGGCGGTAGGCGTCGACGGTGCGCGGCGAGAGTCCCCGCTCGAGGATCAGCGACTCGAGGTAGCGCGCCAGGGCGCGCCCCCAGGCCTCGGTGGGACCGGCGGCGGTGGAGGTCACCCGTCGCCCGCGGCGGCCGGCTGGCCGGCGCACAGAGCGCGGATCTCGGCCTCGTCGAGCACCCGCGAGGACTGCTTGGCGCGCGCGAAGACCACCTCGACGAGCTCCGGCCGCGGCTCGATGCCGTGGTCCCGCAGCCAGCAGACGACGTTCGAGCGGCCGCTCATCGGACCCACCTCGATCTCCTGGTGGCGACCGACGAGCCCCGCCGGCACGCCAGAGTAGATCCGGTCGGCGAGCCAGTCGTCACCCTTGTCGCGCGCCTTGATGATCGCCGCGGCGTGCACCCCGGTGGCGGTGCGAAAGGCGTCGCGCCCGAGCACCGGATAGTTCTCGGGCAGCGGCACGCCGGTGGCCCGGGAGACCAGCTGGCAGTACTCGGGGAGCTTGGAGAGGTCGCGCTCGATCCAGCCGAGCAGCTGCATGTTGACCAGCAGCAGGTCGATCTGGGTGTTCCCGACCCGCTCACCGATCCCGATGGCGGTGCCGTGCAGCCTGTCGGCGCCGGCCTCGGCGGCGGCCAGCGAGTTGATCACCGCCAGACCGCGGTCCCGGTGGCCGTGCCAGTCCACCATCACCTGCTCGCCGGTGGCGTCGACCACCTCGCGGATGAAGCGCACCAGGTTGCGCGCCCCCTGCGGGGTGGCGTGACCGACGGTGTCGGCGATGCAGACCCGGCGGGCGCCCGCCTCGACCGCCGCGGTGTAGAGCCGCCGCAGGTCCTCGGGCCGGGCGCGGGTGGTGTCCTCGGTGACGTACATCACCGGCAGCCCGGCGCCGGCGGCGAGCGCCACCGCCTCCTCGGTCAGCCGCAGCAGCCGGTCCATCTCCCAGGCCTCGGTGTACTGGCGGATCGGGCTCGAGCCGAGGAAGCAGGAGACCTCGATCGCCAGCCCGGTGCGCTCGGCGATCTCGATCACCGGCTGGATGTCGGCCGCCAGCGTACGGGCGGCGCAGTTGGGCGCCAGCGGCAGCCGCTGGTCGACGATCTCCCGGGCCAGCCGCGTGACGTCGGCCACCACGTGCGGGCCGGCCCCCGGCAGCCCGAGGTCCACCGCCTCGATGCCGAGCTCGGCCATCAGGTGGAGGATCGCCAGCTTGTCGCCGATCTCGGGCGAGCGCACCGAGGGCGACTGGAGCCCGTCGCGCAGGGTCTCGTCGTCGAGCTCGACCCGGCCGCGCGCCGGCCGCACCTCGCCGCCTCCGGCGCGGTTCCAGTCGTAGATCAGGTCGGATTCGTCGAGCGCCATGGACCGCAAGCGATTATACGGGCCGCGGGGCGCCGGGACCCGCGGCCAGGCGGGTCGAGCCCGACCGCGGCAGCAGACCCCTCAGGAGACCGGCTGCGCCGCGCCGCGCGCCACCGCCCGGGCGAGGTAATCGCCGACCTCGTCGGCCCGGCAGGCACCGCCGAGATCGGGCGTGGTCACTCCCTCGGCCAGGGCGGCCACCACCGACGCCTCGACCGCCGCCGCCGCTTCGCCGTGCCCCAGGAACTCGAGCATCTGGGCCACGGTCAGCACCATCGCCATCGGGTTGGCGCGCCCGCTGCCGGCGTACTTGGGGGCCGAGCCGTGCACCGGCTCGAACATCGAGGTGCGCCCGGGGTGGAGGTTGGCCGACGCCGCCATCCCCAGCCCGCCCTCGAGCGCCGCGCCGAGGTCGGTCACGATGTCGCCGAACATGTTGTTGGTGACGATCACCTCGAACTGCTGCGGCTTGCGGATCATCTGCATCGCCAGCGCGTCGACGTACAGGTGGCGCGGCTCGATCTCGCCGTATTCGGCGGCGACCTCCGCGAAGCAGCGCTGCCAGAGGTCGTGGCCGTACTGCATGACGTTCGACTTGTCGGCCATGCAGACGCTCTTGCGGCCGTGGGCGCGGGCGTAGTCGAAGGCGGCGCGCACGATCCGCTCCACTCCCTTGCGGGTGTGGATCTCCTCCTGCACGGCGATCTCGTCCGCGGTGCCGCGCTTGAAGTTGCCGCCGACGCCGACGTAGGCGCCCTCGGTGTTCTCGCGCAGAACGACGAAGTCGATCTCCGCCGCGTCGACGTGCTTGAGCGGGCAGAGCTCGGGTGCCAGCGGGCGCACCGGACGCAGGTTGATGTAGAGATCGAGCTCGAAGCGGATCCCGAGCAGGATGTCGGCGGCGTGCTTCATGTCGGGCACCCGCGGGTCGCCGAAGGCGCCCAGCAGGATCGCCGCGAACTCGTCGCGCAGCATGGCGATGGCGCCCTCGGGCAGGCTCTCGCCGGTCTCGAGGTAGTGGTCCGCGCTCCACGGAAACTCGACCGTCTCGAGCGGCAGCTCCCAGCGCTCGGCGGCCGCCGCGAGCACCTTGAGCCCCTCGGCGGTGACGTCGCGCCCGATGCCGTCGCCGGCGATCACCGCGATCCTCTGCGGCCGTCGATCCTGGGGCGAAACCGAGCTCACGGACCCTTGATGCTAGCAGGAGAAAAGGGGGACATGGGGATTGCGTCCCTCTTCTAGCCGCCGCCGACGAGGCGGCAGAGCTGGGCCGCGACGAAGCCCAGGTAGTTGCCCAGGGCGTAGCCGATGAGGGCCATCAGGATCGACGCCGGGACCAGGCTCTCGCGGTGGTGGGCGGCGACCACCGGGGCCGACGCGGCGCCGCCCACGTTGGCCGCCGAGGCGATCGCCGCGCTGTGCACGTCGACCTTGAAGATGTAGGCGCCGAGCAGACAGAAAGCGCCGTGGACCGCGATCCAGATCGCCGCGCCGAGCAGGAAGGCTGGCGCCTGGGTGAGGCCCTCGAGCGATGCCACCGCGCCCATCCGGGCGACGAAGACGTAGACGATCCCCATCGCCAGCTCGTGCGACGAGGGGATCCGCTTGGCCGGCGTCAGCGACAGCAGGATGCCGATGGTGGTCACCAGCAGGACCGTCCAGGTCGAGGTG
>JBFGNS010000121.1:0-12859 GCA_041574955.1 Thermoanaerobaculia bacterium | reverse complement strand
GGCCGCCGCCGCCGCAGGGTCCTCGGTCAGCACGATCGAGCCGCCGGCGGCGGCCGCGTCGGCGCGCGCCAGCTCGACCAGGTCGGGGCGGACCGCGAATCCGGCGGGCGAGGCGATGGCGATCTCCATCCCCAGCTTGGCGGCGCCGAACATCAGCGAGTGGGCCATGTTGTTGCCGTCGCCGACGTAGGCGATGCGGCGGCCGGCCAGCGGCTCGCCGTCGCCGCCGTCGAGCCAGTCGCCGGCGAACAGCTCGCACAGGGTGAAGTAGTCGGCCACCGCCTGGCAGGGGTGCAGGTCGTCGGTCAGGCCGTTGATCACCGGCACCTTGGCAGCCGCGGCCAGGTCGAGGATCTGCTGGTGGGCGAACAGCCGCGCCATGATCGCCTCGACGTAGCGCGACAGCACGCGCGCGGTGTCCTCGATGGTCTCACCGCGCCCGAGCTGGATGTCGCGGCTGGAAAGGAACAGCGCCGCCCCCCCGAGCTGGGTCATGCCGACCTCGAAGCTCACCCGGGTGCGGGTGGAGGACTTCTGGAAGATCATCGCCAGGCTCTGACCGGCGAGGGCGGCGCGGTAGTCGTCGGGCCGGCGCTTGACCGCCCGTGCCAGCCGCAGCAGGCCGCGCAGCTCGTCGCCGGCCAGGTCGTGGATCGAGATCAGGTGTCGCGGGCTCATCGGGGCTCCTCGCCGCCGCCGGCGGCGCTCGGGCGGTCGGGCAGCGGGGCGCGCTCGACCGGCATCGTCATGCAGCGCGGGCCGCCGCGGGCGCGCGACAGCTCGTGGCCGCGGAAGGTGATCACCGTGCGGCCGGCGTCGAGTAGCGGCTCGTCGCCGGCCACCGCCTGGCGCTCGCTCAGCACGCGCCAACCGCGGTCGGCCAGCTCGCGGACGGTCCGCCGGTTGCGCTGGTAGAGCAGGATCACGCCCGGCGCGACGGCGAAGGCGTTGGCGCCGTCGGTCCACTGCTCGCGCTCCTGGTCGATCAGGTCGCGACCGCCGCCGCACGGCACCACCTCGAGCTCCATCCCCAGCTCGGCGAGCGTCGCCAGCAGCGGCGGGCAGCGGCGGTAGGTCAGGCGGCCGCCGTCGATCTCGACGCGGTAGACCAGCGCCGCTTCGGGGCCGCTGCCGTCGATCACCGGCATGTAGGCCAGGCAAGCGTCGTGATCGATGAAGGTGAACACCGTGTCGAGGTGCATGTAGGAGCGGCGCGGCGGCAGCTCCACCACCAGCAAGTGGCGGTACGGCCAGCCGGCCTCGGCCAGCCTCGCCGCCAGCGTCTCGGCTCCCAGCCGGCTGGTGCGCTGGCTGACCCCCACCAGCAGGATCTCCGGCGACGGCACCAGCACGTCGCCGCCCTCGAGCCGCGGCTGCGGATACTGCCGACCGTCCTCGCGCCGCTCGTACATCCCGGGATGGACGTACAGAATCTCGCCGCAGCCGGCCAGCCTCGGGTGGTGGCCGAACAGCGCCGCCGCCAGCAGCGGCTCGCGCTCGCGCGCCGCGGTGGCCATCGAGGAGATCAGCACCCGCTCCCCCAGCACCACCTGCGGGTCGCGCTGGAAGAAGTAGTTCGGCACCGGCGGCAGCTCGAAGCTGCGCCCCCAGACGCCGCGCCCGGTGCGGCCGCGGCGGCGGCCGTGCAGCAGCGCCGCCGCCAGCTCGGCGGCCGGCAGCCGCGCCAGCCGCGCGGTCAGCTCCCGTGGCACGGCCAGGTGCTCCTCGAGGCTGGCGAGGACGGCGCGCCGCGCCGGCTCACTCTCCACCGCCTCGACCAGCAGGCTACCGGCCTGCAGCACCTCGACCCCCGCGGCCGCCAGCACCGCGGTGAACATGTCGTGCTCGCGCCGCGCCGCCTTGCCGTCCAGGATGTCGTCGAACAGCAGCTGCTCCATCATCGTGGGCACCATCAGGTCGATCTCGGCGCCCGGCCGGTGCACCAGCACGCGGCGCAGGCGGCCGACTTCTGAGTCCACGCGAACGGTCATCGGGCGGCAGTTCCGGGGGCGCGACGGAGGCGCGACGGCAGCGCGCCGCGGGCGCGCGATGCTAGCAGAGAGCGTCGCTCGGGAACGCCCGGCGGACGGCCGCCCACCGTTCGCAGACCGCCGCCGAGCGGGATGCCCCCTGCTAGACTGCCGGTCGCTCGATGCCTGCCGACCGCCCCCAGAACCCGCTGCACGAGCGGTACGCGTCGCGCGAGATGGCCGCCATCTTCACGGCCGAGCACCGCTACGCCACCTGGCGCCGCCTGTGGATCGTGCTGGCCGAGTGCCAGCGCGAGCTGGGCCTGCCGATCTCCGACGAGCAGCTCGCCGCGCTGCGCGCGGCGGCCGGGGGGATCGACCTCGAGCGGGTGGCAGAGATCGAGCGCCGCACCCGCCCCGACGTGGTGGCCCACCTGCGCCACTTCGCCGAGCAGGCCGGCGAGGCGGGCGCCGTGCTCCACCTCGGAGCCACCAGCGCCTTCGTCACCGACAACGCCGAGTGCCTGCTGGTGCGCGAGGCGCTCGAGCTCACCGCCCGCCGGCTGGCGGGCGCCATCGCCGGCCTGGCGGAGTTCGCCCGCCGTCACCGCGCGGTGCCGGCGCTGGCCTACACCCACCTGCAGCCGGCGCAGCTCACCACCGCCGGCAAGCGGGCCTGCCTGTGGCTGCAGGACCTGGTGAGCGACCTCGAGGCGGTGCGCCGGCTGGCCGCCGAGCTGCGCTGCCGCGGCGCCAAGGGCACCACCGGCACCCAGGCCAGCTACCTGGCCCTGTTCGAAGGCGACCACGACAAGGTCAAGCGGCTCGACCGGATGGTCGCCGAGCGGCTGGGCTTCGCCGCCAGCTGGCCGGTGACCGGCCAGACCTACCCGCGCAAGCAGGACAGTCGCACCCTGGCGTGCCTGGCGGGCATCGCCGAGAGCTGCCACCGGCTGGGCGGCGACGTGCGGCTGCTGCAGGGCATGGGCGAGCTGTCCGAGCCGTTCGACCGCGACCAGGTAGGCTCGTCGGCAATGGCGTACAAGCGCAACCCGATCCGCTGCGAGCGGATGTGCTCGCTCGCCCGGCGGGTAATGACCGACAGCTTGAACGGCCCGCTCACCGCCGGCCTGCAGTGGCTCGAGCGCAGCCTGGACGACTCGGCCAACCGCCGGTTGGTGCTGGCCGACAGCTTCCTGACCGTCGACGCGGTGCTGCTGGTGGCGGCCGACGTCGGCAGCGGCCTGACGGTCAACACCGGCACGGTGGCGGCGCGGGTCGAGCGCGAGCTGCCGTTCATGGCCACCGAGAACCTGCTGATGCGCGCCACCGTGGCCGGCGGCGACCGCCAGGCGCTGCACGAGCGGTTGCGCCGCCACAGCCTGGCGGCACACGAGGCGGTGGCGCGCGGTGAGACCAACCCGCTGCTGGCGGCGGTCGCCGGCGATCCGGCGTTCGGCCTGAGCCGCGCCGAGGTGGAGGCGACGGCGCGCGCCGAGCAGTTCATCGGCCGCGCCCCGCAGCAGGTGGACGAGTTCGTGGCCGAGGTGGTCGAGCCGGCGCTGGCCGGCGTCGAGGCCGCCGCGCCCGAGCCGCTGCGGGTGTGAGCGGCGGACGAGCGCTCGGTGGTCTCGCCGCGCCGGCCGGGCTGGCCGCGCTGGCGCTGGCGGCGGCGCTGGTCGCCGGCTGCGCCACGGCGCCGCGCGCCAGGCCGGGTGACAACCAGCGCGGCGTCGCCTCGTGGTACGGACCGGGCTTCCACGGCAAACGCACCGCCAACGGCGAGGTCTACGACATGCACGCGCTGACCGCGGCGCACAAGACGCTGCCGTTCGACACCTTCGTCAGGGTGCGCAACCGCGACAACGGCCGCCGGGTGGTGGTGCGGATCAACGACCGCGGTCCCTTCGTGCGCGGCCGCATCATCGACCTGTCCCGCGCCGCCGCCGAGCGGATCGACATGATCGGCAGCGGCACGGCGAGGGTCGAGATCACGGTGGTGCGCGGCAAACGGGCCGGCCGGCGGGCGGCGTCGCCCACCACCGGGTGGGTGGTCCAGGCCGGGGCCTACCGCGACCCGGCGGCGGCCGAGCACCGGGCGCGGCTGCTGGCCCCCTTCGGCCCGAGCCGCGTCGCCGTCGAGGCTGGCCTGCACAAGGTGCTGCTGGGACCGTGGCCCAAGAAGAAGCAGGCTCAGCGGACGGCGCGCCGGCTGCGCGAGGCGGGGTTCGAGGGGTTCGTGCGCGACGAGCCGCCGCGGTAGAGGCCTGGGCTGCCGGACAGCAGCAGCGGTGACAGGATACTCAAGGCACCGTCGACGCGAAGCAGCTCGGGCGGTGGACTGAGTATCCTGTCACCGCGGTTGGCCCTCGACGCGACGCCGGTGCTCGAGCCACCACCGTAGGGTGCGCCAGCCGGGCGGGGGCCCGGGGCGGAGCGACAACACCCTCGCCTCTGGAGCGCAGCCCCGAGCCCCGACCGGCCAAGCACCCGGGCCGAAGCCACAAGCGGTGCCACTGCCTACCGCTCGGGGTCGACGCGGTCGAGCCAGGCGTGGATGCCGCGGTCGAGGGCGCGGCGGTCCTCGTGGCGATCGACCGCGGCGGCGAGCAGGCGGTCCATCAGCTCGGGCATGCCGACCCCCACCACGTCCCACAGCTTGGGGTACATCGAGATGCGGGTGAACCCCGGCAGGGTGTTGATCTCGTTGATCCACACCCGCTCGCCGCCCTCGAGCAGAAAGTCGACCCGCGCCATGCCCGAGGCGCCGACGGCGCGGAAGGCGTCCACCGCCAACCCCCGGATGCGCTCGGTGAGCTGGCCGGGCAGCACCGCCGGGTAGCTAAGCTGCGCCTCGTCCTGCAGATACTTGTCCTGGTAGTCGTAGAACTCGTTGCCGGGCACGATCTCGCCCACCGCCGAGGCTTCGGGGTCGCGGTGGCCGAGCACCGAGCACTCCAGCTCGCGCCCCACGACGCCGCGCTCGACCAGCGCCACGCGGTCGAACTCCAGCGCGAACCGCACCGCCTCGGGCAGCCGCGCGCGGTCGCTCACCCTGCTGACGCCGACGCTCGAGCCGCCGACGCTGGGCTTGACGAACCGCGGCGGCGGACAGTCCGCGAGCAGCTCGCGGCACGCCTCCGGCTCGCGCTCGAACTCGGCCGCGGTCACCGCCTCGAACTCCAGCACCGGCAGGCCGACCGCCGCCAGCGCCCGCTTGCACAGCACCTTGTCCATCGCCAGCGCGCTGGCGGTGACGCCGGCGCCGACGTACGGCAGGTCGAGCATCTCGCACAGCCCCTGCAGCGAACCGTCCTCGCCCCAGGTGCCGTGCACCAGCGGGAACAGCACGTCCACCGGGTGATCGAGCAGCTTGACCAGGGTACCCGCCACCGGCCGCCCCACCGCCGGCAGCCGCTCGCGCTGCCCGCACAGCGCCGGCGCCGCCTCGTCGGGCGCCAGCCAGCAGCCGTCCTCGGCGATGCCGAACGGCACCACCTCGTGGCCGGCCTCGGTGAGCGCGGCGGCCACCGCCTTGGCCGAGCGGATCGACACCTGGTGCTCCACGGTGCGACCGCCGAACACCAGGCCGACCCTGGCCATCAGGCGTCTCCCAGCTCGACCAGCCGCACCCGCAGCACCTCCTCCAGCCCGCGCAGCTCATCGAGCGTCGCCGCCGGCGGCGGCTGGTCGATCCGCAGCACCGCCACCGCCTCGCCGCCCTGCCCTTCGCGCGCCAGGTGGATGTCGGCGATGTTGGTGCCCGAGGCGCCGAGGATGGTACCGAGCTTGCCCACCACGCCCGGCACGTCCAGGTTGGCCAGCACCAGCAACCGGCCCTCGGGCCGGAACTCGAGCGGGTGGCCGTCGAACCGCACGACGCGCGCGTCGCGCTCCGCGAACAGGGTGCCGGCCAGCTCCACCGCGCCGCCCTCACCGGCCAGCCGCAGCTCCACCAGCCGCGGATAGTCGGCGGCGCCGTGGTGCACCGAACGCACCACCTCGATGCCGCGACCGGCGGCGAGCGCCTCGGCGTTGACGTAGTTGACGCCCTCGCCCAGGTGCGGCTCGAGCGCGCCCTTGAGCGCCGCCACCATCACCGGTACGCCCTGCTCCTCGTCGAGCCCCCACAGCCCCACCTCCAGGGTGTGGAAGCCGCCGTCGAGCAGCCCGGCCGCCAGCCGCCCGAGCCGCTCGCTGAGCCACAACAGCCGCTCGCCGAGGGGCGTGGTGGCTCCGAAAGGCAGGTTGACCGCCGTCACCGCGAGCGAGCCGTCGAGCGCCGCAAGCAGCATGCGAGCCGTCTCGGTGGCCACCCGCTCCTGCGCCTCGCGCGTCTGGGCGCCGATGTGGGGCGTCGACACCACCCGCGGGTGGCGTGCCAGCCGCAGGTCGGCGGGCGGCTCCTCGGCGAACACGTCGAGGGCGGCACCGCCCAGCCGGCCGTCCTCGAGCGCCACCAGCAGCGCCGCGTCGTCGACGATGCCGCCGCGGGCGCAGTTGACCAGCAGCGCCCCCGGCTTCATCAAGGCCAGCCGCTCGCCGTCGATCAGGTTGCGGGTGCCGTCGGTGAGCGGCAGGTGGAGGGTGACCGCGTCGGCCTCCGCGAGCAGCTCGTCGAGCCCCAGCATGGCGATGTCCAGCCGCCGCCCCACCGCCGGGTCGAGGAACGGATCGTGCGCCACCACCTTCATCTCGAAGCCGCGCGCGCGCGCCGCCACGGCCTGCCCGATGCGGCCCAGCCCGACGACGCCCAGGGTCTTGCCCTTGAGCTCGCTGCCCTGGAACCGCTTGCGCTCCCACTCGCCGGCCTTGACCGAGGCGTCGGCCGCCGGGATGTTGCGCGCCAGCGCCAGTAGCAGCCCGAAGGTGTGCTCGGTGGCGGAGATCAGGTTGGCGGTGGGCGCGTTCACCACCAGGATGCCGCGCTCGGTGGCGGCCGCCACGTCGACGTTGTCGACCCCGATGCCGGCGCGCGCCACCACCTTGAGCTTGCGCCCGGCGGCCAGCAGCTCGGCGGTCATGCGCGTGCCGCTGCGGATCACCACCGCGTCGCAGTCGGCCAGCAGCTCGGCCAAGCGCGACTTCTCCTCGGGCTCCACCCGGCGCAGCTCGACGCCCGCGGCGTCGAGGATCTCCAGCCCCTCGGGAGCCAGCGGATCGGCGATGAGGATCTTGTGGGGCACGGCTCAGAGCAGCGAGTCGACGGCCTCGAGCAGGTTCGCCAGGTCGCGCCGCCGCACCTCGCCCATGTGGCCGATGCGGAAGGTCTCGGGCTTCCACGGCCCGTAGCCGCCGCCCACCGTGAAACCCAGCGCGGCCAACTGCTCGACCAGCCGGGGCGCCTCGACGCCGGCCGGCGGCTTTAGGCAGCTGACGGTCGGTGAGCGGAAAGGCTCGGCCGACGCGTAGCCGACGCCGCGCGCTCGGGCCCACGCCGCGGTCTGCTTCCTGAGCTCCAGGTGACGCCGCCAGCGCGCCTCCATCCCCTCTTCCAGCATGTTGTCGAGCTGGCGGTCCGCGGCGTAGATCTGCGCCATCGCCGGCGTCGTGATGGTGCCGCCGGCGCGGTGCTTGTCTCGGTAGCGCAGCAGGTCGGTGTAGAAGCCGCGGTGCTCGATCGCGGCGGCGCGCTCGGCGGCGCGCTCGGAGAAGGTGAAGAACACCAGCCCGGGCGGCACCGCCAGCGCCTTCTGCGAGCCCGCCAGCACCACGTCGAGCCCCCAGGCGTCGGCCTCGAGCCGGGCGCCGCCGAGACCCGAGACGGCGTCCACCAGGATCAGCGCGTCCGACTCCTCGCGCACCACGGCGGCGATCTCGGCGAGCGGGTTGAGCACGCCGGTCGAGGTCTCGTTGTGGGTCACCGCCACCGCCTCGTACCGCTTGCGCCTGAGCGCCCGCCGCACCAGCTCCGGATCGATCGCCTGGCCCCACGGCGCGGTCACCGTATCGGCGTTGCGGCCGTGGCTGAGGCTGATCTGGTGCCAGCGCTCGGCGAAGGCGCCGCAGGTCAGGTGCAGTACGTCGCTGGCGACGGTCGAGACGATCGCGCCCTCCATCACCAGGGTGGAGCTGGCGGTGGCCACCATCACGTCGCCCGCGGTGCGGAAGACCTGCTGCAGGCGGGGTCCGAGAGTCGCGTACAGCTCCTTGAAGGCGGGCGAGCGGTGGCCCAGCATCGGCCGCGCCTGGGCGGCCAGCACATCGGCCGGGACGAACGTCGGGCCCGGCAGGAAGAAGCGGATCGACTCGGTCATCGGGGTGTTGCGGCGGACCTCATGCCGCACAGCGGCATTGTGGCACCGGGGCGCCTGGGGGTCAACGCCCGCGACGCCCCGACGGCGCCCCGACGGCGCCACGGTGTGCTCTCCAAGAGCCTTCGCTACCGCCACCGTGACGGCCGGCCGAGAGCGCTGACGAGCTCGGCGGTCGACCAACGGAGGCTGCCGCCGTCGCGCCGGGTGAGTCGCCAGCCGTCGTCCTCCGGCGCCAGCCGCGCCAGCTCGCCGGCGCCCCGCACCAGCACCACCAGGCAGCCGCGAAAGTGCTCGCGCGCCAGATCCTGCATGACCGGCCTGCCGGTCACCGGCTTGACGCTCACCACCCGGCCGCCACCCACCGCCACCGCCCGCAGCACCCCGGCGCCGGCTGCCGCCGCCAGCGAGGGCGGCAGCGGTGCCGGCGCCTGGCCACCCAGCTCGAGCCAGCCGGCGCGCTGGCCACCCGCCGCCAGCGCCGCCACCAGCGGCGCAAACGCCTCCGGCCCCTCCTCCACCGCCAGCCAGACCTGGGGCTTCAGCTCCCGCCCTCCGGGTAGAGCAGCACCCCTCGCCGCTCCTCGCGGAACGCGCGCTCGTCGTCGGCCCAGCTCGCCAGCCAGCGGTCGAGGTCGCCGCCGCCGTCGAGCGCCTCGCGCAGCACCCTGTCGCCGCTCAGCAGGTCGACGGCCGGCCGGTCGGCGACGAACTCGTACGGCTCGCGCCGCCAGACGAACCGCTCGCCGGCCGCCGCGCGCAGCGCCGCCAGCAGCTGGACCCCGGTGCGATACGGGCGGAAGCGACGCGCGTCCGTGACGTGGATCTGGACGCCGCCGCACAGCTCGCCAGCGTGCTTCTGGAACTGCGGCCGGAAGTAGACGGGGGTGAAGGCGGCTCCTCCGATGCCGGCCTCGCCCAGCCGGGCGGCCAGCGCCGGCGCGTCGATGCCGGGTCCGCCCACCAGCTCGAACGGGCGCGTCGTGCCGCGCCCCTCGGACAGCTCGGTGCCCTCGATCAGGCAGCAGCCGGGAAACACCAGGGCGCTCTCGAAGCGCGGAATGTTGGGCGACGGGGCGACCCACGGCCGGCCCAGCTCGGGCCACAGCCGGTCGCGCCGCCAGCCTGACATCGCCACCACCTCGAGCCCGTCGCCCCAGCCGCCGCGCGCGGCCTCCAGCCGCACCAGCTCGCCCAGGGTCAGGCCGTGGCGCACCGGCAGCTCGAAGGCGCCGACGAACGACTCGTACCCCGCGCGGCGCAGGTTGCCCTCGACCTCGTCGCCACCCAGCGGGTTGGGCCGGTCCAGCACCAGCACCTCGCAGCCCGCCGCCAGCGCCGCCTGCGCCGCCCACACCGCGGTGGCGGCATAGGTGTAGTAGCGGGCGCCGATGTCCTGCAGGTCGACCACCAGCAGGTCGAGGCCGGCGAACGCCTCGGGCGACGGCCGCAGCGAGGCGGCGTCGGCGCCGTAGAGCGACAGCACCGGGATGCCGGTCCACGGATCGCGCCGCTCGGCGGCCGGCACCATGTCCTGCTCCACGCCGTGGTAGCCGTGCTCGGGAGCGAGCAGCAGCTCCGGCGGCGTCGGCGCCCGCGCCGCCAGCGCCAGATGCGCCGGCTCCAGCTCGGCGGTGACCGCGGCGGCGTGCGCCAGCAGGGCGTAGCGCCGCCCGCTGAGCCGCTCGGGCCGCTCGAGCAGGCGGTCGAGCCCGGTGAGCATCAGCAGCTCAGCGCCGGTAGTCGCCTGAGCGGCCGCCGCTCTTGGCGTCCAGCCGCAGGTCGGTGACGGCGGCGCCGCGCTCGACCGACTTGACCATGTCGTAGAGCGCCAGCGCCGCCGCCGAGCAGGCCACCAACGCCTCCATCTCGGCACCGGTACGGGCGGTGCAGATCACCCGGCTGCGCACCCGCACGCCCTCGGTCACCGGCACCAGCTCGACGTCCACCTGGTCGAGGTTGAGGGTGTGGGCGAGCGGTATCCACTCGCCGGTGCGCTTGGCCGCCTGGATGCCCGCCAGCCGGGCCACCGAGTAGGCGTCTCCCTTGGGCAGGTTGGCCAGCCGCAGCACGGTCTGCGGTGTCAGCAGGACGACGCACGAGGCCTCGGCCACGCGCCGCGTCACCGGCTTGCCCGACACGTCCACCATCTGCGCCTGGCCGAGGCCGTCGAGGTGGCTGAACGGGCTGTCGCTGCTCATGCGCGAGTATGCTAGCACCGGCTTCCGCCCCGCCATGCGCCTGGCCGTGATCATCCCGACCCTCGACGAGGAAGGCGCGATCCGCCGGCTGCTGCCCGCGCTCGACGGCTTCGCCGACGAGCTGGTGGTGAGCGACGGCGGCAGCGGCGACCGCACCGCCGAGGCGGCGCGCGCGCTCGGCGCGCGGGTGGTGGCCGGCAGCGCCGGCCGCGGGCCTCAGCTCAACCGCGGGGCCGCCGCCACCCGGGCGGAGATCCTGCTGTTTCTGCACGCCGACTCCGAGCCGCCGGCCGGCGCCGCCGAAGCCATCCGCCGGGCGGTGGCGGAAGGCGCCGACGGCGGCGGCTTCGAGCTCGAGTTCGACGGCGACCACCGGTGGATGCGGCGCGGCAGCCGGCTGGTCAACCTGCGCACCCGGCTGACCCGGCTGCCGCTCGGCGACCAGGGCCAGTTCGTCACCCGCGCCGCGTTCGAGCGGCTGGGGGGCTACCGCGATTGGCCGATCCTCGAGGATCTCGACTTCGCCCGCCGTCTCAAGCGCCACGGCCGGCTGGCCGTGCTACCGCTCAGGATGCGCACCTCCTCGCGCCGCTACCTCGAGCGCGGCATCGCCCGCACCGTGGCCCTCAACTGGCTGATCTGGGCGCTGCACGTGGTGGGGGTATCGCCGCACCGGCTGGCGCGGCTGTACCGGGATGTGAGGTAGGGCTTGGGGGCTCTCGGAGTTCCGCGGCCGAGGACACTAGCTTCTGCCTGTCGTCCATAGCCAGCTTCCTGGTCCAGGCCTCGCCTCTCAATTCGCGCTCGGTCCCCGCCAGCTACACGAGCCTCCGAGCCGAACTCGCCACATTGGGCTCTCTCGCCACGCTGCGCTCTAGGGACCGGTGCAGCGATCGGCAACGGCAGCGTCAGCTCGGCAACCGCACGGCTCCGCTATCATTGGAGCAGCTGATCTTACGATGGTCGTGACAGGGCAGAACGCGGAGCAGGGGGCTCCGACCCTCGACTTCAGGTCGCTGAGGGACCTGCTCGCAAACCTCTACGAGTTCCGCGAGGACGCGCAGGTGATCCTCGACGACGTCGGTCTCGATGCGTCGCGGGTCACATTCACCAACTCGCGTGCCACCTGGAGCTCCATTCTGCGCGAGGCCCGAAAGCAGGGGCTGGTCGACGCCATCGTCAAGGCCGCCTTCGAGGATTACCCCAATCAGCAGCTGCTGGTGAAAGCCGCCGAGGTCTCGCTCGACGGCCGGTTGGGGCCACGGCCGCGATGGCGCTGGGAAGGATCGAGGGCTTCGCTGGAGCGGATCCTCGGCGAGTCGGACCTTCGCGGCGTCGAGTTCTTGGAGAAGGGCGCTCGGGCGGCGCGCAGCGTGGCCCGCATCTGTCACGGCGGCCGACCGATCGGCACCGGCTTCCTGACCCGGGGCGACTACCTGGTGACCTGTCACCACGTGATTTCGACTCCGGAGGATGCTGCTCAGGCCACGGCCGAGTTCGGAGTGCGGTACGACCCGCCATCGAGCGGGACTCCGTACAGTCTGGACCCGGACGGCTGCTTCGCCACCAGCGCCTACCAGGGCGGAGACGACTGGACTATCGTCAGGGTCGCCGGGGCACCGAGCGCACAATGGGGCGGCCTGGTGGTGGACGCCAGCCGCCTCGAAGTCGGTCAGAGGGTGTCCATCATTCAGCACCCGGCCGGCCGCCGGCAGGAGGTCGCTCTGCACGACAACCGCGTGATGTACGCGGACGACCGCAGGGTGCAGTACCTGACCGATACCCTGCCGGGCTCGTCCGGCGCGCCGGTCTTCGACCTCGACTGGCGAGTGAGAGCCCTCCATCACAGCGGCGGCTACATCCCCGAGCCGGGCACCTCACGCGAGGTGTTCCGCAACCAGGGGATCGCCGGCAGGATCGTCAGCGACGCGCTATCCCAAGGCGTCGAGCCCAGCCCAACGCAATGACCGAGCCCCCTGCCTCCAAAGCGCGTGTCGACTGGACCGAGCTCCTTCGCGACCTGCGCGAAAGCCTGGCGACGGCTTTCCCCCACCCGGAGCAGGCCGAGCGTATCGTCGAGCAGATGGGGGGAGCGATCTCGAAGTCGCAGGTCCGCTTCGTCAACCGGCCGAGGGCGATGTGGCACTCGGTGCTGCGCCAGACCCTGAAGCGGGACGCCTTCCCGGCCCTGCTCGAGGCCATCCGGCAGGAGACCGAAGAGATCTCGCAGGTAACCGCGATCGTGGACGGCCTCATCGGGCGCCGGGAGGACAGAAGGACCGCACCGTCGATTCGCGATCTGCCGCGCGAGCCGGAAGAGCGGGCGCTTAGCATCTCGATCTGGCAGCTGGTGGTCTCCGTCGCCGTGCTGCTCGTCCCGATGGTGGCAGGGATCGTGGTCGACACCGAGGCCGAGTGCCAGATCGCGGTGTTC
>JBFGNS010000120.1:0-13139 GCA_041574955.1 Thermoanaerobaculia bacterium | reverse complement strand
CGAGCTCTGCGTCACCACCCCGCGCGCCGCCACCTCGTCGGGCAGCCGCGCGATCAGGTTGACCGCGCCGCGGATCTTGAAAGCGCCGATCCGCTGCAGGTTCTCGCACTTGAAGAACAGCCGCCGCCCGGCCCGCTCGTCCAGCGTCCGGCTGGTCACCACCGGCGTCCGATGCGCCACCCCCGCGATCCGCCCCACCGCCTCCCGCACATCGGCGAGCGTCGGGATCTCCCTTGCTTCCGGCATCCCCGTGAGAATACCGCCCAGCGCCACCAACCGGCCCACTCCCCTCCTACCCACGCCGCCGGCGAGGTCCCAGATGGTCATGAAACTCCTCCACCCCCCAACGATGTCGGCCGTGGGGGCCTCTTCTTCCCCGGTGGGCGGCGTCGTCCGCCTGGCCGCGCCCTGAATTCGGGCCGCAGGCCCGAAAGGGGTGCGGCGGTGCTACAGGCAACAGACCGAACTGCGAGCCGGACAAGCGCCGGAATCGTACCCCGGCGAATGCGGGCTCCATAGCTGCCCGCCGGGGAAGAAGAGGCCCACGCGGCCTCAATCGGCGATGCAAGCCCGAACCCCACTCGCTGCCGGGCACCAGGCCCGAATCGGCGCGGCGGCTACTTCAAAGGCCACACCAACGGCAGCACCAGCAGCACCGTCACCAGACACACCACCATCAGCGGCAACCCCACCTTGATGTAGTCGCTGAACCGGTACCCACCCGGTCCCATGATCAGCACGTTGGCTGGATGCGCCACCGGGCTCATGAAGCTCGATGAGGCCGCCAATGAAATCGTCATTACCAGCGCATAGGGCGACAACTCCAGCTCCCCCGCGGTACTTAGCGCGATCGGCGCCATCAGAATCGCCGCTGCCGAGGTCGGCATCACCTGCGCCGCCAGGGCGGTGGTGAGATACAGCGCCGCGACGAGCGCCAGAGGTCCCGCGTCGCCGACCAGCGCCACGACCCGACCGGTCAGGAACTCGGCAGCGCCGCTGGTCTGCATCGCCAGCCCGAGCGGCATCATCCCGGCGATCAAGAACACCGCCCGCCACTCGATCGCACGGTAGGCCTCGTCCATCGTCAGGCAGCGGGTCAACACCATGGCCAGCGCTCCGGTGATGGCTGCGATGTAGATCGGCAGCCAACCCAGCAGCACGGAGGTCACCACGCCGGCCATGATCAGCGTTGCTAGCGGCGCCCTCTCTAGCCGCAGCGGCTCCTGAGCCTCCTCGGTCAGCACCAGGAAGTCGGGCTCGGAGCCCAGCAGCTTGAGCTTTTCCCGCGGGCCGTGCAGCAGCAGGGCGTCTCCGAAGCGGAGCCGGACGTCGCGCAGCTGCTCGCGGAAGGTCTCTCCCTCGCGCGTGATGGCCAGCACGTTGAGGCCGTACTTCTCGCGGAAGTGGAGGTCGACCAGGGTCTTGCCGACGATGCCGGCGCGAGGTGAAAGCACCGCCTCGGCCATCGCTACGCGGTCGGACTCCAGCTCGCCGGCCTCGTCCACGCCGCGCCCCCCGATCTCCAGAGTGTGCAGCCCGGCCACGGTCCTGAAATCCTCGTCACGGCCCTTGACCAGCAGCGTGTCGCCGGGCAGCATGCGCTCGTCGGGCTCGGGCATCAGGCGGGTCATGCCGTCGCGCACGATGCCCATCACCCCCAGCCCGAAGGCGTTGCCGAGCCGGCTCCCGGTCAGGGTCTTGCCGGCAAGCGGCGAGTCGTGCGGCACCCGCACCACCATCAGCCGCTCCTCGAGCGCCAGCGCCTCAGAAGGGTCCGCAGGGGCGACCAGCAGGCGCTCCTCGGCGCGCAGCCGGTCGAGCTGGCGGCGGGAGCCCTGCACCAGCAAGGTGTCGCCCACCTCGAGCACCAGCTTCTCGAGCCCGGTGCGGCGCAGCTCGCCGCCGCGGTTGAGCGCCAGCACGATGCCGCCGAAGCGGCGGCGGAAATCGAGCTCGGGCAGCGTCTTGCCGGCGATATCGCACTCCGGCAGGATCTTCACGGACACCACTTCGATCTCGCCCGCCATCAGCTCCTCGACCGGCAGCGTGCTGGTCTCGAAGTCGAGGAACTCGCGGCCGCTGACCGACGACAACCGCTCGAGGTCACCCTCCACCAGCAGCCGGTCGCCGCCCTGCAGCGACACACCGGGGTCGGGCGCCAGTCGGGTCTCGTTGCCGCGCAGGATGGCGATGACGTTGAGGCCAAGCGCCGCGCCGAGGCGGCTCTCCGCGAGGCTCTTGCCGACCAGAGGTGAGCTGTCGGGTACCTGTACCGCGAACAGCCGTTCCTCGAGAGCGTAGACGTCCTTGAGGTCGTTGCCGCGCGAGGCAGCCAGCGGGTCGGCATGCTCGGGCAGCAGGTGGCGGCCCACCACTGCCATGTAGACGATGCCGGCCAGAACTACCGCTCCCCCCGCGGGCGCGAAATCGAACAGCGCGAACTCTTCGAGGCCGGCGTCCTTGACCGCTTGCGCGACGAGCAGGTTGGGCGGCGTGCCGATCGCCGTGGTGAGCCCTCCCATCAGCGAGCTGAACGCCAGCGGGATCAACAGCTTCGACGCCGGCCGCCCGGTGCGGCGGCTGATGTCCATCACCACCGGCAGCAGCAGCGCCGCCACGCCGACGTTGTTCATGAAAGCAGAGAGCACGGCGGAGGTCAGCATGATGACGACAATCAAGCGGACTTCGCCGCTACCCGCGAGGCGCAGCACGTGGCGGCCGATCAGGCCGGCGACGCCGGTGTGCGACAGACCGCCGCTCAAGATGAACACCGCCCACACGGTGATTACCGCGGGGTTCGAGAAGCCGGACAGCGCCTGCTCGGGGCTCACCAGGCCGGTCAACGCCAGCGCCACCAGCACCAGCAGCGCGACCACGTCGACTCGCAGCCATTCAGTCACGAACAGCACCACGCCGCCGACCAGGATCGCCAGGACCAGCCCGATCTCGAAGGTCATCGCTGGACCGCGATCCTAACCTCACCCGCGGTCCCCGGCACGAACCGGTCGCCGGGTCGGCCGGTGCCGCTCAGCGCGGGTCGCCGGCGCGCCGCAGCCAGAACCGCAGCTCGCCGCCGCGCCTCTCCTCGCGCACCAGCTCGTGGCCCTCGCGCTGGCAGAACACCTTGAAGTCCAGGCTGGCGGCGGGATCGGTGGCCACCACGCTCAGCACCTCGCCCGGCGCCATCCCGGCCAGCGCGCGCTCGGTGCGCAGCACCGGCAGCGGGCAGTAGAGGCCGCGGCAGTCGAGCCGCGCGTCGGCCGGCGGCGCCCCGTCCTCAGGCGGCGCCGGACTCGGCATAGGCCTGCGACAGCGCGCAGATGTTCTTGCCCAGCTCGAGCTCGGAGGCGCGCGACTCGCCGACCTCGGCGAGGCCGGCGTTCACCCGCTTGATCTCGACGTACTCGTCGGGGAACTCGGGCAGGCTGGCCAGGATGTACTCGACGAACTCGTCGCGCGTCTTGCGCGCCATCTGCAGGCCCTCGTTGTCGCGCCGCAGCCGGCCGAGCTCGGCGGTGTAGAGGTGGGCGTCGTTCTGCTCCCCCAGGCTGGAGAAGTGCCCGGGGAGGACCAGCGTGGCGTCGTCCAGCTCGAGCAGGCGGCGGAGCGAATCGTAGTGCAGCGGCGCCCAGGTCTCTCCGTGCCCGCCGAGGTCGGGGCGCGCGATCGAATCGAGGAACAGGCTGTCGCCGGTGAACAGGTAGCGCTCGTCGAGCAGCAGGGCGACGTTACCCAGCGTATGGCCCGGAACATGGATCACCTCCAGCCGGTGACCGCCGAGCTCGATCTGCTGCCCGTCGCGAAGGTAGTCGAAGTCGATGCGCGGCGGCAGCACGTCGATCGGGTGGATGCCGTCGAACGGATGCAGATGGTAGGGAGCACCCGCCGAAGCCGCCAGCGCGGGACCGCCGCTGATGTGGTCGGCGTGGCCGTGCGTGTCGATCACCCTCTCGATCGTCCAGCCCCGCGCCTCGGCTCGCTCGCGGTAACGGTCGACGTGGCGCAGCGGGTCGATCGCCAAAGCGCGCTCGCCGGCGGCTACCAGGTAGCTCAGGCAGCCACGGGCCGGCCGGCTGACCTGGAGAATCGTCAGCTCCGGGTCGTCGACCACCGGACGGAAGACGTACTGGTTGCCCCACGCCGCGGTGCCGCCGGCGAGGTTGACCGCGTCGAACCCCAGACCGCGCAGCGCCGCCGCCACGTACTCCGAGGTGTCGCCTTTGGCGCAGACCGCCAGGATGGTGCGGTCGCGCGGCAGCTCGTCCTCCCAGCTCTCGCTCAGGAACGCCTTGAACGAGTCGACCACGTCGTCGAACTCGTCGTGCTCGAGCATCTCGTAGTAGGGCACGTTGACCGTCTCGGGCCCGCGCTTGCCCTCGATCTTCCAGCTGGCGAACTCGTCCTCGTTGCGGACGTCGAAGACGAACGGTTCGTCGCCCGCCTCCAATCGGCCAAGCAGTTCGTCGACTCCCCACTCGTGGTTGGCTGCTCTCTCCATCTCCCAACGGCTCCTTGCTGCGGCTGCCGGCGCGATCCGGACAGCGGTTTGCTGGAACCGGGTTCGTCGACCACCGAGGCCGGTTCCCCCGTCGCCCCCGCCGGCCCGCCACGGGCGGCGCTTGACATACTGCGGGGGGTATCGTAGATTCTACCACCCGACGTTGCGTTGTCCAGCCAGGACCCGGACCTACGACCGCGGAGACCCGTCACGATGAGCGAAACCACCTTCGACCAGGAGCTGGACGCCCGCGGCCTCAACTGCCCGATGCCGCTGGTCAAGGCCCGAAAGCAGATCGGCGACCTCGCCCCCGGCCAGGTGCTGAAGATCGTCGCCACCGACCGCGGCTCGATCAAGGACTTCCAGGGTTGGACCAAGATCGCCGCCAACGTCGAGCTGGTGGCGCAGGAGACCGGCTCCGAGGACGAGCGGGAGATCTACCTCCACTTCATCCGCAAGGTCAGCTGAGGAGGACGCCATGACCGTCACCGATCTCTCTCCCCCCCAGACGGCCGAAGCCGGCGATCTCGCCGACCGCCTGACGGCGCTCGAGAGCCGGGTCGCCCAGCTCGAGGCCACCCAGCCCGAGGACAAGGTGGCCATCGTGGTCTTCTCCGGCGAGCTCGACCGCGTGCTGGCGTCGTTCGTCATCGCCACCGGCGCCGCGGCGCTCGGCCAGGAGGTGAGCATGTTCTTCACCTTCTGGGGCCTGAGCGTGCTCAAGAAGCAGTCGAAGCTCGCCGGCAAGAGCCTGTTCGAGAAGATGATGGCCGTCATGTCGCCGGCGAGCTCGACCGAGCTGCCGGTCTCCAAGATGAACTACTTCGGGGTCGGCGCCAAGATGCTGCGCCGCATGATGCGCGACAAGAACGTCTCCTCGCTCGAGGAGATGATGGAGATGTCGCGCGAGATGGGCGTCAAGCTGCTGGCCTGCGAGATGTCGCGCGACGTCATGGGCATCGGCGAGGACGAGCTGATCGACGGACTCGAGCCGGCGGGCGTGGCGAGCTTCCTGGGCGAGTCGCTGCGCTCGCGCACCAACCTGTTCATCTGAGACGCCGATGGCCGTCGCCACAACCGCCCCACCCGTCTCGGAAGAGGACAAGAAGCAGCTCATCGACCGGTTGGCTCGGGTCGAGGGTCAGCTGCGCGGCATCCAGCGGATGATCGGCGAGGAGAAGAGCTGCGAGGCGATCGCGCAGCAGATCGCCGCCGCCCGCGGCGCGCTCAACAAGGCGTTCGCCCAGCTCATCGCCTGCGCCTTCCAGCACCGCCTCAGCCACGGCGACGAGCAGAGCGACTCGAGCGAAGTGGCCGAGATCGTCGCGCTGCTGTCGAAGTACGGCTGAGTTCGGGCGCCCCGGCGGCGCCGGCAGCCGCCCGGTGAGCGCTAGGAGCCGGTGCCCGGAGACGGCGGCGCCGGTGTCCCCCGCCCGGCGGCGTACGGCCGGCACGAAGTAGCCTTGATCACCAGATAGATCCTCCCTCCCCGCTCGAGCCCCATGCGCTCGGGCGTGGTCTCGACCACCTCGACGCCGAGCGGCGGCAGCTCGGGCGCCAGCCGCACCGATACGGGCCCCGGCTCGCCAAGCGCGGGCAGCGCCTCGATCGTCGCTGGCAGCACGTTGCGCGCCGACAGCCCCTCGGGCCGCCGGGTCGCCAGCACGATCTCGCTCGCCGGCAGGCCGATCAGCACCTCGTCGCCCACCGCGGCGTCGATCGGCGGAGTGCTCAGCTCGACGCCCTCTCCGGCGCCCAACCGCACGCTGCTGGTCGCGCCCCGATGCGCCACCAGACGACCTCGCAGCACGTTTTCGAAGCCCTCTTCGCGGGCGAGCGGAAAGACCCGGGGATCGGCCAGCACGGCGTGCGGCTCGCCGCGTGCCACGACCCGGCCGCGCTGCAACACGATCAGCTCGTCGCACAGCGCCTGCACCTCGATCGGATCGTGCGACACCAGCAGCGCCGGCGGCGACGTCGGTGAGCGCAGCCGGGCCAGCAGCGGCAGGAGCCGGCGCCGCAGCGGCAGGTCGAGCGACGCCAGCGGCTCGTCGAGCAGCAGCAGCCGCGGTGCCGAGCACAGCGCGCGGCCCACCGCCACCCGGCGGCGCTCACCACCCGACAGGGTGCCGGCACGGCGGTGCAGCAGCTCGCCGAGCGCCAGCATCTCGGTCGCCTCGGCCAGCAGCCGCTCGGGATCGGCGCCTGCCGCCCGCGCCCGACGCGCGCCGGCCAGCAGGTTGGCGCGGACGTCCAGGTGGGGAAACAGCAGCCCGTCCTGCGCCACCCAGCCGACGCCCCTCTCCTGCGGCGGCAGCCGGCGCCCGGCGGCGGTGTCGAGCCACACCTCGCCATCCAGCCGGATCGCGCCGGCGGCGTCGCGCCGCAGACCGGCGATCGACTCGATCAGGCTCGTCTTGCCGGCGCCCGAGGCGCCGAACACCCCGGTCACCGGCCGGTCGGCGCGGAAGGCGACCCGCAGCTCGAAGCCGTCGAGCGCCAGTCGGAGATCGACCTCGAGGCTCAACGTCCGACTCCGCCGTGCGGTCTCGGCGCCAGGGCCTCGGCCGCCCAGATCGCCACCAGGCCGACCGCCAGCGACACCGCAATCAGCGCCGCCGCCTGTCCCGAGTCTCCGGTCTGCTGGGCGGCGAAGATCGCCGATGCCAGGGTCTGGGTGCGGCCCGGGATGTTGCCGGCCACGATCACCGTCGCCCCGAACTCACCGAGAGCGCGCGTGAAGCCCAGGATGAGCGCCGCGATCAGGCCGCGCGCCGCCAGCGGCAGCGTCACCATCCGCAGCGTGGCCAGCGGGCCGTGGCCGAGCGTGCGGGCCATCGCCTCGAGCCGCGGGTCGACCGCTTCGAACGCCACCCGCGCCGTCCGCGCCACCAGCGGCAGCGACATCACGCACGCCGCCAGCGCGGCGGCCTTCCAGGTCAGCAGCAGGGCGAGGTCGAAGCCGAGCGTCTCGCGGCCGAGCGGGCCGTCGATCGCCAGCAGCCGCAGCAGCAGGAAGCCGACGGCGGTGGGCGGCAGCACCAGCGGCAGCCCGACGAGCGCCGACAGCAACCGTTTGCCGGGGAACCGCCACCGCGCCAGGGCGTAGCCGGCGAAGGCGGCGGGCAGCGCCACGAGCAGCGTGGCGACCGCGGCTACCCGCAGGCTGAGCGTCAGAACGCCCGCCAGCTCCGCGCTCACGCCGACTCCGTGAAGCCGAAACGCCGGGCCACCGCCGCCGCCTCCTGCGACGCCAGGAAGTCCTGGAAGCGCCGCCCCCCTTCCGGGTTCGGCCCGTCGTCGAGCCGCGCCGACCAGTACCGGATGGGCCGCCGCGGATCGCGCGGAAACTCGTACAGCACCTTGATCCGCCGCGAGCTGCGGGCGTCGGTGGCGTAGACGATCGCCAGGATGCCGGGGTCCGATTCGGCGAGCGCCAGCGCCCCGCGTACGTCGATCGCCGGCACCACCCGGTCCGCCACCCTCTGCCACAGGCTCGCGCCGGCGAGGCTCATCCCCTCCAGCCGGGCGCGGGCGTAGCGGCCGGCCGGCACCGCGGCCGGGTCGGCCAGGGCCAGGTGGCGGTAGCCGTCTCCGGCCAGCAGCCAGGGATCGCCGGCCGCGAGGGCGCTGTCGCGGTGGGCCACCAGCGCCAGCCGGTTGCCGAAGAACGGCGCCACGGCGTCCGGGGCGACCCGCCCCCGGCGCTCCAGCTCGCGCACCCACAGCTGGTCGGCGGAGAGGAACAGGTCGGCCGCGGGGGCCGCCAGGATCTGCTGCGCCAGGACGTTGGAGCCGGCGAAGTTGAGCTCGGCCCGGATGCCGGTGGCGGCGGTGAACTCGACCGCCAGCGCGCCGGCCACCTCCCGCAGACTGGCCGCGGCGTAGATCGTGACGGGCCGCTCGGAGAGTGCTGCGGGATCGCCCGCGCGGCACCCGGCGAGCAGGACCGCAACCAGCCAGAGGGTCCAGCGCATCGCCCGGGATTCTAGCCCGACGGGGCCGACAGTGCCGTCGCCGGCAGGGCCCAAGCCCCTGCGAATTCGAGGTTTATCTCGCGCCGCGGGAGAACGCGCGGGACGGGTGAGCAGCGCCGTCCGACGTCCGCTCGGGGGGCTCGCGGTGCCGGCTTCTCGGCAGCCGTTTCTCGGCAGTCGAAGGCGTCTACCCCTACGGGTAGGTGTATGTTACAAGCACCGCCCACCCCATCGCGGACACCCGCCACCCTGCCGACCGTGGCGGGAGCCACGGGGCGGTGGAAGTCTGGCTGGGCAGGCGGGCACACTCGCACTCCGCCGAGACAAGGAGGCAGTCATGACCGTTCGCGAGAGCTTCCACCAGCCCATCCTGATCGCCGTCGCAGCGTTGGCCGTCGGCGTCTTGCCGGACGTCGCCTTCGCCACCAACGGCTACCTGATCCACGGCATCGGCACCCGCACCAAGGCGATGGCCGGCGCCGGCGTGGCTCTGCCGCTCGACGCCCTGGCGCCGGGCACCAACCCGGCCGGGTTGGCGTTCATCGGCAAGCGGTACGACCTCGGCGTCGGGCTGTTCAGCCCGCGCCGGGAGTTCACGGTCAAGGGAGCGCCGACCGGCTTCCCCGGCACCTTCGGCCTGCTGCCCGGCACCGTCGAGAGCGACTCCGAGCTGTTCGTTGTCCCCAACTTCGGCGCCGCCTGGGAGCGCCCCAGCGGCCAGCACCTGGGCCTGGCGGTCTACGGCCAGGGCGGCATGAACACCGACTACCCGCGCTCGGTCTTCTTCGGCAGCTCGCCGACCGGTGTCGACCTGTCGCAGCTGTTCATCGTGCCCACCTGGGCGGCCCGCTCGCCGAGCGGCCGGCACGCCTTCGGCGTCAGCCCGATCCTCGCCTACCAGTCCTTCGAGGCCCAGGGCGTGCAGGCGTTCGGCGGCTTCTCGTCGGACCCCGCCAACCTGTCCAACAAGGGGCACGACGACTCGACCGGCTTCGGGGTCAAGCTCGGCTACCTCGGCCAGGTCACCGACCGGTTCTCGGTCGGCCTGTCCTGGCAGAGCGAGATCGGCATGGACGCCTTCTCGAGCTACTCCGGGCTGTTCGCCGGCCAGGGCGACTTCGACATCCCCTCCAACTGGGTGGCCGGCATCGCCTACCGTTTCGGCGCCAACGCCTCGCTGGCGCTCGACTACCAGCAGATCAACTACAGCGATGTGCCGTCGGTCAGCAACCAGCTCCTGCCCAACCTGTTGATGGCGCCGCTCGGCGGCGCCAACGGCGCCGGCTTCGGCTGGCAGGACATGGAAGTGATCAAGGCCGGCGTGCAGTGGGGTGACGGCAGCCCGTGGACCTGGCGCGCCGGCTTCTCGACCGGCGACCAGCCGATCCCGGAGAGCGAGGTGCTGTTCAACATCCTCGCCCCCGGCGTCATGGAGGAGCACATCACCTTCGGCTTCAGCCGCGCCGCTGGCAAGGGCGAGTTCAGCATGGCGGTGATGTACGCCCCGTCGGTCAGCGTCGAGGGGCTCAACCCGCTCGAGGCGCCGATCCCGGGACAGCAGAGGATCGAGCTCCAGATGACCCAGTGGGACGTGGAGTTCGGGTACAGCTGGGGGTTCTAGCGGTACCGGCGCGTTGTTCGCCGGGGCACGCGTAGCGGCCACGGCGCTGACAGGGCGGTGACAGGATACTCAGCCCGACCCCGCTCCTGCTTTGCGCGGACGGCGCTCTGAGTATCCTGTCACCGTTGTTTGGCGGCGGCGCTTGTTGTACCGGGGGTGCGCGGGGCGGCCACGGCGGTGACAGGATACTCAGCCCGACCCCGCTCCTGCTCTGCGCGGACGGCGCTCTGAGTATCCTGTCACCGTTGTTTGGCGGCGGCGCTTGTTGTACCGGGGGTGCGCGGGGCGGCAACGGCGGTGACAGGATACTCAGCCCGACCCCGCTCCTGCTCTGCCCGGACGGCGCTCTGAGTATCCTGTCACCGTTGTCCCGACCCCGCTCGTGCTCTGCGCGGACGGTGCTCTGAGTATCCTGTCACCGTCCTCTGCGGCGGCGCTTGCAGGGACGGTGCTCTGAGTATCCTGTCACCGTGCTCTGCGCTGTCACCGTGCTTTGCGGGTCATCGTTCTTCGTCGCCTTCGTCGTCGGCGCGCGGGCGGCGTAGGAGCGTGTAGGGAAAGGCGCTCAGCCGGCGCAGGCCGGCCACGGTCGAGACGTGGCGCACCGCCCGCCGCACCTCGCCGTAGAGCGCCGCCGCCGCCTCGCCGTCCTCCACCTCGCCCTCCTCGCGCACCGCCAGCAGCCGGTGGAGTGAGTAGAGGCCGAACACCACCGCGATCGCGAACAGGAAGTCGAGCCCGCTCAGGTCGAGCGCCGTCAGAGCCGTCCGCTCGACCGCCGCCGACGCCCAGCGCAGCTCGACGGTCAGCCTGCTGGCCGCCAGCCAGTCGGCCAGCAGGCCGGCCAGCACCGGCGCCACCGTCGCCGCCGCGCCGCTGGTCAGCGCGTTGGTGGCCAGAAACGCCGTCGCCTTGCCGCGCGGCGCCAGCTTGAGCGTGATGGTGCCGGCGCACAGGTTCACCCCGGCGGTCGACACGCCCGCCAGCAGGTGGATGGCGAACAGCAGCGGCACGGTCAGCACGTACCGCTCGGGCAGGGTGGTGAACGGCCAGACCGCGATCGACACCACGAACAGCGAGCCCGACAGGCTGAGCACCGCCTTGTTGGACAGCCGGTCGGCCAGCCGCCCCCAGATGCGGAAGAACGACACGTTGGCCAGCTGGCTGACCACCGACAGCCCCAGCACCCAGGCCATCGACAGCCCCAGCCGCGACAGCATGTAGACGGTGAAGAACGGCGCCGCCAGGTTGATGGCGAAGTTCCAGCTCGCCAGGAAGAACAGCAGCTTGCGGAAGTTCTCGTCGCGCAGCGGCTCGGCCAGCACCTGGGTCAGCGGCCGGCCCGGCTCGAGCGTCATCCGCGGCTCCGGGATGCGGCCGAGAAACGCCACACCCAGCAGGCCGGTGATGCCGCCGATGAGGAACAGCGGCGAGAACACCAGGTCCGGGTCGCCCAGGAAACGCTCGCCGTGGTCGACCGCGAAACCGCTGGCCAGCGTGACCGCGGCGCCGGCGGCGGTGGCCAGGGTCAGCCGCTTGGCGAAGTAGCGGCCCATGAAGGCGTCCGGCACCAGGTCGCGCTTCCACGAGTTGTAGGCGGCGTTGGCCAGCGACGAGGAGGCGAAGTAGACAGTGAGGCTGATCAGCAGGACGGCGATGCGGTAGGGCGGCGGCACCATGAAAGGGATCGCCGCCACCACCACCCAGAACGAGCGTCCCACCAGCGACACCAGCACCACCAGCGCCTTGCGCCGCTCGAGCCACTCGACCACCAGGATCGACGGGATCTGCAGAAGCTGGGTGAGCGGACCGACCGCGGCGATCAGCCCGATCACCTTGTTGGACGCCCCCAGCAGCAGGGCGAACGCCACCAGCAGCGCGCCGCCGGTGAGCGCCCCCATCACCTGGGTCGAGACACCGTCGAGCAGCAGCAGCCGCAGCCCGCGCTCGACCTCCTGCGGCTCGAGCTCGGCTGCCTGCGGACGGCGCCGCGCGCCCCGCCGGCGACGCGATCCTCGCTCGGACCGCCTGCCGGGCGCCTTCGAGCCGCCCGCCGGATCGCCCATCAGGGGCGCTGGGCGACGAGCTCGCCGGCCGGCCGCAGCAGCTCTTCGGCCGCCGGCACCAGCTTGGCGAGAACGGCGTTGCCCTCCGGGCTCTCGGTCATCGCCACCAGGATGTAGCGACGCCAGTCGGGCCCCCAGACCAGGATCGAGTCCGAGTGCCAGTCACGCCAGGTGCCTGACTTGCGGAACAGCCGCGCGCCCGGCGCCCGCTTCGACACCTCCCTGACGAACTTGTGGTTGAGACCGGGCTCGCCCAGCTCGTCGAGCATCTGGCTCGACCGTTCGGGGTTGATCACGCGGCCGGTGGCGACCAGGTAGTAGAAGCGGCAGACCTGGGTGACGGTGGCGGCGTGCGACAGACCGGTCATCGGGTCGGGGTAGCGCCGGCCCTGCTTGGCGTACCGCTTGCCCACCCACAGCCCGCCGCCGCGCTCGCGGTCGTACAGCTCGTAGCGGGAATCGGTCAGCGTGGCGCCGATCCGCTCGAAGCTCAGCAGGTCGATCATCTCGGTGGCGGCGCTGTTGCTCGACACCCGGATCATGTCGGCCAGCTTCTGGTGGATCTCCGGCGTCTCCTCCAGGCTGCCGTCCTCGAACGCCTCGTAGGCCGCCAGCAGGATGGCGATCTTGGGCAGGCTGGCGGCGTACATCATGTGGTTGCCGTGGATGCGGGCGAAGCGCGGGTTGGCGGGATCGGCCAGGTCCACCAGGCCGACCGCCAGCCTCTTCTGGCGGATCAGGCGCCGCATCGTGGGATCGCTGGTCAGCCGCTCGCGCAGCCGCCGCTCCAGCTCGCCGTCGACCGCCTCGTAGAGCGGCTTCCAGTCGGCGTCCGCCACCGCCACCGGCAGCGTCTGCACGGCCAGCGCCTCCGGCTCGTCGGGGGCCGACGCCGCGGAGGCCGGTTCGTCCACCAGCAGGACCAGCAGCAGAGCACAGCGTACGAATCTGGGACTCATCCTCGGGATCTCCTGTCG
>JBFGNS010000119.1:0-13148 GCA_041574955.1 Thermoanaerobaculia bacterium | reverse complement strand
CGGTCGATGGCGTACCAGGCCACCGGCCCGGGGTGCGCCTCGGCGATCGCCGCCACCCGCGGGTCGTCGCGGTTGGCGACCACCAGCCCGCCCTCGACCAGGCCCTCGAGCAGCTCGGCCTTGGCACGCGCGATCGCCTCCACCGAGCTGAAGTTGACCAGGTGGGCCGGCCGCACGTTGGTGTAGACCGCCACCTCGGGACGCGCCAGCCGGCTCAGCCGCCCCAGCTCGCCCGGCGTCGACATCCCCATCTCGGCGACCATCCACTCGCTGTCCTCGGGGATGCCGAGCAGCGCCAGCGGAAAGCCGTACAGGTTGTTCAGGTTGCCGGGGCTCGAGGCCACCCGGTAGCGGCGTGCCAGCATCGCGGCCAGCAGCCGCTTGGTGGTCGTCTTGCCCACCGAGCCGGTGATGCCGACGAGCTGCCGCGGGGCGCGCCGGCGCGCCCAGCGCGTCAGGCGGTGGAGCGCTCGGTAGCTGTCGTCCACCCGCACCAGCGTCGCGCCGGCGGCCTCGACGTCGCGGTGCACCACCGCCGCCGCGGCGCCGGCCGACGCCGCCGCTGCCACGAAGCGGTGGCCGTCGACGCGCTCGCCCGGCAGCGCGAAGAACAGCTCGCCGCCCTCGACCCGGCGGGAGTCGAGCGCCGCGCCGCGCCAGCGGGCCGCCGGGTCGCCGGCGATCACTCGGCCCTCCATCGCCTCCGCCGCCTCATCCACCCGACCCTGCACCGAACCTCTCCTCGAGCGCCGCCCGCGCTTCATCCTGATCCGAGAACTCCAGCCTGCGCTCGCCGATGATCTGGAAACGCTCGTGCCCCTTGCCGGCGATCAGCACCGCCGACTCCTCGCCCGCCACCGCCAGCGCCCGGCGGATCGCCTCCCGGCGGTCCGGCACGATGCGGTAGGCGGCGTTGCCCGACGCCTCGAGCCCCTGCTCGACGGCGGCGATGATGGCCAGCGGATCCTCGGAGCGCGGGTTGTCGGAGGTGAGGATCGGCAGGTCGGCCAGCCGGCCGGCCACCTCGCCCATCAGCGGCCGCTTGCCGGGATCGCGGTCGCCGCCGCAGCCGAAGACCACGATCAGCTGCCGGGCGCCCAGCTCGCGTACCGCGGCGAGCGCCGCGGCCAGCGCCTCCGGGGTGTGGGCAAAGTCGACGAACACCGGGAACGGCTGGCCGGCGGCGACCGGCTCGAGGCGTCCCGGGGGTGGCGTGGCGCGCGCCGCCGCGGCCACGATCGCGGCCGGCGGCAGCTCGAGCGCCACGGCGCCGGCGACCGCCGCCAGCAGGTTGTCGAGATTGAACCGGCCGACCAGCGACGACACCACCGCCAGCTCGCCGACCGGCGTCGCGATGCGGGCGCGGATGCCGTCGCGGGCGAGCTCGGCCGCCACCACCTCGACCCGGCCGCCGGGGCCGAAGGTGACCGCCGAGGGCAGCTCCGCCGCCAGCCGCCGGCCGTACTCGTCGGTCACACCGACCGCCGCCCGGCCGCCCGGCTTGAGCATCTCGAACAGCCGCTTCTTGGCGGCGAAGTACTCCTCGAGATCGCGATGGAAATCGAGGTGATCGCGCGTCAGGTTGGTGAACACCGCCAGGTCGAACCGCGCGCCGCTCACCCGGCCGAGCGACAGTGCGTGCGACGACACCTCGAGCGCCGCCGCCGCGGCGCCGGCGTCGCGCATCTCTCTGAGCAGCCGGAACAGCTCGGAGGCCTCCGGCGTGGTGCGCTCGGCCGCCAGCCGCAGCTCGCCGAACCGGTAGCCGAGGGTGCCGAGGGTCGCCGCCGGCTTGCCGGCGGCCTCGAGCATTGCGGCCAGCAGGGCGACGACGGTGCTCTTGCCGTTGGTGCCGGTGACGCCCGCCATCACCAGCTCGCGGTCGGGATGGCCGTAGACCCGCGCCGCCAGCGGCCCGAGCAGGGCGCGCGGGTCGGGGGTCCGCAGCCAGGGCGCCGGGAAGCCTGCCGGCGCCGCGCCGCGCGCCAGCACCGCGACGGCGCCGCGCTCCACCGCATCGGGGGCGAAGCGGCTGCCGTCGACGCGCAGCCCCGGCACCGCCACGAACAGATCGCCGGCGCGCACGCGGCGCGAGTCGTGGCTCACGCCGGTCACCTCGCCGGTGGCCCCCGGCGGTCCGTCGATCGGCAGTCCCGCGATCGCCTCGGCCAGCCTCACGTCACTCACCACCAGCCGCCCCCGCGCCCAGCCACAGCTCGAGGTTGCCGCCGGCCTCGGCCAGCGGCACGCCTGCGGCCGGCCGCTGGCGCGCCACGAAGCCGGCGCCGTGCAGGCTGGGGGCGAGGCCGCTGGCGGCGGCAACCGTCAGCGCCTGCCGCGCCGTCAGCCCCGTGAGGTCGGGCACCGTGCCGGGCGTTTCCGGCGCCGTCGCGGCCAGCCGTGGCGGCGGCGGGACGGACGGCGGCGGGACGGCGGAGTCCGGCGGCACGCCGAGATAGGCCAGCGCCTCGCGCGCCACCGCCGCGAACACCGGCGCCGCCACGTCGCCGCCGTGGAACAGCGCGCCGACGGGCTCGTCGACCGCGATCAGCCCGACGAACGCCGGGTCGCGCGCCGGCACGAAGCCGACGAAGCTGGCCAGGTGCTTGTCGGGCGAGTAGCCGCCCGCCACCGGCTTCTGGGCGGTGCCCGTCTTGCCCGCGACGCGGTAGCCGGGCACCGCCGCCCGGCCCCCGGTGCCCTCCTCCACCACCGCCTCGAGCATGCGCTCGAGGGTGCGGGCGGTGGCCGCGCTGATCGGGCTCGCGAGCGGCTGCGGCCGGCGCGGCGGAGCGTCGCGCACGCCGCCGCGGCCGGTGGCCGCCACCACGAACGGTTGGTAGAGCGCGCCCCCGTTGGCCACCGCCGCGAACGCGGATGCCAACTGCAGCGCGGTCACCGAGATGCCCTGCCCGAACGAGATGTAGGCCGGATCCCTCAGCTGCCAGCGCTCGAGCGGCCGCAACAGCCCGCCCTCCTCGCCCGGCAGGTCGATTCCGGTGGGCCGGCCGAAACCGAAGCGGACGATCTGCTCGTGCAGCGCCCGCCGGCCGACCCTGAGCCCGATCTTGATGGCACCGACGTTGCTCGACTCGGCGATCACCTCGCGAAAGGTGAGCTCGCCAAACGGGTGGTGGTCGTTGATCTTCACGCCGTCGAGGGTGATGCTGCCCATCCCGCAGTCGATCAGGTCGCTCGGGTCGATCAGGTTGGCCTCGAGCGCCGCCGCGGCGGTCACCAGCTTGAAGGTGGAGCCGGGCTCGAAGACGTCGGTGACCGCGCGGTTGCGCCACGCCTCGCGCGGCGCCTCCTGGAAGCGGTTGGGGTCGAAGCCGGGCACCGCCGACATGGCCAGCACGGCGCCGGTGCGCGGGTCGAGCAGCAGGCCGACCGCGCGGCTGGCGCGGTGCCGCGCCACCGCCTGCTCGAGCTCGCGCTCGAGCACCGCCTGCAGATGGGAGTCGAGCGTCAGGTGCAGGTCGCGGCCGGGCTCCGGCTCGGCCAGCGACAGGCGCGGCGACAGCACGATCCCGGCGTTGGCGTCGCGCAGCACCAGCCGCCTGGCGGCCTCGCCCGCCATCACCTCCTCGTAGAGGCTCTCCAGGCCTTCGAGACCGGTGTGGTCGCGGCCGGCGAAGCCGACCAGCTGTGCGGCGGTGCGCTGCTGCGGGTAGTAGCGGCGCGACTCGCGCATGAAGTCGAGGCCGGCCAGGCGCAGCCGCCGCACCCGCTCGGCGACCGGCGGGTCCAGCTGGCGGGCCAGCCAGACAAAGTCACCGTCGCCGGCCAGCCGCCTGCGCAGCTCGGCTGCCGGCCGGCCAAGCACCGGCGCCAGGGCGGCGGCGGTGGCCGCCGGGTCGACCACCTTCGACGGCGCGGCGTACAGCGAGTCGACGTCGAGCGACACCGCGAGCTTGCGTCCGCGGGCGTCGAAGATCGTGCCGCGCGGCGGCTCGAGCTCGACCACCCGCAGCTGCTGGGAGCCGGCCAGCTCCCGGAACTCGTCGTGGCGCTCGATCTGCAGCTGCCAGAGGCGGCCGACGATCACCGCCGCCACCAGCACGGCGGCGCCCACCACCAGCAGCCGGCGCGCTCTCACCGCTCGGCTCCGAGACGCATCTGCTGCCCCTCGCCCGGCGGCGCCAGACCGAGCTGCCTGCCGACCGCCTCGAGCCGCGCCGCCCCCGTCTGGTACGACTCCTCGAGCTCGAGCAGCTGCAGCTCATGGCGGCTCTGCTGGAGCTGGCTCTCCAGATGGTGGATCCGGTAGCCGAGCCGCAGCAGCTCGAGGTTGAGCCAGACGTAGGCGATCAGCGCCAGCACCAGCGGCACCGCGGTCGCCACCACCAGCATCAACTCGACCAGGCGCCGGCGGTCACGCTCGCGCACCAGGTAGCTGTTGACCACCGGCTGGCGGACGACGTACGCACTGCGCAAGCGCTACAGCCTCCGTGCGGCACGCAGCCGCGCCGAGCGAGCCCGCGGGTTGGCGGCCACCTCGGCAGGGGTCGGGCGCACCGGCTTGCGGGTCAGCAGCTCGATCACCCGGCTCTCGGAGCGCGTGCGGCCGGTGGTCTCGTCGACCTCACCCTGGGCGAGGGCGCGCAGCCGGTGCTTGACCAGCCGGTCCTCGAGGCTGTGGTAGGAGATCACAACCAGCCGGCCGTCCTGGTCGAGCAGCTCGGCCACCTCGTCGAGCAGCCTGGCGAGACCCGCCAGCTCCTGGTTGACCTCGATTCGCAGCGCCTGGAAGACCCGCGTCGCCGGGTCGATGCGGGCATGGCCCGCCCCCGGAGTCGCCCGGTGCACCACCTTCCTCAGTTCGCCGGTGGTCTCGATCGGCTGCCGCTCGCGCGCCGTCACCACTGCCCGGGCGATGCGCCGGGCCCGCCGCTCCTCACCGTACTGCCTGAAGATGTTCTGCAAATCAGCCTCCGAGTAGTGGTTGACGATCTCGCGCGCGGTCAGCCGGCCAGCTCCCATGCGCATGTCCAGCGGGCCGTCGCGGCGAAAGCTGAAACCCCGTTCCGCGGTGTCGAGCTGCATCGAGGAGACCCCGAGGTCGGCCAGTAGCCCGTCGACCCGGGCCACGCCGAGACCGGCCAGCAGCGGCCGCAGGTCGCCGAACTCGCCTTCCAGCAGCCGCACGCGCCGGCCGTGCTCCGCCAGGCGCGCGGCCGCCAGCTCGAGCGCCGACGGGTCGCGATCGACCCCCACCAGCTCGAGCTCCGGCGACGCCGCCAGCAGGGCGGCGGCGTGCCCGCCTGCCCCGACCGTGCAGTCGACAAACAGACCACCTCGCTGCGGCGCGAGATGGCGGATCACCTCCTCGACCAGGACCGGATGGTGGTGCACGGCAGAAATCGCCAGAGCGGCGTCGGCAAGCTGTGCTCCACGCTCAGATTCCCCGCTCGCTCAGGTAGTCGAACTCGTCGTCGCCGAACGGCTGCTTGTCGAACAGCTCCTGCAGCCGCTGTTTGTTCCAGACCTCGAAATGGTCGAGGCGGGAGCTCACCACCACCTCGCCCTGCATGCGCGCCGACTCGCGCAGCAGCTGCGGCACCACCACCCGCCCCTGGCCGTCGAGCTTGCTCTGCTGGCCGTAGTAGCTGACCCTCTCGAGGTAGCGCTGCTTGATGCGGTCGGTCGAGGGCAGGGCGTAGAGACGGCCCTCGAACTCCTCCCAGACCGGCAGCGGGTAGAACAGCAGCGAGTCGCCGCGCACGCTGGTGAGGAAGACGTCGCGGCCGTACTTCTCCACCAGCTGACGGCGGAAAACCGTCGGCATCTTGAGTCGGCCCTTGTCGTCGATCTTCGCCGGCGCACTGCCACGAAACATGCTCTCCACCCACTGCTTCTAGAACTGCCGGAGTGTAGCAGGGTGATCCACTCTTGTCCACTTTGCTCCACATGAGGGTAAACCCTTCATCCCAGGGCGCTTCCGCCCGTTTCGGGCCCCGGCGCGGACCGTGGTCGGCGTCCGCGCGGGCCGGGCCGGCTAGCGGCTGCCGGAGTCGCCGTCGGGCGCCGCGGCCGGCGGCTCTTCGGGCTGCTCGGCGGGCGGCGGGCTCATCAGCTCTTCGGGAGGCTGCGCGGTGGTCGCGGCGCGGAAGCCGGCCGCCTCGGGCGGCGGCTGGGCGACGATGTAGGAGGTGCGCTCCAAGCGCTCGAAGAAGCTCGACATCTCGCTCTGGAACCGCTCGGCGCGCAGCTTGCGCTGGATGCGCTCCTCGACCTCGCCGAACTCGAGCAGCCGCGCCGCCTGGACCTCGAGCACCTCCACGACGTGCAGACCGCCGCGCGCCGCCACCGGCTCGCTCACGTCGCCGGCGTCGAGCTCCCAGATCGCCGCCTCGAGCGCCGACTCGAGGTCTCCCTGCTCCACCCAGCCGAGCTGCACCAGGCCGCCGGCCTCGCCGCTCTCGGCGAGCGCCGACAGCTCGTCCTGGTCGTCCGCGGCCAGCAAGTCGCGCACGCGCGCCGCCACCTCGGCGGCTCGCGGCCCGCCGGGCACCACCACCTCACGCACCCGCAGCCGGCGCGGCTCGGAGAACTCCTCGGGATGGGCGCGGTAGTAGCGGCGCAGGTCCTCCTCCTCGAGCTGGACCTTCTGCTGCACCTCGCGCCCCATGACCTCCCGGATCAGCAGGTTCTTGCGCATCTGCTGGCGGAACTCGTCGAGGGTGAGGCCGGAGCCGGCCAGAGCCTGGCGGAACGCCTCGTCGCTCTGGATGTTGAACGACGCCTTGGCGTCTTCGACAGCCCGGTCGACGTCGCGGTCCGAGACGCGCACGTCGAGCTGGTTGGCGCGCGACAGAACCAGCAGCTCCTCGTACATCTCGCGCAGCGTCTGCTCGCCGACCTCGGCCAGCAGCCGCTGGCGGCGGTCGGGGGGCAGGTCGGCGCGCTGGATCTCGCCCACCCGCGCCTGCCGCCGCTGCTCGAACTCGAACAGCGTCGCGATCTGGTCGTTGACCCGCAGCACGATCCGGTTGACGTCGGCCGCCAACGGCACGGCCACCAGCAGGATCGTCACCAGCGCCCGGGCGCAGACGGCGAGAGACGGGCTAGCCCGTCGCGGGCGGGGGAGCATCGGAATAGTGACCTTGGTAGTTGAACGGCAGGTTGCGCTCGAACAGCCTCACATTGTAGCGCTCGCGGGCCTCCTCGACCAGCCGCGCCAGCGCGCCGTCGAGCCTGTCGCGGCGCAGGGTCTCACGGATCTCCGCCGCCACCGCCGGCAGCTCGGCCGGCCCGGCCGGCAGACGCTCCACCACCTCGAAAAGGTGGAAGCCGTAGTCGGTGGCGATCGGCTCGCTGACCTCGCCCGGCTCCAGCTCGAAGATGGCGTCGGCAAACGTCGGCGGCAGGTCGTCGCGCGACAGCGCCGAGCCGACGCCGCCGATCGACTCCACCGGCACCAGCGACAGCCGTTCGGCGAGCGTCTCGAAAGGCGCGCCGGCGGCCAGCTCGGCCTGCGCGGCGGCCAGCGAATCGGCATCGGCCAGCAGCAGCTGACGCACCCGCACCCGCTCGGGCAGCTCGAACTGACGGCGGTTGCGGCGGTAGTAGGCCGCCACCTCGTCGTCGGCGACCGGCTCGGCCGCCGCCCCGGCGAGCAGCGCCTGGACCGCCACGCGTCGACCGCCGCCCGGCGCCGCCACGCCGCGGGCCGCCGCCAGCCGCCGCAGCAGCTCCTCGTCGAGGAACTGGTCGAGCAGCCCGCTCAACACGTCGCTGCCCCAGCCGAGGTCGGGATCCACCGAGTTCTCGGCCAGGTAGCGCTCGAAGGCGGTGTAGGCCACCGGCTCGTCGCCGATCTGCGCCAGGATGTCCGGCGCCGGTGGCTGCTCGCCGCCGCAGGCAGCGAGCACCAGCATGCCCAGCGTCGCCCAGCAGGCGGCGGCGCGCGACGGCCGGCCCGCGACGGCGCTTGGGGGGCGAGCTCGCGGCCGCTCGCCTCGAGCACTCATTCGGCCAGCCTCTCGAGGGTCCGGCGCGCGGTGTCGAGCACCGCCGCGCCGGTGCCGGCGGCGACGCTCAGCACGCCGCTGGGCGAGAAGCTGGCCCCCGGCTGCTCGGAGACCAGCCGGATGAGCCGCTCCGGATCGACCGGCGAGTCGCGGCGCAGCCGCAGGCGCAGCTTCGAGCCCTTCATCGACACGGTCTGGATACGCAGCCGCTCGGCCAGCCGCTTGAGCGACGCCACCGACACCAGCCGCCGCACCGGCTCCGGCGGCGGCCCGAAGCGGTCGCGCAGCTCGTCGAGGATCGCCTGGTCGCCGTCCTCGCCCGCCGCCACCCGGCGGTAGATCTCCAGCCGCAGGTTGGCGTCGCCCACGTAGTCGGCCGGGATCGCGGCCACCACCGGCAGGTCGAGCGCCACCGAGGGCGGCGGCGCCACCGCCTCGCCCTTGAGCTCGCGCACCGCCTCCTCGAGCATCTTGAGGTAGGTGTCGATGCCGACCGCCGTGATGTGGCCGCTCTGCTCGGCGCCCAGCAGGTCGCCGGCACCACGGATCTCGAGATCGCGCGCCGCGATCCGGAAGCCGGCGCCGAGATCGGAGAACTCGCGGATCGCCTGCAGCCGGTGGCGGGCGTCTTCCGACAGCAACCGGTCGCCGGGGACCATCAGGTAGCAGTAGGCGAGCCGCGAGCCGCGGCCGACGCGGCCGCGCAGCTGGTAGAGCTGCGCGAGGCCGAACTGGTCGGCGTGGTGGATGATCATGGTGTTGACGTTGGGGATGTCGATGCCGTTCTCGATGATGGTGGTGGCCAGCAGCAGGTCATGCTCGCCAGCCTTGAAAGCGTGCATCCGCCGCGCCAGCTCGCCCTCGTCCATCTGCCCGTGGCCGATGGTCAGACGCACCTCGGGCACCACCTCGCGCAGCAGGCCGGCCATCTCCTCGATGCCCTCGACCCGGTTGTGGACGAAGTACACCTGGCCGCCACGCTCGAGCTCGGACTCCACCGCCTCGCGGATCAGCGTCTTGTCGAACGGCACGATCGAGGTCTCGACCGCCATCCGGTCGCGCGGCGGCGTCTCGATCACCGACAGGTCGCGCACTCCGGCGAGCGACAGCTGCAGGGTGCGGGGCACCGGGGTGGCGGTCATCGACAGCACGTGGACGCTCTTCTTGAGCTGTCTCAGCCGCTCCTTCTGCGCCACCCCGAAGCGCTGCTCCTCGTCGACCACCAGCAAGCCGAGACGGGGAATCTCGATGTCGCGGCTGAGCAGCCGGTGGGTGCCGATCAGGATATCGATGCGGCCGGCCGCCAGCTCGTCGCGGATCTGGCGGATCTCGGCCGGCGAGCGGAAGCGCGACACCATCTCGATCCGCACCGGAAACTCCCCGAACCGCCGTTGGAAGGTCTCGAGGTGCTGGTCGGCGAGGATGGTGGTCGGCGCCAGCACCGCCACCTGGCGGCCGCCGTCGACCACCTTGAAGGCGGCGCGCATCGCCACCTCGGTCTTGCCGAAGCCGACGTCGCCCACCAGCAGGCGGTCCATCGGCCGGTCGCGCTCCAGGTCGTCCTTGATGGCCTCGGCCGCCTGCATCTGGTCGGGCGTCTCGACGTAGTCGAACAGCGCCTCGAACTGCGCCTGCAGGTCGCTGTCCTCCGGCATCGCCGGCGCCCGCGCCAGCTGGCGCTCGGCGTACAGCTTGAGCAGGTCGCCCGCCAGCCTGCGCATGCCCCGCCGCACCCGCTCCTTCTTGCGGTTCCACGAGGTGCCGCCGAGCCGGTCGAGACGCGGCGCCACGCCCTCGAGCCCGCTGTACTTCTGCACCAGGTCGAGCCGGCCGAGCGGCAACAGCAGGCGGCGGCCGCCGGCGTACTCGATCTCCATCACCTCGACCTCGCCGGCGCGCTCGGCCTCGCCCGCGGCGCCGGCGCCGTCGCCGCCGACCGCCCGCAGGCGCACGAACTGGCCGATGCCGTGATCGGCGTGCACCACGAAGTCGCCCAGGCGCAGATCGCGCAGACCGGCCACCAGCCGCCGGCGGGCGCCGGCGAGCAGCGGCCGCGGAGCCAGGCGGGGGAACAGCTGGCGCTCGCCGTAGACCGCCAGCCCGGCCGGCGGCAGCCGGAAGCCGCGCTCCAGCTCGCCGGCCGCCCATTCGACCCCGCCACGCTCGAACGGCATCTCGAGGGTGGCGCAAAGCCGCTCGATGCGCGACCGGTGCTCGCGAGGAGTGACCACCACCAGCCGCTCGCCGCGCGCCCGGGCGGTCTCCAGCTCGCGCGCGAAGCGCGGCAGCTGGCCGTCGAAGCGGTCGGTAACGGCACCGGCGAAGTCGGCCACCGCCGCGCCGTCCGGCTCGCTCACCAGCTCGCCGACCCTGAGGTCGGCGGCCTCGATCAGCGCCGCCGGCAGCTCCGTCGGGTGCTCGAGCAGCTCGGGCGGCAGCGCCATCAGCGACTGCTCGCGGAACGCCTGGTAGTCGGCGGCGAGCTCGGCGGCGTGGCGGGCGATCTCCTCGCGCAGCCGCGCGCGGTCGACCGCCACCACCAGCGCGCCCGGCAGCAGGTCGGGCAGGAACGCCGGCTCGCCGAGCACCGGCAGAAAGCGCTGCCAGCCGGTGAACCGTCCCTCGTCGCGTAGCTGCGCCAGCTTCTCGGCGGCGTCCATCCCGATCTCGCCGCTCAACCGCCGGGTCAGCTCGTCGGCCAGCCGGGTCGCCTCCTCGCGGCCGCTGCGGAAGGCGTTCACCGGCAGCACCCTGAGCCGCTCCAGCTCGTCGCGCGAGCGCTGATCGTCGACCCCGAACCGGCGCAGGCTCTCGACGGTGTCGCCGAACAGGTCGAGCCGCACCGGCTCGGGCTGGCCCGGCGAGAACAGGTCGAAGACGCCGCCGCGGACGGCGAAGTCTCCGACCTCGGTCACCAGATCCACCCGGCGGTAGCCGTAGGCGGTCAGGTGCTGGACCAGCGGCTCCACCGGCCGCTCGTCACCCGGCGCCAGCTCGAGCGTCGCCGCCGCCAGCGCCGCCGCGCTCGGCAGCCGCCGGAACAGGCCGCGCGCGGTGACCACGATGGCGCCGACCTCGCCGCGCAGCAGGCGGTCGAGCACCGCCGCCTCCTGGGCCGCCTCGGACAGCGCCGGCTCGGTCTCGTGGTAGGGGGTGAGCGACGGCGCCGCCAGGTGGTCGGCGCCGTCGGCGAACAGGTGGGCGGCCTCCACCCAGGCCAGCGCTTCGGCCTCGTGCGGCACCACTACCAGCAGCGGCCGCTCGCGCTCGCGCGCCACCAGCCCCAGAACCCAGGCGGCGGCCGGCAGCGGCAGCCGGTCGGCCACCGCGCCGCCCTCGAGCAGCCGCCGGTAGGGCGCGCTGGCGGCCAGCGCTTCACCGAACGGCTGCCAGAACCGGGGTTGGCTCACGCCGGCAGTCTACTGTGCGGCCGGCTTCCCCCGGCGCGCTCGGCCGGCACTCGACAGCCGCTCGCCACGGGGTAGGATATGGCGCTCTCGAGAGGCCGGAACGGGTGCGGGAGGCGTCGCGTGGCGGCTCCCGGGGTACCGGCCTGATCCAACCCCGGAGGGACCGAAAATGCGCAAGACCGCCGTCGCTCTGCTGATCCTGTTCGCCCTGCTGGCGGTGTACACCGGCCTGTCACCGAGCGCCGTGGGCGCCGCGGAGCCGGCGGCGGCCGCCGGCGACGCGGGCGGCCACGACGACGGCGGGGAGCACGGCGGCGGCGGTCACGCCAGCCCGGTCACCCCGGTGCTGCTCGGTCTGGTGATCATGCTGCTGGCCGCCAAGGTGGGCGGCGAGCTGGCGGAGCGGGTGCACCAGCCGGCGGTCCTCGGCGAGCTGATCGCCGGCGTCATCATCGGCAACCTCGGCCTGCTCGGCATGCACTACCTGGACTTCCTGGCCACCAACCAGGGCATCACCATCCTGGCCGAGATCGGCGTCGTGCTGCTGCTGTTCGAGGTCGGTCTCGAGTCGAACGTGCGCGAGATGATGTCGGTCGGCCCGTCGAGCCTGCTGGTGGCGATCCTCGGCGTGGTGCTGCCGTTCTTCCTGGGCTGGGGGGTATCGGCCTGGATGCTGCCCGACGAGGAGCTGCTGGTCCACCTGTTCATCGGCGCCACGCTGTGCGCCACCAGCGTCGGCATCACCGCCCGGGTGCTCACCGACCTCGGCAAGGTGACCACCCGGGAGGCCAAGATCATCCTGGGCGCGGCGGTGCTCGACGACGTGCTCGGCCTGGTGATCCTGGCGGTGGTGTCGGGCGTCATCACCGCCGCCAACACCGGCGGCGAGCTGGCCAGCTTCGACGTGCTGATGATCGTCGCCAAGGCGACGCTGTTCCTGGTGCTGGCGATCATGATCGGCGGCTGGCTGTCGCCGCGGCTGTTCCGCCTCGCCAGCCGGCTGCGCATCAAGGGGATGCTGCTGACCCTGTCGCTGGGCTTCTGCTTCCTGCTCGCCTACCTGGCCAACGTCATCGAGCTGGCACCGATCGTCGGCGCCTTCGCCGCCGGCCTGATCCTCGACGAGGTCCACTACAAGGACTTCCTCGACCGCGGCGACCACTCGCTCGAGGAGCTGATCCACCCGATCAACATCTTCCTGGTGCCGATCTTCTTCGTGCTGATGGGCATCAAGGTCGATCTCTCCACCTTCGGCCAGGTCGAGGTCCTGGGCTTCGCCGCGGTGCTGTCGGTGGCCGCCATCATCGGCAAGATGTCGTGCGCCGGCGGCGTGCTCGAGAAGGGGCTCGACCGGATCTCGATCGCGGTCGGCATGGTGCCGCGCGGTGAGGTCGGCCTGATCTTCGCCGGCATCGGCGCCAGCCTGGTGCTGCACGGCAAGCCGGTGATCTCGGTGCCGGTGTTCTCGGCGGTGGTGATCATGGTGATCGTCACCACCCTGATCACGCCGCCGGTGCTCAAGTACACGCTGGCGCGGGGAGATCGCAAGAAGGCCGGGGGCGCCTGAGCACGGTACGGCTACCGGGCACCGTGGGCCCGCACCGCTGAGCTTCCTGCTCGAGGGGTGGGGGCTCGGGGGCCCGGAGCACGTCGCCGGGGGGGAGCGTCAGCCGGCGGGGGCCCGGAGCACGTCGTCGGGAGGGAGCGTCAGCCGGCGGGGGCCCGGTCGGAGCGACATCACCCTCGCCTTTGGAGCACAGCCCGG
>JBFGNS010000118.1:0-13438 GCA_041574955.1 Thermoanaerobaculia bacterium | reverse complement strand
GCCTGCCGGTACTCGCCGCGGCTCATGTGGCTGAAGGCGCCGCGCAGCTCCTGGAGCACGTGCACCCGCTCTTTGGGGTCGGCCAGCGGACCCTCGTCGTCCGCGGCCGCGGCCACCGCCCCGATGTAGCCGAGCGCCGCGAGCTGGCGCGCCACCTCCGGGTCGGCCTCGGCCGGGCTCTCGAACGGGCGGTCGTAGCCGGCCAGTCGCTGGCTCATGGCGGCCGCCAGCCGCTGCTGACGGCGGATCAGGTTGTCGCGCTCGGCGGGGTCCGCCTCGAGGTCGTACAGCTCGGGGTCGGGGCCGCGGATCAGGTGGTGGGGGTAGTCGATCAGCGAGGTCAGCTCGCTCCAGCCGAAGTGCAGCCGCGGGTAGAGGGTCTCGGCATAAACCGGCGGCGGCTCGGCGGGCTGCTCGGCGAACAGCGCCCGGCCGGCCAACCCGTCGGGCACGTCGAGCCCCAGCAGGTGGAGGACGGTGGGCGTGATGTCGGCGAGCCCGGCGACGTCGCCGCGGGTCGAGCCGCCGCCGCGCCCGCCGGGCAGCTTGACTATCAGCGGCACCTGCAGCGACTCGCGGTAGAGCAGTACGCCGTGCTCGTCCTCGCCGTGGTCCTCGAGCCCCTCGCCGTGGTCCGACAGCAGCACGATCAGCGCCTTGTCGTACAGGCCGCGCCGGCGCAGCTCGGCGAGCAGGTCGCCGACGATCTCGTCGGCGGCCGCCACCTCGCCGTCGTACGGATCGGCGAACCGCTCGGCGAACCGCTTGGGTGGCCGCCGCGGGGTATGCGGCTCGTAGATGTGGAAGAACAGGAAGAACCGCTCGTCGGCCAGGCTTGCCAGCCAGCCGCGCGCCAGCTCCAGAGTCTCGGCGCCGGCGCGCTGGGCGGTCAGCTGGCCGGTCCAGGTCAGCGACTGTACCTCGGCGTCGTAGAAGTCGAAGCCGCTGGCCATGCCGGTGTCGGCGCGCAGCACGAACGCCGACACCGCGCCGCCGGTGGCGTAGCCGGCCTGCTTCAGCAGCCGTGGCAGGTAGGGCAGGTCGCCCTCCACCCGGTAGCCGATGTTGTCGCGCACGCCGTGCTCGGGCGGCAGCAGCCCGGTGAAGATCGAGGCGTGCGACGGCAGGGTGAGCGGCATGTGCGAGTAGGCGCGCTCGAACAGCACCGCGTCGCGCCGCAGCCCGTCGATCGCCGGCGTCTCGACGTTGCGGTAGCCGTAGGCCGGCAGCCGGTCGGAGCGCAGGGTGTCGATCGAGATCAGCACCACCGGCGCGCCGCCGGCGGTGCCCGCCGGCAGCTCGCCGGTCGGCCGGCTGCAGGCGGCGAGCGCCGCAACGCTCAGCGCGGCGACGGCGAGGCGGTGCGGGCGCGCTCTCATCCCGGCAGCCGTCCGAGCAGCTCCTCGGCCTTGCCGACATCGTCGGCGTAGCGCGCCGGCGCGGCCGCCACGAAGCGCTCGAGGGCGGCGCGGGCGCGCCGGACGTCGCCCACCTCGGCGGCGATGAAGCCGACGTTGTAGAGCACGTCGAAGTTGTCCGGCGCCAGCGCCAGCGACCGCTCCCAGGCCTCGATCGCCGGCCGCTTGCGGCCCAGGTTGTAGCGCGCCGCTCCCAGGTAGTTCCAGGCCAGCGGCAGCGCCGGGTTGAGCTCGAGCGCCAGCTCGGCCTGGCGCGCGGCCTCCGGCCAGTCCGAGCGCCGGAGCGCCACCAGCGCCAGTCCCTGGTGGGCGCCCGGGTTGCGCGGGTCGGCGGCGAAGACGCGCTCGATCGTCGATTTGGCCTCGGCCAGCCGGCCGGCCTCGGCGAGGACCGTGCCGAGCGCGTTGAGCAGATCGGGGTCGCGGTCGCCGGCGAGCGGGGAGAGCAGCTCGACCGCGCGCTCGGCGGCCCCCAGCTCGGCCAGGGTGAGGCCGAGCTGGCGCACCAGCGGAGCGGTGGCGACGCCGGCGCGGTAGGCGGCCAGCATCACCTCCGCCGCCTCCTGCGCCCGCCCCATCTCGAGCAGCGCCTGTGCCAGGTAGTAGTGGGCAACCCCCATGCCGGGCCGGCGGTCGACGATGCCGCGCGCCAGCTCGACCGCCTCGGCCAGCCGGCCGCGCTGGTAGAGGTCGATGAAGCGGTGCATCTGGCGGTCCAGCTCGACCAGCCGCTTGGGGTCGTCCTGCGGGCCGTACGACGGCTTGAGCGGCGCGCTGCCGGTGATATAGCCCAGGCTGCGCAGCGCGGCGGCCTCGTCGGCCGAGCTCTCGGCGCGCCCGCCGCCGGGAGCGGAGGCCGCCGGCAGCAGCGCGCCCAGCCGGCGCGCCCGGTCGCGCTCCGCGTCGTACAGGTTGCGCTCCTCGCCCGGATCGCCGGCCAGGTCGTACAGCTCCGGCAGCGGCAGCGCGATCAGCTTGTGGCCGCCGGCGACCACGCCGCGCAGCGGCGCCCAGCCGCGGTTGTAGCTCGCCGACAGCGCCTCGAAGTAGGTCACCTCGTCGCCGGCGCTGGCCGCCAGCAGCGAGCGGCCGGGCAGCCCGGCGGGCGTCTCGACGCCGGCCGCCGCCAGCACCGTCGGCAGCAGATCGACGTGGCGGGCCGGGCGGTCGTCCACCGCCGGCTCGAGGCCGTCGGCCCACACCACCAGCGGCACCTTGAGCGTGGCTTCGTAGGCGAACAGTCCGTGGGTCGTCTCGCCGTGCTCGCCCAGCGCCTCACCGTGGTCCGAGGTCACTACCACCAGCGCCGTCGGCCCGCCGTCGGCCGTGACGGCCTCGAGGATCGGCGCCAGGTAGGCGTCGGCGGCGGCCACCTCGCCGAGATACGGCTCGGCTGCGAACCGCTCGGCGAACGGCGCCGGCGGCTCGTACGGGGCGTGCGGCTCGAACAGGTGGAGCCACAGGAAGCGGCGCCGGCCCTCGTTCTGCCGCCACCAGTCGAGGCCGGCGGCGACCACCTCGCCGCCGTGCCGCTCGGGCGGCGTGAAGTCGCTGCCCTGGCCGCCCTCGGGGTAGCGGTCGTCGTAGAGTTCGAAGCCGCGCGCCAGGCCGAAGCGGGCGTCGAGCGGGAAGGCGCTGATCACCGCGGCGGTGGCGAAGCCGGCGGCGCCGAGCAGCTCGGCGAGGGTCGGCACGCCTGTCGGCAGCACGAAGCCGCTGTTGTCGCGCACGCCGTGCTGGTACGGCAGTCGGCCGGTGAGGATGTTGGCGTGCGACGGCAGCGTCATCACGTTGTGCGCCCGCGCCGCGGTGTAGACGCGCCCGCCCGCCGCCAGCCGGTCGAGCGCCGGGGTGGCGGCGCGCGGGTTGCCGGCGAAGCCGAGCGCGTCGGCACGCAGCGTGTCGATGGTGACCAGCAGGACGTCGCGCACCGGCGGCAGCTCGGCGGCCGGCCGCGTGTTGGCCGCCACCGGTGCCGGCCGAGCCGCGTCCGCCGCCGGCTCGCGCTCGCCGCCGCACGCCACGGCGAGCGCCAGCGCCAGCCAGGCGGTTCGCCGCCGCGACCCGCTCATCGCCCGGCTACTCGAGGTAGCTCAGGAAGTCGCGCACCTCGTCCGCCTTGGCGTGCTTCGGGGCGAGCTCCAGCAGCTTCAAGAAGTCGGCCTTGGCGGCGGCGTTCTCCTGCCGGCTGAGGTAGACCAGGCCGCGGTAGTAGTAGGCGTCGGGCAGCTTGGGGTTCTCCTCGACGGCGCGCTCGAAGTGGGGCATGGCCTCGTCCACCTGGCCCTCGTTGTACAGCCGGATGCCGAGGTTGAGCACCATGTCGGAGGGCAGCTTGACGTCCTCGGGCAGCCTGGCCAGGTAGGCCTCGGCCTCTTCGTCACGGCCCTCGCGGCTCAGCAGATCGGCGATCAGCTGCAGCACCGGCACGTTGTCGGGGCTCTGCTCGAGGGCGCGCTCGAGGGTGGCGATGGCCTGCGCGCGGTTGCCCTCCTGGTCGTGGGTCTGCGCGATCGAGACCAGGACCGCTCCCCTGTCGCCCGGCCCCAGCAGCGGTACCGCCTCTTCGTAGCGCGCCCGGGCGGCCGCCAGGTTGCCCCTGCGGGCCTGGATGTCGGCCAGCCGGAGGACGACGTGCGCCCGCTCGGAGGGCTCGAGCTCGCCGACGATCGCCTGGTAGACGCCGAGCGCCGAGTCGACGTCGCCCTGCTCGAAGTAGGTGTCGCCGATGCGGGCGCGCAGCCGCACCTGCTGCTCGGGCGGCAGCAGCGGCAGGGCGGTCTCGTACTCCTTGCGCGCGCCGGCGTAGTCTTTCTGCTCGAGCAGCTCGTCTCCGCGCCCGATGCCGGCGAACGGGTTGGCCCGCAGCTTCACCACCACCGGCTTGCCGCGCGCGAACTCGCTCACCTGCACCGTCCCCTCGGAGCCCATGTAGCCCTCCCTGTCGAGGACGATCCGCCAGGTGCCGCCGGCCAGGCCGAGGTAGCTCCAGCGGCCCTTCTTGTTGGTGTACAGCGGCTCGGGTCCGTTCTCGGGGTCGTTGGCCGGGTGGAGCGTCACCTTGACACCTTCGATCGGCTTGTCGTCCTCGGTGGTGACCACGCCCTCGACGCGGCCGCGCCCCTTCCAGTCCTGGGCGGCTGCCGGCACCGCGGCAGCGACGATGATTAGGAGGCTCAGGGCGGCTAGCGTGCGGATCGAGCGCATCGGGGTGACTCCTGGGTCGTGGTGGGGGTGCCGGTCGGGCGAACCGTGCCGCGCGGCCGGGTCAGTCTACACCAGGGGGATGCAGGTTCGGTGCCGGGCATTGGACCGTTGCAGACAACAACGGTGACAGGATACTCAGGCCACCGGCAATGCTGCTCTGCGACGGCGGTCGTCTGAGTATCCTGTCACCGCCGGCCGTCACCGCCGGCCTGTCACCGCCGGTTGCCGCGGGCAAAAAAAAACGCCGGGGGGAGGATCCCCCCGGCGTGAAGTTACTGCGGGTTTACCGCTTACCGCCAGCTGAGGCGGACGCCAGCGCGGTAGATGCGCGGGCTGAGCACCTCGTCGAGGTGGTTGGCGCGGCTGCTGGAGAGGTTGCGCTCACGCTGCAGGACGTACTGCTCGTCGAACAGGTTGAACGCATCCAGCTGGAACGTCAGGCTGAAGTTGTCGCTCGCCCGGAACTCCTTGGACAGGCTGAGGTCGACAGTCAGGACGTCCTCGGTACGGATGGCGTCGATGACGCCGCCCGTGGTGGTGACGGAGCGGGACACGCCGTCCGACGGGGTGACGCTGCGGAAGTACGGCAGCGGGTACCCCTCGCGGGCGAAGATGTTGACCGCCACGTCGAACCACGGGAACTGGTACATGCCGTTGAGGTTGGCCGACCAGGTCGACTGCAGGAAGACGTCTCCCTTGTTACCGGAGCCGCCCGACTGCTCGGCGAACAGGGCGCCGTCGTTGTCGCCGCCGCCCACGCCGTCGGTGGGATCGACCTGGGCCAGGAAGCTGGCCGGCACGTCCCACTTGGGCTCGCCGTAGTTGAAGTAGCCGCGGGCCATCCAGCGGTTGGCGAGGCGCTTGGTGAAGCCGAGCGCGACGCCCGAGTACTCGATGGACCGCTCCGAGTTGTCGATGACCGAGCCGCCGAAGTAGTCGAGGCCCGAGCGCAGCGTGTAGTACGGCTCGCTGTAGGAAGAGCCGTCCGGGTTCTGCCCGGTCAGCGGCGTCGGGACCAGCTCGTAGTCACCACGGGTCGCGCGGCGAACCGTCGAGCCGTCCACGATCTTCGTGAAGCTGGTGATGATGTCGTCGGTCTTGCGCCAGGTGTACTGGGCGCTGACCACGAACTCGGGCAGGAAGGCGTGCTCGACGCCGAGCGCGATCTCGTTGGTGATCTCAGGATCGAGACCGCGGGCGTACTCGTTGGACGACGAAGCGGCCAGCGGATCCAACGGGTTGAAGCCGCTTCCGAACAGGAAGAACTTCGACTCGCCGTTGTCGTAGAGCCGGTCGCCGTCGCCGTCGTAGAAGAGGTAGTAGGCGTAGGCCGAGCCCACCGGGTTGATGGAGCCGACGTGCGCCGAGCTGGCGAGCTGCTGCGCGAACTGCGAGTAGCTGGCCCGCAGCAGGGTCTTGCGCTGTGGCCCGAGGGCGTAGGTCACGCCGACGCGCGGCGTGATGGTCTGCCAGTCACCGTACTCCGGCGTGTTGCCCGGGAACACCAGGTCGGCACCGCCGAAGATCGGGAAGGTGGAGCCGTCCGAGCAGCTGGGCTGGCACGGCGGCGACACGGAGGCGGGGAGGTTCTGACCCTCCTGCTGGTCCATGCGGAAGCCGACGTTGAAGGTCCAGTTGCCGCTCGAGATGGTGTCCTGCACCCAGAGGTGCTGGTAGTCGGAGGTCTTGGTGTTGGGACCCTCGCGGCCAACCTGGAAGAAGTTCACCGGCTGGCTGGTCCCGAAGTTCTCGCCGGCGATGTTCAGCACGTGGCGCTCGCCGGGCCAGCGGAAGTTGCTGGTCACCTCGAACTCACGGAACTGCGCACCGAACTTGATCTCGTGGTTGGTGGCGCTCCCGGTGTTGAAGAAGTAGGAGCCGTCGACCTGCCACAGCTCGGTGTCGCGGTTGTCACCGCCGCCGATGTAGCTGTTCTTGAAGACGCCATCGGAATCCCACAGCGCCTCGGGGGAGCTGTCGGTCAGGCCGCCCTTGGGAATCAGCTGGAAGCCACCGTCGACCAACGACCACAGGCCGGTGAGGTAGAAGTTCGAGTTGAACACGTGAGTGTCCTCGGCCTTCCAGATCTCCGACGGGCCGCTCTGGTCCCAGGTGGTCTCGAGCGCGCGGCTCGGGCCGGCACCACGGCCATCCTTGATCTTGTCGCCGCGGTTGAACGAGACGACGCCGGAGTTCGAGCCCGACACCTGGGCGTTCACCTTGAACGCGATGTTCTCGAGCAGGGTGTTGTCCGCGGTACCGCCGGCGGCGATGATCTTGATGTCGTTACGGCCGTAGGAGCCCCACAGCCACAGCTTGTCCTGGATCGCCGGACCGCCGCCCTCGACGCCGAGGTCGAGGATCTCGTTGATGGAGTTGCCCGAGATCGAGGTCTGGGTCCTGCGCACGCCCGGCTGACCGAGGCGCGCCAGCTGACCGGAGACGTCGGTCGAGCCCTGCTCGAGGCCGGCCGTCTTCCACAGCACGGGGTCGGTCAGCAGGAAGCGGGCCGAACCGCGCGGGTCGTTGGTGCCGCGCTTGGTCACCAGGTTCATGGTCACGCCCGCGGTCGACGTCGAAACGTCGGTGCCGCCGGTCGTGATCTGCATCTCGGTGAACTGGTCGAAGTCGTAGTAGGTCGGCGAGGCGCCAACGGCTTCCATGTCGGTGATCACCACGCCGTCGACGGCGAAGGTGTTCTCGTCACTGTTGGAGCCGGGGCCCAGGAAGACCGCCTGCTGGCCGCTCTCGTTGCCGCCCACGTTGATGCGGTCGGTGAGAACGCCCGGGGTCTGGTTGAGGACCGACCAGGGGTCGCGCGCCGTCGGGATGCGCTCGAGCTCGGCCTGGGTGATCGTGGTACCCAGCTGAGCCCTGCGCTCGTCCAGCAGCGGGCTCTCCGAGGTCACGGTGATGACGTCCTCGACCGCCGGAGTCAGCGTGATCTCGATGGTCGTATTCCGGCCGACGCGGATCTCGATCTTCGGGTACTCGACGGTCGAGAACCCCTCGAGCTCCGCGGTCATCGAATACATACCGGGATCAAGGCTGAGCAGCCGGAACTGGCCCTCGGCGTTGGTCACCATGACGCGGGGGGCGCCGATGCCGCTGACCGTGATGGTCACGCCGGGCAGCGCTTCGCCCTGGTTGTCGACGACCGTGCCGTACAGGTTGCCGGTCTGCGCCTGACCGAACGCCACGCCCGTGACGCCCAGCAGCAGGGCAGCGGCAACCGCGACGGCGCGGCGCCAGTGGGTAAATCCATTCATACTTGACTTCTCCTCTCGACGATTACGGATTGTCCCGGGCGCGTTCGCGCCGGGACGGCTACCGTTGTTGATCGCATGGTTCATGCGTATCGATCACGCTCCTCCGCTATGGGGAGCGATGGATCCGGTTGTCGGGTTTCCTTGGCGACCCGGGGCCGGGTCGGTCCTCGTGTGCCGGTGAGTGTAGCATTCGTCACACTTGAGTCAAGCAAGTGGGGTGCCACGTCTCAAGGTATCGAGCCTCGCAAGCTAAGCTGTTTGTAATGAGTGATTTACGGAGAGAATCGCGGGGCTGTAGCCGCCGCTGCCCCGAGGCGATTCGGTTTTTTGAAGGCGCTCGATCCGGGAATTTGAACTCTTGAACCCTCGGCGGCGCCGTGGCGTAAGCTGTAGGGGATCGAGATGAGACGCGCTCTGCCGGCCAGCGCCCTGGCCATCGCCCTCGCCGCCGCCGGCTGTGGCTCGGGCCTCGCTCCGCCCGGCTTCGACACCGGCAGCTACCTGCGGGGGCAGTACGCCGACCGGCTGGGCCCGGCGGAGGCGGCCCAGGTGGAGGTGCCGTTCGAGCTCGACGCCGAGCTGCTGGAGCTGATCGACACGCGCTTCGCCGCCGCCGGCAGCCAGAAGGCGCGGGTGGACCAGATCCTCGACTTCGTCTTCCGCGGCCTGGGCCTCAACTACACGCTGGTGCCGACGCGCAACGCCGTCGAAACCTACCGCAGCCGCCAGGGCAACTGCCTGTCGTTCGTCAACCTGTTCGTGGGCGTGGCACGCCACCGGCGGCTCAACCCGTTCTACGTCGAGGTCGAGGACTACCAGCGCTGGAAGTACCAGGACGGCAGCGTGGTCAGCGCCGGCCACATCGTCGCCGGCATGTACGTCGACGGCGAGCTGTCGACCTTCGACTTCTTGCCGTACGAGCCCAAGTCGTACCGCTCGTTCAAGCCGATCGACGACCTCGAGGCGGCGGCGCACTACTTCAACAACCTTGGCGCCGAGGCGCTGTTCGACGGCGACCGTGAGCGTGCCGAGCATTACGTGCGGCTGGCCCACCGGTTGAACCCGCAGTTCGACAAGGCGATCAGCAACCTGGGAGTGGTGCTGATGCGCCGCGGCGAGGTCGACGAGGCGGTCGAGGTGCTGGAGGCGGGCCTGGCGATCCACCCCGACCACATCCCGTTGCTGGTCAACACCGCCCGCGCCTACCAGCTGGCTGGCAGCACCGACGCCGCCACGCGGCTGTTCTCGCGCATCGACGCGGTCGATCACGCCAACCCGTACTTCTTCATCTACCGTGGCGAGCAGGCGTTGGCGCGCGGCGACCGCGAGCTGGCGCTCGAGCTGATGCGCAAGGCGCTGCGGCGCGACAGCGAGAACCCCGAGGTCCACCTCGGGCTCACCAAGGTCTTCCTCGCCACCGGCGACCTCAAGCGCGCCCGGCACCACCTGCAGCGCGCGCTGCGGCTGGACGCGACCCACGAGGAGGCGCGCCGCTACGCCGCCATGCTGGAGAAGGAGGGAGGCTAGATCCACCGCCGGCCGCCAGGCTCCGGCTGCGCGCGCCGCCGCGCCGGCGCCGCTGCCGCGTTCGTCGAGGGCGGCGGGGAGGCTGGCCGGCGCCCCGTCCGGTGCGCCGTCTGGCGCGCCGCGCTCGTGGCCGGGGCGCTGGCACTGCCGGCGGCGACGGTCGCCGCGGTCGACGGCTACGAGCTGATCCGCGGTCTGATGTCGGAAGACCGCGGCGAGCGGCGCGCCGCCGGCCGGCGGCTGGCCGCCACCGGCGACCGCGCCTGGCTGGCGCCGCTGGCGGACGCCCTGTTCTTCATCCCCGGCGAGCGCCGCAAGGAGGCGGTGTCGGCGCTCGAGGCGCTGAGCGGCGAGCGGGGAGGCAGCCGCTATCTCGAATGGGTCGAGGTGGTGGGCCGCGCCCGCCCGCCGCTGCCGCCGGGCTACCTGGGATGGAAGCGCGAGCTGCTGGCGAAGATCGATCCGCGCTACCGGGCGGTGTTCTACGACGGTGCTCCGGCCCTCATCCGGCTCGAGGAGATCGTGTGGGGGGGCGTGCGGCTCGACGGCATCCCGTCGATCGACCAGCCGACGATGGTGCCGGCGGCCGAGGCGGGCTACCTGGAGGACGGCGAGAGGGTGTTCGGCGTCTTTCTCGACGGCGAAGCGCGCGCCTACCCGTTGCGCCAGCTGAGCTGGCACGAGATGCTCAACGACACCGTCGCCGGCCGGCCGGTGACCTTGAGCTACTGCACGCTGTGCGGCTCGGGCGTGCTGTTCGACACGCGCACGGTGCGCGGCTCGTACACCTTCGGCACCTCCGGGCTGCTGTATCGCAGCAACAAGCTGATGTACGACCGCAACGGTTTCAGCCTGTGGAGCAACCTGACCGGCGAGGCGGTGGTCGGCCGCGCCGCGCAGGCCGCGCGCAGCCTGCCGGTGCTGCCGATGACGCTGACCCGCTGGGGAGAATGGCGCCGCCGCCACCCGGCGACCCTGGCCCTGGCTCTCGACCGCGACACCGAGCGGCGCTGGGGGTTTCGCTACCAGCCCGGCGCCGCCGACCAGGCGCGGCGCGGGGTCGAGTTCCCGGTCTGGCGGCGCAGCGACCGGCTCGACCGGCAGGCCGAGGTGTACGCGCTGCGCGTGGCGGGCGCCGCCAAGGCGTATCCGCTCGAGCGGCTGCGCGGCCGGCGGGTGGTCAACGACCGGGTCGGCGAGCAGGCGGTGGTGCTGGTGGTGGAGGACGGCGGCGGCGTGCGCGCCTACCGCCGGCCGCCCGATCTCGAGCTCGCGGCGGGCGAGGCGGGCGTCCTGGTCGACGACGGAGGCGGCCGCTGGCGGGTGGAGGAGCAGCGGCTCGAGCCCGACCCGCCGGCCGACGACCTGGAGCCGCTGGCGCGGCTGCCGGGCCACGTCGCCTTCTGGTTCGGCTGGTTCGGCTTCTACCCCGACACCGAGGTGTGGGACGGATGAGAATCCGCGCCGGCTCGCCGGCGTCGTTTGTCTTGCCGCGGCGGCGGGTGTAGCATGTGGTCCTTCAACGACGAGGATGCCATGAAACAAGCAGGGGCTCCGAGAACCTGGTTTCCGAACGTGAGGCGGCCGGGAAGGGTTCCGGCCGTGGCGGTGGTGCCCCTGGCGGCGGTGCTCGCGCTGGCCTCTCCCGCTGCCGAGGCGCAGCGGTTCGAGGACCGTTCGCGAGTGGTCGAGGTCCAGATCCCGATCAACGTCGTCGACCGCGACGGCAACCCGATCCGGGGGCTGACCGCCGAGGACTTCGAGATCCTCGACGAGGGCAAGCGCCAGCAGATCACCCACCTCGAGGTGATCGACCTCGAGGCGCTGGAGGTGACGGGCGGCCGCAAGGAGCTGGAGGAGGCGGTGCCGAGCGGCGCGCGGCGGCACTTCCTGCTGCTGTTCGACCTGTCGTTCTCGAGCCCCACCTCGATCGGCAAGGCGCGCGACGCGGCGCGGGAGTTCGTGCTCAACAACCTCCACCCGACCGACCTGGTGGCGGTGGCGACCTACACCCTGGAGCAGGGTCCCAGGCTGCTGGTCACCTTCACCCCCGACCGCTCCCAGCTGGCGTCCGCCATCGACAACCTCGGCGGCTACCGGCAGCAGGACCTGATCGCCGACCCGCTGCGCTTTCTGGTCGAGCCGCCGCGCAACAGCGGCATGGACTCGAGCAGCACCAGCCTCGGCCGCACCGCGGTGCCGATCGCCAACTACGAAGAGGCGGCGCAGTCGCAGGCGCGGGTGATCGCCAAGTCGATGTCCAAGATGGAGAACAGCTACCTGCGCGGGCGGATCACCATCTGGTCGCGCTCGCTCGGCGAGATGGCGCGCATCCTCGACAGCGTCAAGGGCCGCAAGCACGTGGTCTATTTCTCCGAGGGCTTCGACGGCCGTCTGCTGCTCGGCCGCCAGCCGGACGCCAACGACCAGAACCTGCAGGAGGACATGTACAACCTGCAGTTCGGGCAGTACTGGATGGTCGACACCGACGACATCTACGGCAACAACGCGCTGCAGCACGACGTCGCCGACATGCTCGAGCAGTTCCGGCGCGCCGACTGCGTGATCCAGGCGGTGGACATCTCGGGCCTGCGCGCCGACTCGCCGGCAACCGAGCGGCAGCGCCGCGTCGGCCAGGACGCGCTGTTCTACGTCGCCAACGAGACCGGCGGCGAGCTGTTCGAGGACGCCAACAACCTCGGGCGGCAGCTCGAGCGGGTGCTCAGCCGCTCGGCGGTCACCTACCTGGTGACCTTCCAGCCGCAGGAGCTCGAGTGGGACGGCTCGTACCACCGCCTGAAGGTCAAGGCCGATCTGCCGCGCGGGGCGCGGCTGTCGCACCGCGAGGGCTACTACGCGCCGCGGCCGTTCGACGAGCTCCATCCGCTCGAGAAGAGCCTGCTGGCTTCCGGCGCCATCGCCGCCGCCCAGCCGAGCGCCGAGCTGACGCTCGACGTGCTGGCCGCGCCGTTCCGCGCCGGCGCCGGCGTGGCCTACGTACCGGTGATCATCGAGCTGGCGGGAAGGCCACTGCTCGACGGCCACGACAAGGACGAGCTCAAGGTCGAGTTCTACGCCTACGTCACCGACGACTTCGGCGAGATGCGGGACTTCTTCACCCAGCTGGTGTCGCTCGACATCTCGCGCGGCCGCCAAGCGCTGCTCACCTCCGGGCTCAAGTACTACGGCCACCTGGAGCTCGACCCCGGCGACTACCTGGTGCGGGTGCTGGCGCGCAACGCCGACACCGGCCGCACCGGAGTCAAGTCGGTGTCGGTGTCGGTGCCGAGCTACGACGCCGCCAACCCGGTGCTGCTGCCGCCGTTCTTCCACGAGCGTCCCGGCAGCTGGGTGCTGGTGCGCGAGCGGCAGAGCGACGGCGAGAGCCGGGTGGTCTATCCGTTCACCATCGACGGCGAGCCGTACATCCCGGCGGCCAGCCCGGTGATGGCGCCGGGCGATGTCGCCGAGCTGTGTGTGGTGGCGTACAACCTGGGCGACGGCGAGCTGGAGCTGGACGGCCAGGTGGTGGCGGCCGACGGCACGGTGATGGCGGCCGGACGGCTGGACATGATCAAGCGCACGGTGACCGGCATCGACGGCCTCGACAAGCTGCGCGCCCGCTTCTCGGTCGCGGGGCTCGAGAGCGGCGACTACACTCTGCAGGTGGCCGTCGTCTCCCCCGGCACCGGCGAGCGGCAGGTCAACTCGGTGCCGTTCAGCGTGCTGGACTGAAGCGGGGCGACGCGGGCTCGGCCTGTCCCGAGCGCAGCGAGGAATCTCGGCGCCGGCGGTTGGGGAGCGTGGCAGGTGCGTGTGGGTGAGGGCCCGGCCTGTCCCGAGCACAGCGAGGGATCTCAGCGCGGGAGGTGAGGGGGCGTGGCAGGTGCGGTTTGGGTCAGGGCCCGGCCTGTCCCGAGCGCAGCGAGGGATCTCAGCGCGGGAGGTGAGGGGGCGTGGCAGGTGCGGTTTGGGTCAGGGCCCGGCCTGTCCCGAGCGCAGCGAGGGATCTCAGCG
>JBFGNS010000117.1:0-13622 GCA_041574955.1 Thermoanaerobaculia bacterium | reverse complement strand
GGCCCGGGGCGGAGCGACATCACCCTCGCCTTTGGAGCGCAGCCCCGGGCCCACGTACGGCCAGCGCACCGGCCCGAAGCCCCGAACCCTCGAGCCCTCACACGCTCGAAGCGACAGCCTCCCAGCAGCCACCGCCGGAGGGTGCGCCAGCCGGGCGGGGGCCCGGGGCGGAGCGACATCACCCTCGCCTTTGGAGCGCAGCCCCGGGCCCACGTACGGCCAGCGCACCCGGCCCGAAGCCCCAACCCCTCAACCCGTCAAGCCGCCAAGCCCTAGAACGGCTTCTCGGGCCGGCTCCACGGCCCGTCCGGCGGCACCTCGATCCAGTAGCTGTCGAGCCCCTTGTCGAGACGCCGGTGGAGCAGGTCGCGGCCGGTCAGCCGGATCACCAGCGCGATCGGGGTCAGCACCAGGAAGAAGAACAGCGTCAGCACGACCCAGGTGATGGCGGCGGTGACGGCGCGGAAGATCGCCGCCATCAGCCGCTCGAGCGGCGCCAGCGCGCGCGGCGCCGCCAGACCGAGCAGCAGGACGGTGGCGGCCACCCCCCACACCCAGGGCGCCGCGGCCAGGCCGCGCCAGTACAGCACCCCGCCGAGCACGCTCAGCCCGCCGCCGAACGCCAGGCCGAAGGTGCGGAGCTGTTTGCGGGTCTTGGGTTCGCCGCCGCTCATCAGTCGAGATCGAACTCCTCCCGCCAGTCGCCCTCCTCCTCGAGGGCCGGCTGCTCCTCCTTGTACAGCACCAGGTTCTCCAGCATCAGCACGTCCATCTCGGTGCGCATGAAGCAGCGGTAGGCGTCCTGCGGCGTGCACACGATCGGCTCGCCGCGCACGTTGAACGAGGTGTTGACCACCAGGCCGTAGCCGGTCAGCTCCTTGAACGCCCGGATCATGGCGTAGTAGGCGGGGTGGGTCTCGCTGTCCACCGTCTGCACCCGCGCCGAGTAGTCGACGTGGGTGACGGCCGGTATGTCGGAGCGCGGCACGTTGAGCTTCTGGATGCCGAACAGCCTGTCCTCGTCGGCGCTCGTCGCCCGCCGGCGCTCGGCCCGCACCGGCGCCACCAGCAGCATGTAGGGCGAGGGCCGGTCGAGCTCGAACAGCTCCGAGACGTCCTCCACCAGACAGCTCGGCGCGAACGGCCGGAACGACTCACGGTACTTGATCTTGAGGTTCATCACCGACTGCATGCGCGGGCTGCGGGCATCGCCGACGATGCTGCGCGCGCCGAGCGCGCGCGGTCCGAACTCCATGCGGCCGTTGAACCAGCCCAGCACCTTCTCCTGCTGAATGAGCTCGGCCGCCAAACCCGGGATGGCCGCCGGCTCCAGGTGGTGGAACGGAATGCTCTCCTCGCGCAGCCAGCTCTCGATCTGCTGCGGCGGGAAGCGCGGTCCGAGGTAGGAGCCGGCCTGCGAGTCGCCGCTTCCACGCGCCCGCCGCGGCTGGTCGAGATATTCGTGCCAGGCGAACAGGGCGGCACCGAGCGCACCCCCGGCGTCGCCCGCCGCCGGCTGGATCCACAGATCGTCGAAGATGCCGGCTCGCAGGATCTTGCCGTTGGCGACGCAGTTGAGCGCCACCCCGCCGGCCAGGCACAACCGGGTCTCGCCGGTCTCCCGCCGCACGTGCCGCGCCATGCGCAGCATCACCTCCTCGGTCACCTCCTGCACCGACCGCGCCAGGTCCATCTCCTTCTGGCCGAGCTTCGACTCGGGTCGCCGCGGCGGCCCACCGAACAGCCGGTGAAACCGCTCCGAGGTCATGGTGAGGCCCTGGCAGTAGTTGAAGTAACGCATGTCGAGGCGGAACGAGCCGTCCTCGCGCAGGTCCATCAGGTGGTCCAGGATCAGGTCGCGGTAGCGCGGCTCGCCGTACGGCGCCAGCCCCATCACCTTGTACTCGCCCGAGTTGACCCGGAACCCGGTGTAGTAGGTGAAGGCGGAGTACAGCAGGCCCAGGCTGTGCGGGAACTGCAGCTCGGCACGCAGCTCGAGCCGGTTGTCGTGCCCCGTGCCCCAGGAGGCGGTGGCCCACTCGCCGACGCCGTCGATTGTCAGCACCGCGGCGCGCTGGTACGGCGACGGGTAGAAGGCCGAAGCGGCGTGCGACTGGTGGTGCTCCGGAAACAGCAGCTTGCCGCCGTGCCCGACCTCCTTGCGGATCAGCTCACCCAGCCACAGCTTCTCCTTGAGCCACAGCGGCATCGCCTTGAGGAACGACGGCAGACCGGCCGGCGCGAACGCCAGATAGGTCTCGAGCAGCCGCTCGAACTTGAGCCACGGCTTGTCGTAGAACGCCACCACCTCGAGCTGCTCGGGGCCGATGCCGGCCTCGTGCAGGCAGTACTCGATCGCCCGGCTGGGGAACTGGTGATCGTGCTTCTTGCGGCTGAACCGCTCCTCCTGGGCGGCGGCGACAATCTCGCCGTCGCGCACCAGGCAGGCGGCGGAGTCGTGGTAGAAGGCCGAGATTCCCAGGATGTACATGGATCGCCTACCGCCGGCGCCAGCGTGCCGCGCGGACTGCCGGGGGTACGGCTCAGGCGGCGCGCGCGACCGCCGGAAGCTCGATCTCCCGCAACAACTCGAGGCCGCGTTCCAGGGTCTGGTCCTCGAGCGCCTGGTCGCCGTCCCCGAACCGGCGGGAGACCTCATTCACCCTGGTGTCCGGCATCTGTGACTCCGACAGGCGCCGACCCTCGGGGCCGGTGTAGAACGCGTCGGCGGTCCACAGGCGGGCGCCGCTCGACAGCGGCAGCATCGTCATCCGGCCGGCGTGGCCGAAGCTCGGTTGGCCCACCAGCTGCGCGCCAGCCGACTCCTTGAGCACCACCGCCAGCAGCTCGGAGCAGCCCAGGCTGCCGCGGTCGATCAGCGCCACCAGCGCTCCCTGCCAGCGCGCGCCGGCGCTCTCGAAGGTGGTGATCTCGCCGTCGCGGCCGGCGAGCGCGCCGAGCTTGCCGCCGGCCAGGGGCTCGGCCAGACGGTAGGCCAGCGCCGGATCGCCGCCCGCTACACCGCGCACGTCGATCAGCAGCCGCTGGTGGCCGGCGGCCGCCAGCTGCTCCACCGCCGCCGCCATCTCGCCGACGGTCGCGGGCTGACAGTCGAACAGGCGCAGCACCGCCACGTCCTCTTGCAGCTCCAGCTCGGCGGAACGGCGGGCGAACTCGCCGAGGGTCAGGGTGACGTCCTGCGGCTGGCCCCGTCGGACGGTCTTGAGCGTCAGGGTGGTGCCGGTCTCGCCGGCAAGCAGGGTGCGGGTCTCCCACAGAGCCATCCGCCGGGTCGGCCGCCCGTCGATCTCGAGCAGCGTATCGCGGCTCTCGATGCCCGCCGCGGCGCCCGGGCTGCCGGCCGCCACCGCCACCACCAGCGTCAGGCCGCGCTCCTTGATCACCGTCAGGCCGCTGCGCGACGCACCGATCGCCAGCGCCGTGGTGTAGCGCTCGATGGCCTCGGCCGGCACGTAGCTCGACATCGGATCGAGCGCGTCGGCGGCGCCGTCGAGCGCACTCGCCAGCAGCGCGTCGGGCGACACCTCCTCGACGTAGGCGCGGCGCACCAGGTGGAGCACCTCCGAGAAGACCGAGAGCTGCTTGTAGAGCGAATCGGCGGTGCCGCCCTCGGCTATCGCCCGCCGCAGCCCGCTCGACAGCAGCGGCAGCACCAGCGCCAGCGACAGCAGGAAGAAAGCGATCCGTCCGCGGCTCATCGGCGTCTCATCTCAGCCATGAAAGGGGGTCGGCCGGCCGGTTCTGCTCCCGGATCTCGAAGTACAGGCTGCTGGCCGCTTCGCCCACCGGCTGACCGAGCGCGAGTATATCGCCTTGCCGCACCTGCAAGCTGCCCAGGCCGGCGTACAGCGTGAACACCCCACCCGAGTGGTGCACCACCGCGGTCGGTCCGTAGCCCTCGAACGGGGCCGCGAACAGCACCTTGCCCGGGTAGATCGACCGTACCGGCGTGCCGGCGGTGGTCGCCAGGGTCAGGCCGTTGTGCGGCACCTGCGTGCCGTATCGGCGGTCTCGGCGATGGCCGAAGCGGTGCACGATCCGCCCGCCCACCGGCCAGTCGAGCGCGCCCCGAAACTGCTGGATCGGACGCCCGGCCAGAGCCGGCGAGCGGCCGGCGAGGAAATCCAGCAGGTTGCCCAGCCGCCGCTCCTTGTCGGCCAGCTTCAGCGTCTGGCTGGAGAGCGTGCTGCGCTGGCGATCGAGGCTGGCGAGCAGCTCGGCCTGGCGCCGCCGCAGGCGGGCCAGCTCGTCGAGGCGGCTGCGCTCCTGCTCCACCCAGCCGCTGCGCTCGCGCTGCCGCTCGAGCAGCCGCTGGCGCTCGACCGCCAGCTCGGCACGGGTGTCGACAAAGCGGTCGAGCAGCTCGCCGTCGCGGCGCGCCAGGTAGCGCAGCGAGCGCACCGCCGGCAGCAGCTGGCCGCGCGAACCGATCGACAGCAACAGCCGGAGATAGCCGTGGCGGCCCAGCCGGTAGAGGTCGGCGAGCCGGCGCTCGAGCGCCGCCCGCTGGCTGGCCAGCTCCCGCTCCAGACCGGAGACCGTGGCCTCCAGCCGCTCCAGCGAGGTCTCGACCAGCCGCCGCGCCGCCGCCGCCTCATCGAGCCGCCGGCTCTGCAGCTCGAGCGACAGCTCGGTGCGCTGCAGCTCTCCCGCCAGACCCCGGCTCTCCGCCTCGACACGGGCCAGGCGGCCCTGCAGCCGGGCGATCTCGTCGCGAATGGCCTCCAGCTCACGGCTGCGCACGTCCTCCGCCGCCGGCACCGCCGCAGGCAGCAGGGCGGCCACGACGACGGCGGCAACGAGACGGCGCCGGGCGATCACGGTGACAGAATACCGAAGATGCGACGGCCCACAGCCAGCGCCGGACTCGTGGCGGCGCTGGTCGTCGTGCTGCTGCCCGGCTGCCGCCGCCAGCCGGCCGCCGGCGACGGGCGGCCCGGTGAGCTGGTGGTCGCGCTGCGCAACGCCCCCACCAGCCTCGACCCGCGCCTCGGCACCGACCAGGCTTCGGCGCGCGCCTTCGACCTGATGCTCAACGGCCTGGTCACCAAGTCGACCAGCGGCGACCTGGTGCCCGACCTGGCGGAGTCGTGGGAGGTGCTCGACGACGGGCTGCGCTACCGCTTCCACCTGCGTGACGGAGTACGCTTTCACGACGGCCGTGCGCTCACCTCCGCCGATGCGGTGTGGACCTTCGGCAGCATCGTCGACGGCCGGGTGAGTTCGCCCAAGGCGGGCGCCTTCCGCCACGTCAAGTCGGTGGCGGCGGCCGGGCCGCGGGCGGTCGACTTCGTCCTGCACCGGCCGTTCGGCGCCATGCTGGCCGACCTCACCAGCTTCGTCGGCGTCGTCCCCGACGGCGTGCTGCCCGAGGAGTTCGAGCGCGCGCCGATCGGCAGCGGTCCGTTCCGGCTGGTGTCGCGCGCTCCCGACCGGCTGGTGTTCGACGCCTTCGACGACTACTGGGAGGGCCGGCCGCACCTCGACCGGGTGGTCCTGCGGGAGGTGCCCGACGCCACCGTGCGCGCTCTCGAGCTGCGCAAGGGAACGGTCCATTTGGTGATCAGCGACCTCGCCCCCGACGTGGTGGCCCGCTTCCGGCGCGACCCCGACTTCCAGGTGGTGGCCGATCCCGGAGCGGTGTACGGCTACATCGGCATCAACCTGGAGGATCCCATCCTCTCCGACCCGCGGGTACGCCGCGCCCTGGCGCTGTCGCTCGACCGTCAGCTGCTGGTCGACAGCCTGTGGCACGGGCTCGCCCTGGTCACCGAGACCGCCATGCCACCGGGCCACTGGGCGCGTCACGAAGGCCTCGAGCCGATCCCGCACGACCCGGCCGCGGCCCGCCGCCTGCTCGACGAGGCGGGCTATCCGGACCCCGACGGCGACGGCCCGGCCAAGCGCTTCACCGTCAGCTTCAAGACCTCTACCGAGGAGACCTTCCGGCTGCAGGCCCAGGCGCTGCAGGCGATGGCGGCCGAGGCCGGCATCGGTCTCGAGATCCGCTCGTACGAGTTCGCCACCTTCTACGCCGACATCAAGGCGGGCAGCTTCCAGCTGTTCAGCCTCAACTGGACCGGCGTCGTCGACCCCAACATCTACTACCTGATCCTGCACTCCGACAGCGTGCCGCCCAACGGCGCCAACCGCGGGCGCTACCGCAACCGGGAGTTCGACCGCCTGGTGGAGCTCGGAGCGCGCTTCCTGGATCCGGCCGAGCGGCGGCCGCACTACCTGGCGGCGCAGGAGATCCTGGCCCGCGAGCTACCCTACGTGAGCCTCTACAACCGGCTCAACTTCGCGGTCCTACCGCGCCAGATCGAGGGCTACGACAACTACTCGAGCGGCGAGCTCTACAGCCTCAAGCGGGCGCGCTGGACCGGCGGCGGCTGAGGCGGCTCGGTCAAGAGGTCGGGCGGCTAGAACGAGCTGACCGCCTCTTCTTCGTCGTCGTAGATGTCGAAGACGGTGATCAGCTGGGTGATCTGCAGGATGTCCGCTACCTTGGGGGGCAGGTTGAGCAGCTTCAGCTTGCCGCCGCGGTTGGTCACCGTGGTGTAGGCCGAGACCAGCTCGCCAACGCCGGACGAATCGACCGTGGTCACGCCGGCGAGGCTGATCAGCAGCTTGTTCGCGCCGGCTTCGAGCGCCTCGTGGACTGCCTCGCGCAGTGCGACATCGCCGGCACCGATGGTGATCTTGCCCTTCGGTTCGAGGATCGTCACGCCGTCGCGATGCTTGGAACTGATTCTCAACATCGTTTTCTCCTATCGATGACCTTGCCGGGCGGCGAGCCGTTTGCGCAGCGTCACGACCGTGCCCTGCTTCGGAACAAAACTATACTCGACGCCGTCGAGAAACTGCCGCATCATGAAGATGCCCCGGCCGTGGGGCTTGAGCAGGTTCTCCGGCGCGCGCGGATCGGGCAGGCCGGCGGGGTCGAAGCCGTCACCCTCGTCGGACACCGTGACCAGCAGCTCGCGAGCGTTGCGATCGACCGCCACCGTCACCCGCTTGCCCGACTGCTCGCGGTTGCCATGACGCACCGCGTTGATCACCGCCTCACGTAGGGCGATCGCCACCCGGTAGCGGCTCTCGCGATCGAGCTCCGTCTGACGCAGCGCCGATCCCACCACCTCTTCGACGAGGTCGACTTCTTCCACACGGCTGTCGATTGACAGCCTCAGCAGCGGTTCCCTGATGGCCATCGTGAGGGCGGGGAGTCTACCAGACGGTCAGGGCGGTGGACAGCGGCGCCGGCATCAGGCCGCCGGCGACCCCCGCCTGCGGCAGGTAGTCGAGCGCCGTAGGCACCACCACCAGCAGCTGCACGGCATCGAACAGGGTGTGCGCCACCACCGCCGCCCAGATGCTCTGGCGCCAGCGCACCAGCAGCGCGAACAGCAGCGACAGCAGGGTGATGCCGACCAGCATCAGCGGCTGCTGGTAGCCGGCGTGGGCGAGCACGAACAGCGCGGTCGACAGCGCGATGCCGGCTCGCGGCTGCAGGAAGCCGCGAAAGAAGCCCTCCTCGACCACGCCCGCCGACAGGCTCACCGCCAGCCGCAGCCACACCGGCAGGCCGGCCAGCCACGGCACCATCGCCGGCGGCTGATCCGGCAGGAGCTCGTCGCCGCCGACCGCCCACGCCGCGGCGCCGAGCGCCACCAGGATGCCGAGCACCGCCATCCAGCCGGCCAGTCCGGCGACCAGACCGATCCCGAGCTCCTCCAGCGGCCGCCTCGCGCGGAGCCCGAGCTGCACCGTCCAGCGGCTCGCCGAGCCGGCGAAGCCGAGCAGGTACCAGGCCGCCACCGCCACCGCGAACAGGAAGTGGAGCAGGAAGAGCTGAGCCGGCTCGACCCGCGAGAAGTCCACCTCGGGCTGGCTGCCGGCCATCGCCATGGGCGCGAAGACGCCGATCCACAACGCTGCAGCCAGCACCGTGAGCGCCAGCGCGCGCCGGATCGCGGGCAGCGGATGGCCGTCCGGAGACGGTCTGAAGCCCGGCGGGTCGAGCCCCCGTCGCGCCGCCAGCCGGTCGACCGCCCAGGCGCAGGCGGCCGCGGCCAGCAGCGGCAGCAACAGCCGCACGAGGAGGCTACCGGCCATCGCGGGGCAGCCGGCGGCGCGACTGGTGGTCCGAGCTCACCGCCGCCGCTTCGTCAGTTGGGCCTGCACCATCCGCTTGGCGCCGCTCAGCTTCATCAGCTTGCGGTTGCGCCTCTGCAGCTCCTGCGCCTCGAGCCCGGCGGTGGGGGCCGACCTGATCTCGCGCAGCGAGCGTTCGATCTCGAACGACAGCTTGTCCATCTCGGCCAGCGACATCCGCCCGAGGGTGCGCTCGGTCACCAGCAGGTAACCCTCCGAGATGTCGCGCGCCATCGCCCACGGGCTGCCACCGGGAAACGCGCACATCGCGCGACATGATACCCCAGGGGGGGTGCCCGGCCGCGTGCTATCATCGCCGCGGGTCGCGACCCGGCCCCCCGCCGCCGGCGGCGGCCCCCGTCCACCCCCCCCAACTACCGCGGAGAACCTGCCGTGAGCCGTTTCCCAGGAGTCGATTTCCTCGACGCCGACGCCCTGCTGAGCGAAGAAGAGCGTCTGGTGCGAGACACCGTGCGCGCCTTCGTCGACGACCGCATCAAGCCGATCATCGAGGAGTGCAACCGCGAAGGCCGCTTCCCCATCGAGCTGGTGCCGGAGATGGGCGAGCTCAACCTGTTCGGCGCCACCCTCGACGAGTACGGTCTGCCCGGCCTCAACAACGTCGCTTACGGCTTGATCATGCAGGAGCTGGAGCGCGGCGATTCGGGCCTGCGCAGCTTCGTCTCCGTGCAGAGCGCGCTGGTCATGTACCCGATCCACGCTTTCGGCTCCCAGGAGCAGCGCGACCGGTGGCTGCCGGCGCTGGCGTCGGGCGAGGCGATCGGCTGTTTCGGCCTCACCGAGCCCGACTTCGGCTCCAACCCGGGCGGCATGCGCACCACCGCCCGGCGCACCGACGAAGGCTGGGTGCTCGACGGCGCCAAGCAGTGGATCACCAACGGCACGATCGCCGACGTCGCGGTGGTGTGGGCGCGCACCGACGAGGGGGTGCGCGGCTTCCTGGTCGAGAAGGGCACCCCCGGCTACACCGCGCGTGACCAGCACGGCAAGTTCTCGCTGCGCGCTTCGATCACCTCGGAGCTGGGCTTCCAGGACTGCCGCATCCCCGCCGCCAACCTGCTGCCGGGAACCGAGGGTCTCAAGAACGCCCTGATGTGCCTCAACCAGGCGCGCTACGGCATCGCCTGGGGAGGTCTCGGGGCGGCGATGGACTGCTTCATCACGGCCCGCGACTATGCGCTCGAGCGCATCCAGTTCGGCGGTCAGCCGATCGCCAGCCACCAGCTGGTGCAGGACAAGCTGGTGTGGATGCTGAGCGAGATCACCAAGGGCCAGCTGCTGGCCCTGCAGCTCGGCCGGCTGAAGGACGCCGGCAAGCTGCGCCACTACCAGGTGTCGCTGGGCAAGCGCAACAACGTCTGGGTGGCGCGAGAGTGCGCCCGTCTGGCACGCGACATCCTGGGCGCCAACGGCATCGTCGACGACTATCCGGTGATCCGTCACATGATGAACATCGAATCGGTGTTCACCTACGAGGGCACGCACGACATCCACTCGCTGATCGTCGGCGAGGCGATCACCGGCATCCCGGCCTACGAGCCGCCGGCGCGCGCCGCCAAGCCGGTAGCGGCTTCGGTGGCGGAGGGTCAGTGAGGTCGCTCGAGAGTTTTCTCGAGCAAGGGTTCATCCGCGTCGCCGAGGAGGCCGCGGTCGCCGCCGCCCACACCATGGGCTTCGGCGACCGCAACCGCTCGGACCGGGTGGCGGTGGAGTCCATGCGCCGCGAGCTGGACCAGCTGCCGATCTCCGGCCGGGTGGTGATCGGCGAGGGTGAGCGGGACAAGGCGCCGATGCTGTACGTCGGCGAGGAGGTCGGCGGACGGCGCGGCGAGCCCGACGCGCCGGCGATCGACATCGCGGTCGATCCGCTGGAGGGCACCAACCTGTGCGCCACCGGCGCCGGCGGCGCCATCGCGGTGCTGGCGGCGGCCGAGCGCGGCGGGCTGCTGCACGCCCCGGACATCTACATGGACAAGCTGGTGGTCGGGCCCACTGCCGCCGGCCACGTCGAGCTCGACGCGCCAGTGGCTCAGAACTTGAGCCAGATCGCGCGGGCGTTCGATCGCGACGTCGACGACCTCACGGTGGTGGTGCTCGACCGCGACCGCCACCGGCAGCTGATCGCCGACATCCGCGCCGCCGGCGCGCGCATCCGGCTGATCGGCGACGGCGACCTGTCGGCCGGCATCGCAGCGGCGGTGCGTGGCACCGGGGTGCACGCCGTGATGGGCATCGGCGGAGCACCGGAAGGGGTGCTCACCGCAGCCGCCATGCGCTGCCTGGGCGGCGAGATCCAGGCCCGGCTGACGGCCATCGGCGAGGCGCAGCAGCAGCGCGCCGCCGAGCTCGGCTGCGACCTGGAGCGGATCTACGGCACGGCCGACCTGGCGCCGGGCGAGCAGATCCTGTTCAGCGCCTGCGGCGTGACCGACGGCCGGCTGCTGCGCGGCGTGCGCTTCTTCGGCCGCGGCCACCGGACATCGACCCTGTTCCTGTCGCGGCAGCGCAACCTGATCCGCTTCGTCGACACGATCCATCGCGAGAGCACCACCACGCCGGTGCGGTTCTGACCGGCGCGCCGCGGAGGCCGCCAGCGTGGGCATCACCGGCAACCTGAAGACGATGGAGCTGGCCGAGCTCCTGCAGTGGCTGTCGCAGTCACGCAAGACCGGCACGCTGGTGATCGACAACGGCGAGGTCGAGAAGCGCATCTTCTTCGAGGACGGCAAGGTCATCTCGGCGGCGGCCAACGACCCCAAGGAGTACCTCGGGCACTTCCTGGTAAGCCACGGCTTCATCGACGAGCTCACGCTGGCCAAGGCGATGGACATGCAGAAAGAGACCCGGATGCTGCTGGGCAAGATCCTGGTCACCATCAACGCCATCTCCGAAAGCGACCTCGAGCACATGCTGCGGCTCAAGGCCGAGGAGGGGATCTACGAGATCTTCACCTGGACGGAGGGCGATTTCGAGTTCCTCGACGGGGAGATGCCGGAGTACACCATGGTGCCGCTGTCGATCGACGTCACCGGCATCGTGCTCGAGGGTCTGCACCGGGTGGACGAGTGGAAGGGCATCCGCGAGTGCATCCCGTCGCCGCTCAGCGTGCCGGTGCAGATAGCAGACTGGGCCGAGCCCGACGAGGCGGCCGGCGGCAGCGATCGAATCCTCTCGCTGGTCAACGACGACCGCACCATCCAGGAGATCGCGCTGCAGACCCACTCCAGCGAGTTCCACGTCTGCCGGGTGCTCTACCAGCAGATCCGCAAGCGACGCCTCAAGGTCGTCCGGCCGCGCAACCTGGCGCCGCTGATGGTCGAGGACCGCGAGTCGGTCGACTCCGAGGCGCTGCTGCGCTCGGCTCTCGAGTACATCGACCTCGAGCAGTTCGACCTGGCGCTGCGCCACCTGCAGGCGGCCCGCAGCCTGGCGCCCGACAACCAGAAGATCCGCATCGCCGTCGACAGCTCCGAGTCGGTGATCCGCGAGAAGATCGAGCGCGCCGGAGTGGTGCTCACCGCCGTGCCGACGCTGACCGCCGCGGTGGACGACATCGCCAGCCTCGACATCACGCCGCAGGAGGGCTTCATCCTGTCGCGGGTCAACGGCTCCTACGATCTGCAGACGATCCTCAAGATCAGCCCGATGCCCCAGCTGGTGGCCCAGGTGGTGTTCTGGAAGCTGCTCGAGGCCGGCTACATCGAGCTGTCCGAGGCCTGAGCCGCCGGCCTCACGGTACCCAGCAGCCGCCCTCCACCTGGTAGCCGTTGGCGACCGCCTGCTGCCACTCGTCCGGCTCGACGCTGACGTAGTGGTCGGTGAGCTCGGGCGACCACAGCCGTCGCAGCTCACGCGGCGCGGCGTCGGAGCGCTCGAGCGAGCAGTAGCCCAACGCCACCGCGCCGGCGTAGCTGCCCAGCCCCTCGGCGGCGTCGGTCGACTGCATGTGGTCCGTGCACTCGGCGCAGTAGGTCTGCCAGAGGGTCACCAGCCCGTCGCCCGACTCGCTGAACAGGCGGAAGCCGACGCCCTCCGCCTCGTACTCCTGCGGCGGCTCGGGCGAGCGTGAGAACGAGTGGTCGGCATCGCCCGGCCTGCCCCACGAGTAGCGGTAGACGGGATGCGACGCCAGGCGGCGCTCGCAGCCCGCACCTTCGCACTCCGGCGCCTCGCCGACAAAGATGCGCCGGCGGTCGATCTCCCTACGGTTGCCGTCGCTGTCGGTGGCCACCACGCTCAGCAGGTGCGGGCAGCGCGATACCGCCGCCAGATCGAGCGCCAGCTCGAAGCCGACCCGGTCGCACATCGGATAGCCGGGCCACAGCACGCAGACGTCCGGGCGCGCCCGGTCCGGCACCGCGGTGGCGACGGGCCGGCCATCGAGCAGCAGCTCGACGCTGTCGACCTCCCGGTTGTCGAGCACCCAGCCCACCACCCTCAGCCTGTCGCCCACCTCGGCGTCGGCGCGCGGCGACTCGAGCTCGCCGAACGGCGGCAGCCGGGCGTCGAGCAGCTCCGCGGTCTGGCGCACGGTCTCGAAACCGCCCAGGATCAGGTACGCCCGGCCGCGCACCGTGCCGCGCGCCGGCAGGCCGAACTCGAAGCGGGCGCGGACGTTGTTGAACTGACCCAGCAGCTGCCAGGCCTGGAAGAACCGCTGCTGGTTCTCGTGGTACAGCCCGATGCCATAGTCCTGGCGGTCGTTCTGCAGCGCCGCGAAACCGCCGGGCGACAGGAACACGCGGGTGAAGAAGCCGTCGTTGGCCGGCACGCTGACGTCGACCCGGTTGCCCTCCGAGTCCAGGATGACCCGCAGGTCGGGGCCGACCTTGCCGAACGAGGAGTAGACGGTGGGGAACTCCTGCGGCATCGGCGGGTGGTCGATGACCGACAGGTTGGTGTACTCCATCCACATCTCGACCACGTGGTCGAGCACGAAGCGCAGCCGCTGACGGTAGCGGACGTCGGAGGGGACCTTGTCGGGTCGATCGATCGAGCACGGCACGTTGCGGCAGTCCGGCGCCTGCCAGTCGGGGTTCCAGAAGTTCGGCCGCACCACCGACTCGAGCAGGCCGGGCGCGTGCAGCACGCCCTCGGTACTGCCCCCCTGGTTGCACTCGTTGCCTCCCTGCACCGGGTTCCAGCCCAGGAAGGTGATCTCGTCGCCGCACCCGGTCAGCTCCTCGTTGAACAGGCAGGAGGCGTCCCACGCGCATCCCTGGCGCAGCCGGGACAGGTCGTAGAGCGCGACCTGCACCTCGCGGCCGGTGTCGTTGGCGTCGATGACGTTGCTGTCGTTGAACCCCGGCGCCTCACCGCCGGCGCCGAAGAACACGATGGTCGAGCCCCAGTCGCGCCGGGTGCCGATCTTGAACTCGCCGTTGGGGCTGTAGAGGTAGTCGTCCTCGAAGCCGTCGGCGTCCGTC
>JBFGNS010000116.1:0-13656 GCA_041574955.1 Thermoanaerobaculia bacterium | reverse complement strand
GGCGTCAGCCTGACCAGGCTGGGCAAGCGGGTCTACCAGCAGGTGGTGGTGGACAAGACCGATCCGCGGGGCCGCAACTACTTCTGGATCGCTGGCACCCCCGAGTGGCCGGAGGAGGAGGGCCCCGACCCCGCCGCGGTCGCCGCCGGCCGGGTGTCGGTGACGCCGCTGCACCTCGACCTCACCGACTACCGCAGCCTGTCGTCCTACGACTGGCTGCTCGACGAGCTGGGGGGGGCGGAATGGCCGGCCGAGCGGTGAGCCGCGCCGACGCCGGCCGGCCGGGCGACGACGGCTACCTGGCGGAGCGCCGGCGCCGGATGGTCGAGTCGCTGATCGCCGCGCGGGGGGTGCGCGATCCGCGGGTGCTGGCGGCGATGGGGGAGGTGCCGCGCCACCGTTTCGTCGAGCCGCACCTGCTGAACCAGGCGTACGCCGACTTCGCCCTGCCGATCGGCTGGGATCAGACGATCTCGCAGCCGTACATCGTGGCGCGCATGAGCGAGCTGCTGGCGGTCGGGCCGGAGCACGGGGTGCTCGAGATCGGTACCGGCTCCGGCTATCAGACCGCCGTCCTGGCGCGGCTGGCGCGCTGGGTGACCAGCCTGGAGCGGATTCCGGAGCTGGCACGCCGCGCCATCGAGCGGATGCGCGAGCTGGCGATCGATAACGTCAAGATCGTGGCGTTCGACGGTAGCGCGGGTTGGAGCCAGGCGGCGCCCTACGAACGGATCCTGGTCACCGCCGGCGCGCCGGTGGCGCCCGAGCCACTGCTCGCGCAGCTCGCCGAGGGCGGCCGCATGCTGGTGCCCGAGGGGAGCCGCGAGTCTCAGCAGCTGGTGCTCTACGAGCGGGCGGGCGCCGAGGTGGAGCGGCGCGAGGTGGAGAGCGTCAGCTTCGTGCCGCTGGTCGGCCGACACGGGTGGCCGTCGCCGTGAGCGCCGCCGCCGGACGCCACGAGTTCGGAGAGCCGACTTGGAGCGCTTGACCGAGCTGCTGCGCGGGATGCTCCACTGGGTGGAGGGGTTCGCCGCCACGCCGTACGGCGGCTGGGCGCTGTTCGTGCTGGCGTTCGCCGAGAGCAGCTTCTTCCCGATACCGCCCGACGTGCTGCTGATCGCCCTCTGTCTGGGACAGCCGGAGCTGGCGTTCTGGTTCGCCGGCGTCTGCACGGTCGGGTCGGTGCTGGGCGGCATGGCCGGCTACGGCGTCGGCCTCTACGGCGGCCGCCCGCTGCTCCAGCGGCTGTTTCGCGCCGACCGCATCGCCGCCGTCAAGAGCTACTACGACCGCTACAACGCGTGGGCCACCGGCATCGCCGGGCTGACGCCGATCCCGTACAAGGTGTTCACCATCTCGGGCGGCACCTTCGCGATCAACTTCAAGATCTTCGTCGTGGCATCCATCGCTTCGCGCGGTCTGCGCTTCTTCGTGGTGGCCGGGGTGGTGCGATGGCTCGGCGAGCCGGCGCGCGAGTTCATCGACCGACACCTCGGCTGGCTGACGGTGGCCTTTGTTATCCTGCTGGTTCTGGGTTTCTGGCTGGCGGGCAAGGGTGCGCGGCGCGCCGGCCGCCGGAGCGCCACCGAGTGATGAGCCCCGACTCCTCCAGCCGAGCGGTGCGCCTGCTGATCGCGGGCCGGGTGCAGGGGGTGGGCTTCCGCTACTTCACCCAGCGCGCGGCGCGCGGCCTGGGGCTGGTGGGCTGGGTCAGGAACCTGCCGAGCGGCGAGGTCGAGGCGCGCGTTGCCGGCTCCGCCGACGGCATCGCCGAGCTGCGCCGGCAGCTGGAAGCGGGACCGTCGGGGGCGCGCGTCGACAAGATCACCGAGACGCCGCTGGCCGAGGCCGGGCCGTGGCGGGAGTTTTCGATCGAGTTCTGAGCCCGGCGGGCCCAGAAGGGAGACCATGAACGACCTCAAGACCTACATCCGTGAAGTGCCGGATTTCCCCAAGCCGGGCATCCTGTTCTACGACATCACCACCCTGCTACAGGACGCCCGCGCCCTGCGCATGACGGTCGACCGGTTCGTCTGGCTGTTCGCCGGCAAGAAGGTCGACAAGGTCATCGGCATGGAGTCGCGCGGCTTCCTGTTCGGTCCGCTGGTGGCCTACAACCTCAACGCCGGCTTCGTGCCGGTGCGCAAGCCCGGCAAGCTGCCGAGCGACAGCGTCGGGCAGTCGTACGAGCTGGAGTACGGCACCGACCGTCTCGAGATGCACAGCGACGGCGTGGCCAAAGGCGACAACGTGCTGATCGTCGACGACCTGATCGCCACCGGCGGCACCGCGCTGGCCACCGCCAAGCTGGTGGAGTCGGTCGGCGGCGAGGTCGTCGGCCTCGGCTTCGTCATCGAGCTGACCTTTCTAGAGGGGCGCCAGAAGCTCGAGGGCCGCCCGGTCGAGTCGCTGATCCGCTACTGACGGCGCCCGCCGGCCTCGCTATAATCCAGCCGCCAGGCGGCTGTAGCTCAGCTGGATAGAGCCGGAGCGTCCTAAGCTCAAGGTCGGGGGTTCGAATCCTCCCAGCCGCACCACCCCCAACTCGACAGGCTTTCGGAACCAGGATCCCATGAGCAGACTTACGCGCAAAGAGATGAAGCGGGACGAGGTCATCGAGACCATGGGCTCGGTCGTCGAGTACACCCGCCGCCACGTGCGCGGGCTGGTGTGGGGCGCGGTGGCGGTCATCGTGCTGATAGCGATCGCCGCCGGGGTGTTCGTGTGGCGGGGCGCGCAGGGGAGCAAGGCCGACCAGCTGCTGGCCGACGCCATGGCGGCGGGCAGCGAAGCCGAGGCGCCGGACGCCGAGCAGCTCTCCGAGGTGGTCGAGCGGTTCCCCGGCAGCCGCGCGGCCGCCGCCGCCCGCCTGATGCTGGCGCGCCGCGCGGCCGCCGACGGCGACGCCGAGACCGCGCGCCAGATGTGGCAGCGGGTGGCGCGCGACCGTGTCGGCACCGCGCTCGGCCTGCAGGCTCAGGTCAACCTGTACGAGCTGGACCGGCAGCAGGGGCGTCACGCCGAGCTGATCGCCGAGCTGCGAGCCGCCCTCGACCGCGACCGGCCCGAGCTGCCCCGCGACCAGCTGCTCTACCAGCTGGCGCTCACCCTCGAGGGCTCGGGCGCGACCGACGAGGCGCGCGAGACCTACCAGCGCCTGCTCGACGAGCACCCCGAGTCGTCGCTGCGCGCCACCGCCCAGAGCCGCGTCGACCGGCTGCCCGGCGGGACGGCTCTCGGCTGAGCCGGGGGTGGCGGTGAACCCCTACCGCATCCTCGCCCGCAAGCGAGCGGGGGAGGCTCTCTCCGCCGAGGAGCTGGGCGCGGTGGTCGCCGGCGCCGCCGGCGGCGGCTGGTCGGACGCCCAGCTGGCGGCGTTCCTGATGGCGGTGGCGATCCGCGGTCTGGACGGGGCGGAGACCCGCGCCCTGACCCGCGCGATGCTCGAGTCGGGCGAGCAGTGGCGGCTCGCCGAGGAGGTGCCGACGGTCGGCGACAAGCACTCGACAGGTGGCGTCGGCGACAAGGTGTCGCTGGTGCTGTCGCCGCTGCTGGCGGCCTGCGGCCAGCCGGTTGTGATGCTGACCGGGCGGGCGCTCGGGCACACCGGCGGCACCGCCGACAAGCTCGAGACGCTGCCCGGGCTCGACCTGGCGCTCGACCGGCAGCGCTGTCTGCGGCTGCTCGAGCGCGTCGGACTGGCGGTGGGCATCGCCACCAGCGACATCGCGCCGGCCGACCGCCGGCTGTACGCGCTGCGCGACCGCACCGCCACCGTCGACTCGCTGCCGCTGATCACCGCCAGCATCCTGTCCAAGAAGCTCGCCACCGGCGCCGGGGGCATCGTGTTCGACGTCAAGACCGGCAACGGCGCCTTCATGAGCCGCCTCGACGACGCGCGCGAGCTGGCGCGCCTGCTGGTGGAGACCTGCCGCGGTCTCGGGCTGCGGGCGAGCGCCCTGCTCACCGACATGAGCCAGCCGCTCGGCCGCTGGGTCGGGCATACGGTGGAGGTCGAGGAGACGGTGGCCTGTCTCGAGGGCGAAGGCCCGGAGGACCTGATGCGGGTGACCCGCGAGCTGGCGCTCGAACTGTCGCGGCTCACCGGCACCGGGGTCACCGGCGAGGCTCTGGATCGTGCGATTGCCAGCGGCGCGGCGCGCCGCAAGCTGGACGAGTGGCTCGAGGCGCAGGGCGGCGATCCGCGATCGCTCGAGCGGCTGGCCGAGCGCCGCGCGCCCGAGGTGGTGACTCTCGCCGGCGAAACCGCAGGCGTGCTGGCGGCGGTGGACAACCGGCGGCTGGGTCTGCTGATGGCGGAGGCCGCCGGCGGTGGCGATGGCGCGATCGACGCTGGCGTCGGGCTCGAGCTGTGCCGCCGGCTGGGCGACGAGGTGGCGCTCGGCGAGCCGCTGGCGCGAGCCTACCTGCGCCGGCGCGATAGGCGGCTGGAGAGCGAGCTGGCGGCCTGTTTCGAGCTCGGCGAGCGGGGCGCGCCGCCGGCGCTGATCGGCGACCCCGTCGCCGGCTGACCGCCGCCAGGGCCCGGCCGGCGGAGCGGCTCGCGCCCTCGAGTGCTACAAGCTGCCGCGGCCGAAGTTGGCCGCCAGCCGGGCCAGGTCGTCGCCGTCGATCGACTCGTCGCGGATGAAGTCGTACTCGCTGTTGTAGGCCAGGTCGGTGACGACGGTGCCGAAGTGGCGCCCGAGACCGACCAGGTCGCGGCCGTCCACCCGGCAGTCGCCGTTGCCGTCGCCGGAGATCAGCGTGCTTCCCTGGACCGGGTAGGTGGCGATCGCGAACTCGAGCTCGTTTGGTGGTTCGGCTCGGTCCTCGGCGTAGGCCGTCACCACCGCCTTGCAGCGGCGCACGCCGTCCCACTCGGCGAGCAGCGTGGCGAGCCGGGCGTTGCCGGTCACCATGGTCGGAATGGCGGCACCGTTGATCCTGAAGGTGGCGGTGGAGAGCTGGATGCCGGAGCCGAAGTCGTACAGGTCGATGTCGAACACCGCGCCGTCGCCCAGCGCGGGCGCGACGCCGTCGACGAACAGCGGCGAGCGCAGGCGGCCGTCGACCGGCCGCTGTCCGTCGCCGTCGAGGACCACGGCGGCAGCCACCTCGGCCATGCGATCGAAGCCGGCCGCGTTGGGGTGGCCGACGGGGTCGGGGCCGGCGTAGTAGAGCGCGGCGAAGGTATGCGCCGAGCGGTAGGGGAAGGCGTCCCAGAAATCGATCAGCTCCCGCCGCTGGCGGTGAGCGTCCTCACGGATCCGCTGGTTCAGCTCGTACGTGCGCCCGTTCGAGCGGTCGGTGAGGCCGCCGGGGAGCCGCGGGACGATGGTGGCGGGGATCCCCCGCAGGCCGGAGCCTTCGGCGAAGTCGAGCATCAGGTCCAGGTTGGCGATCGTGTCGTCGTACAGCATCCTGCCGCCGGCGATGAGCTCGATGTCGTTGGTGCCCAGCTTGAGGATGAAGATGTCGCCGTCGCGGCCACGGGCCAGCACCGAGCCCAGCCGGGCGAGTGCCTCCATCGTGTCGTCGCCGCCGACGCCGTGGTTCTCGACCACGATGTCGGTCAGGCCGCCGCGCCGCAGCAGCGGCTGGAGGCGGCGCGGATAGCCGCCCATGTCCTCCTCGTCGAACGGCGGCCCGCCGAGGGTGATGCTGTCGCCCATGCACAGCACCTTTGGCCGCTCGTCCTGGGCCGCCGCCGGCACGGCGCACACCGCCAGCAGGGCGACCGGCGCCGCCAGCCCGCGCAGCGGCGATCTCACGGCTCCACCTGCCAGCCGAGACGCAGCCGGTCGCTGCCTCGGTCCCAGGCCAGCGCCAACCCGTCTTCGTCGAGCGTCAGCACGGGCCGGCGAGCGGTGCTCGCCGCGTGGGACTCGTGCCGCCGCAGGTACCCGCCACGGTCGACCTCGAGCACCGCCCAGCCGCCGGGCGCACGCGCCACCACGAGGCTGGTGCCCGCCACCGAGACGAAGCGCGGGAAGACGCCCCCCACGCCGCCGAGCGGCCGCGCCGGGCTCCAGCCGTTCCCGTCGAAGCTGGCGGCCAGCAGCCGGTAGCCGCCCCTCGTCTGCCGCGCCCACACCAGGAGGGCACCGCCGCCGGGCGTCGCCAGCAGTGTGGGGGTGATGTCGGGCACGCGGTTGGGGTCGGTCACCGGCCGAGGCTCACTCCAGCCGCCGCCTCGCCGCACCGACCACCACAACTCCCCGCCCGAGCGGCCGTCACCCGCCGACCAGACCAGCAGCCAGCCGCCGTCGTCGAGCACGGCTGCCACCAGGCCGGCGTGGCCGCCGGCGGCCGGGCCCGACACCGCCTCCGGCGGCGACCAGTCGGCACCGGACCAGTCCGCGACCCGCACTTGGTAGGAGATCGGGTCGTCGCCCTCGAGCCAGGCGACGCCGCCGAAGCCGTGGTCCGAAGCCAGCGGCACCGGCGCTACCCGGACGGCTGCCGTGCGCTGCGGCGGCGGCGGCAGCCGCTCGACGCCGGCGGCGCCGTCGACCAGCACCAGCAGGTCGCTGCCGCCGTCCGTCGCCCGGGTGCCGGCGGCCGCCCAGCCCCGGGCGTACTCCACCAGCTCGGTCAACGACTCGCCGCGTCGCACCGGCAGGCGTTGGCGCCGGCCCTCGGGGCTCACCAGCCAGCTGCGGCGGGCCTGGGTGCGCAGCACCAGGCCCTGGCCCTCGCCGGCCGCTTGCAGCAGCTCGGCGGGGGCGGCGCGTCGCGCCGCCGCGGCCGGAGCGGTAGGCACGGCGAGCAGCGCCGCGAGCACGGCAACGGTGACACGGTGACGCATCAAAACATCCTACGGGCGGCCCGCGGGGGAGTCAATTTGGCCGCTCGCCGGCGCCGTCCGGGCGGCCGCAGCGGGCTATCATTCGCTCATGCGTGCGGCGGTGCTGGCGATCGGCTCGGAGCTGTTGGGAACCGACCGTCTGGACACCAACTCGCTGAGCCTGGCCGCGGCGCTCGAGCGGTACGGCGTGGAGCTGTGCCGCAAGGCGGTGGTGGGCGACGACGAGCAGGAGATCGGCATCCTGCTGGGCGAGCTGCTGGCGGCGGCCGACCTCGTGCTGGTCACCGGCGGCCTGGGGCCGACCGCGGACGACGTCACCCGTCAGGCGGCGGCCGCCACGCTCGGGCGACCGCTGGTCGAAGACCCGGCGCTGATCGAGGACATCCGAGCCAAGTTCCAGCGCTTCGACATGCGGATGCCGGAGGTCAACCGCCGCCAGGCCCTGGTGATCGAAGGCGCCGAGGTGCTTCCCAACCGCCGCGGCACGGCGCCTGGCCTGCGGCTCGAGGTCGACGGTCGCTGCCTGTTCCTGTTCCCCGGTGTGCCGCACGAGCTCGACGGCCTGATCGCCCGGTCGCTCGAGCCCTGGCTGGCCGAGCGGGCGGGCGGCGAGCCGCGTCACGCCCGTACGCTCAAGGTGGCGTGCGTGCCGGAGTCGACCGTCGAAGAGCGGCTGGCGCCGGCCTACGCCGAGTTCGGGCGCGCGGGCATCGCCGTGCTGGCCTCACCTGGTGAGATCCGGGTGCGGCTGTCGGCCGCCCGAGCCGGCGAGCTCGAGACGATGGCGGCGCGCGTCGGTGAGCTGCTCGGCGACGCGGTCTTCGGCCGGCGTCCCGAGATCACCCTCGAGGAGGTGGTGGGCGGTCTGCTGGCGGACGCCGGCGCGACGGTGGGCACCGCCGAGTCGTGCACCGGCGGTCTGGTGGCCGAGCGGCTGACGAGGGTGGCCGGCAGCAGCGCCTGGTTCGTCGGCGGCGTGGTGGCCTACGCCGACCGACTCAAGACCACCGCTCTCGGCGTGCCGGAAGATCTCGTCGCCCGGCACGGCGCGGTCAGCCGACCGGTGGCCGAGGCGATGGCGAGCGGTGCCCGCCGCGTGCTGGGCGCGGACTGGGCGCTGGCCATCACCGGCATCGCCGGTCCGGGGGGCGGCAGCGAGGCCAAGCCGGTCGGCACCGTCCACTTCGCGCTCGCCGGGCCCCAGGGTGTCGGCGTCGTGCACCGCCGGCTGCGGCTGCCCGGCGATCGCACTCGTGTCCGGCAGCTGAGCAGCCAGTGGGCGCTCGACATGCTGCGTCGGCGCCTCATCGGCGCCGCGGTCCCGGCCGACCGCGGATGAGGCTGTTCGTCGCGCTGGAGCTGCCTCCGGGAGCTCGCGCCGAGGCGCTGGCCAGGGCCGCCAGCCTGCGCTCGCGGCTGCCCGCGGCGCGCTGGCTGCCGCCTGCCAGCCTGCACCTGACGCTGGTCTTCCTCGGCGACACCGAGCCGGCGGCGGTGGAGCCGCTGGCCACGGCGCTCGGAGAGGTGGCGGCCCGCCATCCGCCGTGCGACCTGCAGCTGGCCGGCGGCGGAAGCTTCCCGGCCGGCCGCCCGCGGGTGGTCTGGGTGGGGTTCTCGCGGTGCGAGGCGCTGGTCCGGCTGCAGGTCGGCGTCGCTCGGGCGGTGGCGCAGAGCCTCGACCGGCCGCCCGAGAGGCGCCGCTTCCACCCCCATCTCACCCTGGCGCGCTGCCGGCGGCCGTGGCCTCCCTCGGCGGCCGAGCGCTGGCGGCAGGGACTCGACGGCCCGCTCGGGCCGCCGTTCGTGGCCGACGCAGTGGCGCTGATACGCAGCCACCTGGAGCCCGCCGGCGCCCGCTACGAGACCGTGGCGCGGCTGCCGCTGACCGCCGCCCGGGCAGCCGGGGTGTGACAAGCTTGCCGCGTCGGGGAAGCGTAGATGGCTGAGAGAATCGGTGTCCTGGGAGCGGGCTCGTTCGGTACCGCGCTCGCCGTGCACCTGGCGCGCGGCGGCCAGCCGGTCGCGCTGTGGTGCCGGCGCGCCGAGCTGGCGCGCCAGCTGGCGGCCTCCCGCGTCAACGCCGACTACCTGCCGGACGTCGAGCTGCCGGCCGCGCTGACGCCGACCGCCGACCTGGGCGAGCTCGCCGGGCTCGACACCATCCTGGTAGTGGTGCCGTCGCACGGCTTCCGCGAGGCGGTGCGAGCCCTGCTGGCGGCGGCGCCGGACGGACGCCGGCTGACGCTGGTCTCGGCCACCAAGGGCATCGAATCCGAGAGCCTGGCCCGGATGAGCGAGGTCAGCGCCGACGAGGCGGCCCGCGCCGGGCGCCCGGCCGACTTCGCGGTGCTGTCCGGCCCGACCTTCGCGGTCGAGCTGGTGGCGGGCGTGCCCAGCGCCGCGGTGGTTGCGTCGGGCGAGCCGCAGGTCGCGGCGCGGCTGCAGACGCTGCTGGCGAGCGAGAGCTTCCGGCTCTACACCTCGCACGACGTGGTCGGCGTCGAGCTGGGGGGCGCCGCCAAGAACGTCATCGCCATCGCCGCCGGCGTGGCCACCGGCCTGGGCCTGGGGCACAACACGCTGGCGGCCCTGATCACGCGCGGGCTGCACGAGATGGTGCGGCTGGGCGTGGCCTGCGGCGGGCAGTCGCGCACCTTCTCGGGGCTCGCCGGGCTGGGCGACCTGGTTCTGACCTGCACCGGCGGCCTGTCGCGCAACCGGCAGACGGGGATGCAGCTGGCGGCCGGCAAGACCCTCGACGAGATCCAGCACGCCACCTCGATGGTGGCGGAGGGCGTGCGCAACTCGGTCTCGATCACCCGGCTGGCGCGTGGCGCCGGCGTCGAGATGCCGATCACCGAGCAGATGATGGGCATCCTGTACCACGGCACGCCGCCGCGCGAGGCCATCCGCCGGCTGATGACCCGTCAGCTCAAGCCGGAGGCGGCGCTCTGAGCCCGCCGACGGCCCACGCCGGCGAACGGCCGACGGGCGACCACCAGACGGTGCTGGTGCTCGATTTCGGCAGCCAGTACACGCAGCTGATCGCGCGCCGCGTGCGCGACAACCGCGTCTACTGCGAGATTCTGCCGTGCGACGTGCCCGCCGACGAGGTGCGGGCGCGGCGGCCGATCGGCCTCATTCTGTCGGGCGGCCCGGGCAGCGTCTACGAGCAGGACGCGCCGGCGATGGACGCCGCCCTGCTCGAGCTGGGCGTCCCGGTGCTGGGAATCTGCTACGGCATGCAGCTGCTGGCGCGCGAGCTGGGCGGCGAGGTGGAGCCTTCCGACCAGCGCGAGTACGGCCGGGCACGCATCGAGCTACGACACCACGGCGAGCTTTTCGCCGGTCTGGCCGAGCGCGAGACGGTCTGGATGAGCCACGGCGACCGGGTGCGCCGGCCACCGCCCGGCTTCGCCGTCTGCGCCGCTACCGCCAACGCTCCGGCGGTCGCCATCGAGTCCAGCGAGCGACGGATCTGGGGCATCCAGTTTCATCCCGAGGTGTCGCATACCGTGTCGGGCGGCGAGATCCTGCGCAACTTTCTGTTCGGCATCTGCGGCGCGCGCGGCGACTGGGCGATGGCTTCGTACCTGGACGAGGCGGTGGCGGCGGTGCGCGAGCGGGTGGATGGACGGGGGGTGCTGTGCGCCATCTCGGGCGGTGTCGACTCCTCGGTGGTGGCGGCGCTGCTCAACCGCGCGGTGGGCGAGCGGCTGACCGCGGTGTTCGTCGACAACGGCCTGCTGCGCAAGGGCGAGGCCGCTCAGGTGCACCACGGGCTCAGGGAGGAGCTGCGTCTGCCGGTGCAGGTGGTGGACGCCGGCGACAAGTTCCTGACTGCGCTGCGCGGGGTGGAGGACCCCGAGCAGAAGCGCAAGATCATCGGACACGCCTTCATCGAGGTGTTCGAGCACGAGGCGGCCGGTCTCAGCGACGTCGGCTTCCTGGCCCAGGGCACGCTGTATCCCGACGTCATCGAGTCGGTGTCGGTCAAGGGGCCGTCGGCGGTGATCAAGACCCATCACAACGTCGGCGGTCTGCCCGAGCAGCTCGGCTTCGAGCTCATCGAGCCGCTGCGCTGGCTGTTCAAGGACGAGGTCCGCCAGCTCGGCCGCGAGCTCGGCCTGCCCGAGGAGTTCATCGGCCGGCACCCGTTCCCCGGCCCAGGCCTTGCGGTGCGCGTGCTGGGCGAGGTCACCCGTGAGCGCGTCGCGCTGCTGCAGGAGGCCGACGCCATCTTCCTCGAGGAGCTGCGGCGCCGCGGCTACTACGACAAGGTGAGCCAGGCGTTCGCGGTGCTGCTGCCGGTGCGCTCGGTCGGCGTGATGGGCGACTTCCGCACCTACGACAACGTCGTGGCGCTGCGCGCGGTCGAGACCCAGGACTTCATGACCGCCGACTGGAGCCCGCTACCGCACGAGCTGCTGGGCGAGGTCGCCAACCGCATCGTCAACGAGGTGCCCGGGGTCAACCGCGTGGTCTACGACGTCACCAGCAAGCCGCCGGCGACCATCGAATGGGAGTGAGCCCCGAGCCCGGAGAGCGGGCGCCCGACCAGCGTTGGCAGCTCGTCAGCCGGGACGGCTGCCACCTGTGCGACGAGATGGCGGCCCTGCTGGATGCCGCCGGTCTCAGCTACGGGGTACGAGACGTCGACCGCGAGCCCGAGCTGGCCGAGCGCTACAGCGACGTCGTGCCGGTGCTGCTGCGCGACGGCCGGCCGGTCGCCAAGCTGCGGGTCAGCGCCGGCCGGCTGCGGCGGCTGATCCGGCGCCGGCGGTAGCCCGGCGCGCGGGCGCCGGACGCGGCGCGCTCAGGCGCCGTTCTGCAGCTTGAGCGGCGCCAGCTTCTCGGGGTTCTTCTTCAGCAGCTGGGCCAGGCGGCGGGCGACGTGACGCTGCAGGCTCTGGGGATCGGAGCGCGCCGCCTTGGCCATCTCGATCCAGCCGCCGGCGATCATGCCGTGGCCACCGCCCTTGCCGCGCCGTCCGAGCAGCCGGCGCATCAGCCGGCCGGCGTCGGCGCGCGGGTTGGTGGTGCGCAGCGAGACGTACATCCGGTCCTCGTAGAAGCCGGTGCAGGCCGACCAGGTCTTGCCTTTGAGCCGCAGCAGCAGGTCGGCAATCTCGGGCACGATGTCGGGCTGCTTCACCTGGCCGAGGTGGCTGACCACCAATGTGCTGACGCCCTCGAGGTTCTCGAGCGCCTGGTGCAGGGTGTGGAAGTAGCTCAGCGGCAGCCGCGGCGCCTGGATGCGCGCCAGCGCGCGGATGTCGACCTTTGGGAAGAACAGGTCGAACGCCGCCTTGTCGACGCCGGCGAACTCGCGTCCGAAGTCCTGGGTCTCGGAGCGGATGGCGTAGACCAGGGCGGTGGCGATGCGCTTGTTGGCCTCGACGCCGCTGGCCAGCAGGTACTCGGCCAGGATGGTGGCGGTGGCGCCGTACTCGGGCCGGATGTCGGCATAGGCCACCTGCTGGGTGGCACGGCGCATCGGATGGTGGTCGAACACCAGGTCGGCGACGCGGTCCTCCGGCAGCTGGTTGTTGCCGGTGCCGGGCTGGCAGTCGACCAGCGCCACGTGGCGGTAGTGCCGCCACTTGATGTGGCGCGAGTGGGTGAGGTGGATGCCCAGTACCCGCACCATCTCGCGGTTCTCGGCGCGCCCGATGATGCCGCCGTAGCCGGTGGTGACGGGGTGCCGGAAGGCCAGCCGCAGGATGCGCCCGAGGGTGGCGGCGGCGGCGATCGCGTCCGGGTCCGGGTTGTCGTGGGTCAGCACCAGCCAGCGGCCGCCGCCGTCGTGCGAGCGGACGAACTGCTCGAACTTCTCCCACCGCTCTCGCGCGGATTCGGTGATCATGGGAGCGAGCATCCTAGCGCATTGGCGCGCCCGAGCCCGTCAATCCGGCGTCGGGGCCGATCGCGTATAGTCCGGCGATGGCCTCATCGGGCAGCGGCAGGCGGCGGACCGCGCGGCTGGCGGCGGCGGTCGCGACGGCGCAGCTCGTCGCCGGCTGCGGGCCGTCGCCGGCCAGCTCCGGCGAGGCCGGCGCGGCGACCGGCGACGTCGAGGCGTGGGGGCGAGTGCTCGCCGCCTACGAGCGCGACGGCGGCGTCGACTACGCCGCGCTGGCGGCCGATCGGAGCGACCTCGACCGCTACCTCGCGTCGCTGCCGGCGGTGCGGCCGGAGCTGGGCAGCCGGCAGCAGCAGATCGCCTTCTGGAGCAACGCCTACAACGCGGTGGTCCTTCACCACGTGCTCGAGTACTACCCCGGAATCGGCTCGGTGCGCGACGTCGAGGGCTTCTTCGACCGCCTGGTGTTCGATGTCGCGGGCGGGTCGATGACCCTCGACGAGATCGAGACCCGCGGCCGGGACCTGGGCGATGCCCGGGTGCACTTCGCGGTGGTGTGCGCTTCGACCAGCTGCCCCGACCTGCTCGGCGAGCCGTATCGCGCCGAACGGCTCGAGCAGCAGCTGGCGGCGCAGACCGCCCGCTTTCTCGCCGACCCGGAGAAGGGAATGCGCCACGACGCGGCGAGCGACACCCTGTGGCTGTCGTCGATCTTCAAGTGGTACGCCGGCGACTTCACTGGCGGCAGCACGGTGGTGGCGTTCTTCGCCCGCGGCGGCGTCGCCGACTGGGTGTACTCGCAGCTGCCGCCGGAGCGCGCCGCCGAGCTGCGTCGCCGGGACCCCCGGGTGCGGTACCTCGACTACGACTGGGGCCTCAACGACCGCCCGGCCGACTGACCGTCGCCGGCGGCGGTCCGGCGCGCTGACGACGGTGCTACGATCGTCGGGCGGCGGCCGCCGGCCGCCGCCTTTCTCATGAT